>CAZKBI010000005.1:0-56370 GCA_964551195.1 uncultured Caryophanales bacterium | reverse complement strand
TTGTCAAAAGGAATTGACGGTCCATCATAAGCTGGTGTAGTTTCACCAACCAAAGGATGTTTTCCGCCCGTTCTTTTGTTACCATCATAGCTATACCATGATTTATCAATAAACTCAGCGATCTCGCCAGTTTCGGTTAAGTCAAAATCTGTAATAACGTTATTGATGTCGCCATCGATAATAATACCGCGCGGGTAGCGATAAGAGCTTACATCATTAATTGAAGTTGTTGGGTTTGAGCCCATCACCATGTAGTTTTCAATCCCGCCACCGTAGTTAGTAGTTGGTGCATAAGCTGCGCCAATTGCTTTAAGGTCTGGAATATAAACCTGCTCAATAAAGTTTTTGCTCTCTTCAAGAATTCTTTCAATCTGCATTAATTGATGAATATTAATCGAGTTGTCATTGTTAGGGTCAAGCGGTGTAGCCATACCACCTACAACGTAGAATGGATGTGGGTTTTTACCACCAAGAATTGTTTGAACTTTTACTATTTCTCTTTGGTATTCTAAGGCTTCAAGGTAATGAGCTGTTCCTAATAAGTTTACTTCTGGAGAAAGCTTGTATGATGGGTGTCCCCAATAACCATTAGCAAAAATACCTAATTGACCACTTTCAACAAGCGCTTTTACTTTGTTCTGTACATCAGTAAAATAACCAACTGATGATTTAGGCCATTTAGAAATTGACTGAGCAATTCTACTAGTCTCTGCAGGATCAGCACTTAAACCTGATACTACGTCAACCCAGTCTAGCGCATGTAAAATATAAAAATGAACTAAATGGTCAGCCATCATTTGTGCTGCACCCATAATGTTTCTTATATAGTTAGCGTTCTTTGGAATTTCAATTCCTAATGCATTCTCAACAGTTCGGACCGAAGCAAGAGCATGAGTTGTAGTACAAACGCCGCAAATACGCTGTGTAAAAGCCCAAATATCACGTGGGTCTCTGTTTTCAACTATCGCCTCTAATCCGCGGAAGCCACTTCCAGAACTTAGCGCGTCAACGATTACACCGTCTTTAACATCAGCCTCAATACGTAAATGTCCCTCAATTCTAGTAATCGGATCTACTACGATACGTTCCATTAATTGTTCACCTCATCTTCTTGTTCTTTATTCTTGTTTTTATTTTTTTGAATTGCAGTAATACCAGCATGACCTGCTAGACCAGCAAGTAATGCTCCACCAGCTATAGCCCCAACTACTTCAGGGTTAATAGTTACTTGTGTTCCAGGGATTGGAGAACGTTTCGTGTAGAAAGGTCCAAAATCCCAGAAGTTATCCTCTGTACAACCTAGGCAAGGCCAGCCTGCTTTGATTGGATAACTCGTTCCACCGTTCCATTGCATTTCTGCACATGATGTAAAGGTAGAAGGCCCTTTACAGCCCATTTTGTATAAGCAATATCCGTTTTTCGATCCAAAATCATCAAAAGATTCAACAAATAAACCAGCATCAAAGTATGCACGACGGTTACATTTGTCATGTAATTTATGACGGTAAAACGCCATTGGTCTCAATTGTGTATCTAATTCAGGCAACACGCCAAAAGTTACAACGTGTGCAATTACACCAGTCATAACATCAGCAATCGGTGGGCAGCCTGGTACATTGATAAGAGGCTTATCCTTAATGATATCTTTTACGCCAACTGCATCAGTTGGATTAGGATTAGCAGCCACAACACCACCAAAGGTAGCACAGCTACCGAAAGCTAGAACTGCCATAGCATCTTTCGCCACATCCTCCATAAGCTTTCTGGCAGATTTCCCACCAACAGTTAAGTATTCCGCATCTTCCGGAATGGCCCCTTCTATCACCAAAACGTACTCTCCCTTGTAATTGTCAATTACGTCTTGCAGTGACTTTTCAGTTTGATGGCCAGCAGCAGCGGTTAGAACTTCGCTATACTCTACTGAGATCATGTCAAAAATTACAGATTCTGTGCTTGGATTGTATGATCTCACAAAGGATAAAGAACAACCAGTACATGCTTGCATTTCCATCCAGATAACAGGAATGCGCTTGTTAGTCTCTAGAGCTTTTACTACTTGTTCAGTTTGTGAAAATTTAAGACCCATTGCAGCAGTTAAAGCTGTGCACATTTTCAGAAAGTCACGACGAGAGACTCCACGTGCTAGAGCGGTTTCATAAATTGTTTTGTTATTTAATTTCATCCCCATTTACTCCTCCTCTTTAATATAGTTTTAGTCATAATGCTATTATAAAAGCTTCAGTAATATACGTCGCTATTATAATCAGTAAATTATACTCTACGAGCATAGCTTTCTAGCTTCAAGAATACCATATTTAAAACGAGATTGCTCAAAATATGCATTATGTTCATCTCACCGTCACAGTTGTGGCAACTTATCACTGTTTGTGAAGTGTTAAACCACTTAAAGCATTTAGTTGCTCTATCTTGTCTGGTTTTTAACACACTGACAGTCATTAAATCAGGCTTAAACCACCATCAATTGTTACAATCTGTCCAGTTAAGTACTCAGAATTGTCATGAACTAAATGTAGTGCTGTCTGGGCAATTTCAATTGCTTTCGAAAATCGATGTTGTGGAATTTCTTCTTTTAACAGCAGTAATTCTTCTTGAGAAAAACAGTCATTCATTCTTGATGGAACAACCCCTGGCGCAATTGCATTAACTGTAATTCCTGACGGACCAAGTTCCTTTGCCAGTGATTTAGTAAGGTTATTAATTGCTCCTTTTGTTAAAGAATATAAGGATTCGTTGGCGCAACCAATTTCTCCCCAGATCGAAGAAATATTGATTATTCGTCCGTATTTATCACAAATCATTTTCGGTATAACATTCTGGATACAGAAGTAAGTGCTCATAACATTTGTTCTAATTAGCAAATCCCAATCTTGATAACTTACATCTTGAATTAATCCATAATAAGCTGTGCCGACGGTATTTATCAAAATGTTGGGTTCTTGCGCACTTTTTATGATATCTGCAAACAGCCTCTCAATTTCTTCTAACTGTGAAATATCAGCCTTATAAAGAGTCACATTAATACCGTAATTTTCGCATTGACCTTTAATCTCTAAAGCTTTCGCGATATTTGAGTTATAGTGGAGCAATAGATTAATCTTGTTTTTAGCGAACAATAATGCAATTTCAGCACCAATGCTACCTGTGGCTCCAGTTATTAAAGCTATTTTTTCTTTCATCTTGTCGCCTTTCTTTTAAGAAATCTTATAATGAATTGTCACTCTTATTATTAATGATAACTTTGCGTGGTTTAGTTCCCTCATATGGGCCTATTACACCCTTTGCTTCCATTTCATCAATTAGTCTTGCGGCACGATTATAACCAATGCGCAAACGCCTTTGTAAGAATGAGACAGATGCTTGGTTCGCTTCAATTATCAACTCAACCGCGTCGCTATATAGCTCGTCCTCGCTCTCAGCTATTTCTTTATGTGCTGTGAAGTTTTCAATAATATCGACTTCAAAACTGACATCCTGTTGAGCTTTAATAAAATTAACTAATCGCTCTACTTCATTCTCGGAAACAAAGGCTCCTTGAACGCGAAGTGGTTTGGAAGCTCCAACTGGCATGAAAAGCATGTCACCGCTACCTAAGAGTTTTTCTGCACCATTCAGATCAAGGATGGTCCGTGAATCAATCTGTGAAGAGACCTCAAAAGCAATTCTAGATGGTATATTCGCTTTGATTAACCCAGTAATTACATCTACCGTAGGCCGTTGAGTGGCGACAATTAAGTGTATACCAGCGGCTCTAGCCTTCTGAGCTATTCTAATAATAGATTCTTCGACGTCATTTGCCGCTACCATCATGAGATCCGCTAATTCATCAATAACAATTACAATATAAGGTAGAACTCCTCCAGATGTCCCAGCTTTTTTCTCATCCGCCTCCATCAGTGTATTGTATTTTTCGATATCCCTTGCACCTTTTAAGGAGAACAATTCGTAACGATTCTCCATTTCTTCTACAATCATTTTTAATGATTGTGACGCTTTTTTCGGATTGGTAACAACGGGAGCCAATAGATGCGGTAAACCATTATATACGTTGAGTTCAACGACCTTAGTATCAATCATTAAAAATTTCACTTCTTGCGGTTTAGCTTTATATAAAATACTGATTATCATAGTATTCAATGAGACACTTTTACCAGATCCGGTTGTTCCAGCTACCAATAGATGGGGCATTTTTAGTAAATCATGAACTAGTGGTTCACCGGTAACGTCTCTTCCTAAAGCTAGACTTAACTTAGACTTACTATCATTAAATTTAGGACTAGTTATAACTTCTTTTAACGAGACAATTGAGACTTCGGTATTAGGTACTTCAATACCAATAGCTGCTTTTCCAGGTATTGGTGCCTCGATTCGAATGTCCTTAGCAGCTAAAGCTAGTGCTATATCGTCAACGAGGTTTACAATCCGACTTACCTTTACACCAAAATCAGGTTGTACTTCATATCTCGTAACTGATGGTCCCTTATGAATTTGTAATACTTTAATTCCTACACCAAAGCTAGCGAGTGTCTCCTCTAGCTTTCTAGCATTATCACTAATGCTCTCAAAGCTTTCAGATGTTTGCACTGCTTCGTATCGTTCTAACAATTGAGGAGAAGGCAATTGATAGTTACTCGCAACATCACTTGTGCTTGCTATTAGACTTCCATTGCTCTTCCCATTATTATTACCGTCCTCTTTATTTTCTTCGTCTAGAATGCCTTGGTCTAAATCATCTTGCAGCTCTTTATTTAAATTAACACGAGTAGCAGGGTGTATGCCGTTGTTGACGAAGTCATGAATAATTGGCGCGGGATGTCCATTTTCGGTCATGGGCTTAAGCATAGACCTTTCAGTCTTTTTCTGATTCTCTTGTTTGCTTTTAAAGTTTTTGTATGCTGTTTTTATTCTTTTAATTAAGTTCTTGAAAAAGTCAATATATGATCGTCTGATGATCAGTGGTACGCCAATCAGCACTAAGCTAACAACTATTATCTTAGCTCCAAGATCATTTACTAAGAAGACAAAAGCAATATATAGTGCTGCGCCTAGCATTCCCCCACCTATCTGGGTACTAACTAAACCAAGTCGATCAGCATTTAATGAGTCCCAAGTGGCTTGCCAGATACCGGTATCAGCAAGAAGATTATTGCTGTTTAAATATTCAACAAAGTTAATATGGTTAAATAATGCAGCAGCAAAAATAATCAGCATTAAGCCGATTTTTCGCGGCGTTACTTTAAAATTAAAGTTTCGTACAAACATTAGATATAAAGCAAATATGATTATACCCAATGATATCAGGAAATCCCACTGACCAAAAACATATCTAAATAGTGTATTCAGAGATTGACCAACAATTCCCAATTCAAATAGCTCGATCAGCATCAATGTCCACAACACTATACCGATAAATTCATACTTTAAATTTTTTATTAGTTGTTGCCGTTTTTTTGAATTTCGCTTTTTTACCATTAATTTCACCTAATTGTCTTATTCTTGTTTGATTATACCTCCATAATTATCGGTAAAATCATCGGCTTGCGACGAGTCTTTTCATACAAAAACTTGCTCAAATCTTCACGCACGTTATTTTTTATCACTGACCATTCAGTAATATTATCCTCTAGTAATTTATTTATTGTACTAGTGACGACGCCATTCGCTTCGTCAAGTAGTTCTTCTGCTTCGCGCACATAGACAAAACCACGAGAGACAATATCCGGTCCAGAGAGTATTTTCTTAGTGCCTTTGCCTAAAGTAACGACAACAACAAGAATCCCATCCTGAGAAAGCATGCGGCGATCTCGTAAAACGATATTGCCAACGTCGCCAACTCCTAAGCCATCAACTAAGATACTACCCGTCTGAACCTTAGGACCGCGCCTAGCACGACCGTCAGCTATTTCAATCGAATCTCCATTATCCAAAATAAATATATTCTTTTTATCCATACCCATTGTTTCAGCTAAATCGGCGTGGATTTTTAGCATGCGGTATTCTCCGTGTATTGGAATAAAAAATTTAGGTTTCATCAAACTTAACATTAATTTCAACTCTTCCTGACTAGCATGCCCTGATACATGGACAAGGTAGGTAGAATTGCCTCCATATATTACATTTGCGCCAATCTTAAATAATTGGTCAACGGTTTTGGCAACAGATTTTTCATTTCCCGGAATCGGTGTAGCTGAAAGAATAACTGTATCGCCCGGTAAAATATCAATTTGGCGGTGATTTCCTCGAGCCATACGAGCAAGTGCCGACATGGGTTCGCCTTGACTACCTGTTGATAAAATAACTACCTCATCCAGTGGCAACTTATTAATGTCGTTAATATCGACAATCATGTCTTCAGGTATGTGTAGGTAGCCGAGTTCGCGGCCGATTCCAATGACATTAATCATACTACGACCAATAATCGCTAATTTCTTTTCGAAGGTGCAGGCAGCATCGACAACTTGCTGAATTCGATGAATATTTGATGCAAAAGTTGCAACGATGATACGCTGTTCAGCCTTTCTAAAGACTTCGTTTAAAGATTCGCCTACTAGACGCTCAGACAAAGTATAGCCTTCTCTTTCTGCATTTGTGCTATCAGATAATAATAATAGCACGCCCTTTTCGCCTATTGCTGCCATTTTGCGAATATCTGGCATTTGATTGTCTACAGGTGTGAAGTCAAATTTAAAATCACCAGTCTGTACAACCACTCCTTCTGGTGTGTCGATAACTACTCCAACCGAAGCGGGTACACTATGGTTTGTATTAAAAAATGAAACAGTAAATGCTCCTAGTTTTATTTCAGAATCTGAATCGACTACCCTTAGTTTTGCTTGCTTCAAAATTTTCGCTTCACGTAACTTACCCTCAAGTAAACCCAGTGTAAGTCTAGTACCGTAAATTGGCATCTGAATATGTCTTAAAATATAGCTTAGTCCGCCAATATGATCTTCGTGCCCATGTGTTAGGAAGACACCTTTTACCTTATCTTTATTTTCAATTAAATGAGAGATATCAGGTATAACAATATCAATGCCTAACAAGTCCTCTTCGGGAAATTTAAGTCCAGCATCAACAATAACAATGTCATCTTCATATTCAATGACATACATGTTTTTTCCTATTTCGCCTAGTCCGCCCAAAGCATAAAATTTAAGCTTTCCCTTCTTTTTATCCAATATTTCATCTCCTTATATTTTCTATCTTTTCATTCATTTTAAAGCTCGATTGCTTTCTTGTAAATTTCGCGCAATATAATAGCCTGCTCAGCATTAACACTCATTAACGGAAGTCGCACGCCACCAACATTTATTCCTATCTGGTTTAATAACTCCTTAATTGGCGATGGATTCGAGGTAATAAATATACCTTCAAATAGATCTATTAGTCCTAGATGAATCGCTGTCGCGCTTGCTATATCACCTTCCACATAGTGATTAGTCATCTCGCTAATCTGTCTACCAACAACATGGCTTGCTACGCTCACACACCCGTAGCCACCAACCGCAAGGACCGCCAGATTAAATTTGTCATCACCACTGTAGAGATAGAAATCGTCATCTGTGTATTTAATAATCTCACTGATCTGAACTATATCACCACAGGCTTCTTTAACCGCAAAAATATTATCGATTTTGCTAAGCTCAATAATTGTCTGTGCACTTATATTGATTCCAGCTCTGCTCGGTATGTTGTATATCATGATTGGTAGTTCAGTGGCAGCTGCTACGGCTTTGAAATGCATATACAAGCCTTCCTGCGACGGCTTATTGTAGTAAGGTGTGACCAGCATAAAACCATCGACACCAGTCTTTTCTGCTTCTTTAGTAAAATTGATAGTCTTATTTGTGTCATTTGTTCCCGTTCCGGCAATCACCTTAACTCTACCATTTGCAAGCTTAACTACCTCGGTAAATAAAGCTATCTTTTCTTCATCTGAAAGCGTTGGCGATTCACCTGTTGTCCCTGAAACGACAATCGTATCAGTCTTCGTTTCAATTAAATGTTCGACTAGTTGAACTAGAACATCATAATCAATCTCTAAATTCTCGTTAAAAGGTGTAACCATAGCAGTCATCAATCTACCAAAATCCATCTCTTCACTCCTCACAAAACATAAAATTTAGCATGTAATGCATTAATTGTTTTTGATAAATCAACTGTATTAATTAAAATTCCAATCGATGTATGCGAATCACTTGCTTGAATAATTTCAATATTTTCTTTACTTAGTATATCGCTAATTTGAACCATTAAACCTGGCACACCAGCTATTCCTGCTCCTACTATCGATACCTTCGCACAATATTCGCGGATTATCGGTTGGTAGTCTTTGTCAGACAGAATTTTGTCAAGCCGCACCAGATCATCTCTCGCAACAGTAAAAGTTGTCTCGTCCAGAGTTATATTGATAAAATCGATAGTAATCTGATTATCAACTAATGCTTTGAAAAACAATATTCGCTGGGTGTTAACTTCGTCGTCAACCTTGATTTTTACTTGCACCAAGTTAGAAGTTGAAGTTATACCTGTTATTATTCTATCACGATTAACAGACCCTATACTATACTCTTTTAGAGAATCTTTTGCAGTTACTAGGGTTCCGTCACTTTTATCAAAAGTTGAGCGAACACGAATTGGTATGTTTTTCTCCATCGCAATTTCAACCGCTCGTGGGTGGATTATCTTCGCACCGTGGTTAGTTAGATTACAAATTTCTTCGTAAGTAACCGCAGAAAGTCGCTCCGCATTCTTCACAATACGCGGGTCAGCAGACATAATTCCGAGAACATCAGTGAAAATATCAATGTATTCGGCTGTAAGAGCAACACCTAGAGCAGCGGCTGTTGTATCTGATCCACCACGTCCTAAGGTTGTTATATCTCCATTCTCCGTAGTCCCTTGGAAGCCTGCTACAATAACTACATCATATTCAGCTAACTCCTCATGTAAACGTGTAGTATCCACTTTCATTATTTTGGCATTCGCAAAGTTATTATCTGTAATAATACCAGCCTGTCCACCAGTAAGGACAGTATTATCAATCTTTCTAGCATTAAGCATACTACTTAAAGTTGTTGCTGAAACAATCTCACCACAACTTAGCAACAAATCAAATTCACGATTTTTGAGATTATTTCCGTTTCTTTGAATATGTTCAATAAGTGTATCAGTGGCGTAAGGATCTCCTTCGCGTCCCATTGCAGAAACTACGATTACTAATTTATAGCCTTCATTTAGACCACTCTTAATATGGGAAATTACCTTCTCACGAGTTGTTAAATTGATTAGTGAAGAACCACCATACTTCTGAACAATAATTTTCTTACTTGGCGTCATAGGCGATCAACTCAGCAATTTGAACAGCGTTCCAAGCTGCTCCCTTAACCAGATTGTCAGTTACAATCCAGAGATTTAATCCTCTTTCATTATCGAGATCTTTTCTAAGTCGACCAACAAAAACCTGAAGCTTCCCCGCAGTCTCAACTGCAGTAGGATATTCTTGAGACTTTGGATTATCCATTAAGACAACTCCTGGAGCATTAGCAAGTACATCCTTAATCTCCTCGATTGTAAAATCCTTAGCTAATTCTAGGTATACAGATTCTGAATGGCCATAGATTACTGGCACTCGTACACAGGTTGCTGTGATTTTGATATTATCATCAGCAAAAATCTTTTTAGTCTCATTAATCATTTTTAATTCCTCAAGCGTAAAACCATTATCGGCAAACTGATCAATTTGTGGTATAACATTAAAAGCAATCTGTTTTTTCACTGGCAAGGAGCTAACAGGTAACACGTGCATGGTGACTCGCTCATTATTAAGTACTTGTTTGCTCTGGAGAATAGTTTCATCAATTGCCGCGGTCCCTGCGCCAGATACAGCTTGGTAAGTGGATACAACAATTTTTTCAATGCCGAAAGTATCATAAATAGGCTTAAGTGCAACCACCATCTGGATTGTTGAACAGTTTGGGTTAGCAATTAGGCCCTTATTTTCTTTAAGCGCCTCAGGATTAACCTCAGGTACAATCAAGGGGATTTCTTCATCCATGCGAAAGGCGCTTGTATTATCAATCACCATTACCCCAGCTTTAACAGCATGTCGGACTAAATCCTTACTAACTCCACTGCCTGCACTAAAAAAGGCTATGTCGACATCTTTAAAACTATCTTTAGCAGCCTCTTCAACTGTCACATCTTTGCCCTTAAACTTGATTATTATTCCTTTAGAACGTGAAGATGACAGCAATTTAATTGTGTTTACAGGGAAATCTCGCTCTTCTAATAGTCTTAGGATGTTTGAGCCAACAACACCCGTAGCACCAACTATCGCAATATTATAATTTGCTTTCTTTTTCATTTAACAACCCTCCAATATGATGATTTATTAAGATTATTTATCTACAAACCCGTATGTCCAAAGCCGCCACTACCTCTTATTGTTAGGTTTAAGTTGTCATCTTCTACTAACTGGATTATCGGTAGCTTAACAAACACCATTTGAGCAATCCTGTCGCCACGGCTAATTGTAAAAGGTTCTTTACCGTGGTTAATCATAATAAGTTTTACTTCGCCGCGGTAGTCTGCATCAATCGTTCCTGGCGTGTTAACAAGAGATATTCCATGTTTTAGTGCCAATCCACTTCGCGGTCTGATTTGCGCTTCAAGTCCTAATGGTATCTCTAAGGAAAATCCTGTAGGAATCAAGGCAATTTCTTTAGGTTCTAAAATTATATCATCATCTATTGCTGCAAGCAGGTCATATCCACTTGCCCCTTCCGACATTTTTGCCGGCAAGGGTAAGCCACTGTTCACATCAATTCTTTTAATTTTTACCACTTGCAAAATAATCACTCCTTAAACTACTAGGTAGTGTAGAAATCGGGCCGATTAAAGCTGCAGAATAATTATTTATGAAGATATTACGTAAGGTTTCATTTAACCCTTCCGAACTAATCTCCTCAATTTTATTAATAATGTCGTCCATATCTAAATGCGGTCTTCGCTGAATTTCATTCCTGCCAATTGTTATCATCCTGTTAGTAGTGCTTTCTAAACTAAGTACTAATGAGCCTTTCATCTGTTCTTTGCCCTTCTCAATTTCCGCTTCCGCTATTTCCTCAGTTAGTGTTTGGTCGATCACATTGTAGATTACTTCGATTAACTGGTCAAGATTGTTCGGATTAGTACCCGCATAAATTGTAAATTGGCCAGTATCTTTATAGGATGAATGATAAGAAAAGACAGAATATGCTAAACCTCGTTTTTCGCGAACCTCTTGGAAGAGCATTGAACTCATGCTACCACCAAACAAATTATTTAATAGATTTAATGTATAGAGCAAATCGTTATTAACAGGCAAGCCAGGGAAAGCCAGTGCTATATGGGCTTGCTCGGTATCTTTTTCCTTCAATAACATATTCCCAGAAAAAACAGCCGGAGTTATACTATTCTCCTCCCCACCAAGACCGGGGCGCTCAAAATATTCCCCTACTAATTCAATTATATTACTATCGACATTTCCCGCAATCGAGATTACGATATTTGAGTAATTATATTTGCTCTGCATGTAATCAATAATTTTCTCCCGATTTAAATTATGTAAAGAGCTCTCTTGGCCAAGAACTGAATAACCAAGTGAGTTCCCGCCATATGCACAGGCAGATATTAAGTCGTGTATTTGGTCGTCAGGCGTATCCTCATACATCCTAATTTCCTCTAAAACGACATTTCTTTCGCGATCAATTTCTTCCTCTTTCAGTAAGGAATTAAAGAGCATGTCGGATAATAAGTCGAGTCCGGTTTCAATATGCTGATCCATCACTCGCGTATAGTAACAAGTATACTCCTTCGACGTAAAAGCGTTAAGATTACCACCTATTTTGTCAATCGTCTCAGCAATATCTTTTGCATTACGATTTTCTGTACCCTTAAATAAAAGATGCTCGATAAAATGTGAAACACCATTGATATTTGGAGTTTCATATCGTGAACCCGTATTAACCCAGACACCTACAGCTACGGAACGAACACCAGAAATCTCTTCAACTACCACGCGTATTCCATTTTCAAGTTTGTGTTGAATAATCATCAAGTTCCTCCAAAAGATATATTTATAATACAATTAAATATATCAAATTTATCTAAATTACTCAATTATTCGGTATATAAACAAGGAAAAAGTCAGATTATTTAACCTGACTTTTCAACACTACTTTTTGTCTGTTCCCTCAGGTGGGTTATCCCTTAAAGCTTCTTTTCTTGATAGGTTAAGGCGTCCTTGGTTATCAATTTCGGTTAGTTTGACCATAATTGAGTCTCCGACATCTACTATATCTTCGACATTCTCGACCCGCTTGCTATCTAGCTGCGAAATATGAACTAGGCCTTCTTTGCCTGAGAAAATTTCAACAAAAGCACCGAATTTTTCAACTCTTTTAACTGTTCCGAGATAGGTTTCTCCAACCACCGGTTCTCTTACAAGATTTTCGATAATCTCTATAGCTTTCTGGTTCATCTTAAGATCCAGTGATGCAATATAAACTCGACCGTCTTGTTCGATATCGATTTGGACTCCTGTTTCGTCAATAATTTGATTAATTACACGTCCACCTGGCCCGATAACATCTCGGATTTTATCTGGATCAATCCGAATGGTGATAATTTTAGGCGCGTATTCGGAAAGCTCCGGGTTTGGCTCCTTAATAGTTTCTGCCATCTTCTCTAATATAAATAATCTACCTTTTCTCGCTTGCTCAAGAGCAGATTCCAAAATTTCACGATTAACACCATCAATTTTGATATCCATTTGTAGAGCTGTTATACCTTCAGCCGTCCCAGCAACTTTAAAGTCCATATCACCAAGATGGTCCTCTAACCCTTGAATATCAGTTAGAATTGTCATTTCATTTTCTGCTTTGATAAGTCCCATTGCAATTCCTGCCACTGGTGCTTTAATTGGCACCCCTGCTTGCATTAAAGCGAGTGTCGCAGCACAGATGCTTGCTTGCGAAGATGAACCATTAGATTCTAATACTTCAGATACTACACGAATTGTGTAAGGAAAGTCATCTTCCGTTGGAATAACTGGATTAAGTGCTTTTTCACCCAAGGCGCCGTGTCCAATCTCTCTTCTTCCTGGTCCACGCATCGGTCTTGTTTCCCCAACACTAAATGGTGGAAAGTTATAATGGTGCATAAATCGTTTTGTTTCTAATAAATCCAAGCCATCAAGTCTCTGTATATCAGATAAGACACCTAATGTACAGATGCTCAGAGCTTGTGTCTGTCCACGTGTAAAGAGACCTGAGCCGTGTGGTCTTGGCAAAATACCAATTGCAGTTGAGATAGGACGAATTTCTTCAGGTTGTCTGCCATCTGGGCGGACTTTTTCCTCAATAATTAGTCTGCGTACTTCAGCACGCAATATCTCATCTAAAGACTCTTTCACCTGTCCAATTTCAGTTTCATATATTTCAGCGAAATGTTCCATTGTTTCTGAATAAATTAAATCAATTTCGCTTTCTCTTGCAAGTTTTTCTTTAATTTGAATCGCTTCAATTAATCTATTTTTCGCATACTCGTCAACTGCATTTTTTATGTCAGCATCGATTTCGTAGAGTACTACCTCTCGCTTCACCTTGCCAATCTCAGCTACTATCTGTTCTTGAAATTCTACAAGTTTCTTAATTTCTTCATGTCCAAACAATATCGCCTCAAGCATTAATTCCTCTGAAACATTGTCAGCGCCTGCTTCAACCATATTTATTCCGTTTTTTGTGCCGGCAACAGTGAGTTTAATTTGGCTTTTCTCAGCCTCTTCAACATTAGGGTTGATAATAAAATTATCGTCAATACAAGCGACCTCAACACCAGCAATCGGACCCGCAAAGGGTATATTCGAGATTGATAATGCGAGCGATGTGCCCAGCATTGCTGCAATTTCGGTTGAAGCATCTTGATCGACGGATAGAACTGTTGCGGCTACTTGAACTTCGTTGCGGAAACCCTCTGGAAACAAAGGCCTGATTGGACGGTCGATTAATCGAGAAGCTAGTGTCGCTTTATCGCTTGGACGCCCTTCTCTTTTAATAAAACCTCCTGGAATCTTGCCGACTGCATAAAGCCGTTCTTCATAATTTACAGTTAGCGGAAAAAAGTCAAGCTTTTTAGGCTCTGTTGAAGCTGTTACAGCCACTAATACTACTGAATCTGCATAGCGAACTAGTACAGATGCACTAGCTTGTTTAGCTAGTTCTCCAATCTCAAAAACAATCTTTTTATCATTAAGCTTATATTCATATATCTGTTTTCCCATTTAACCAAACATCTCCCTTCCTAAAGGTATTCAATCATCTCTAGGTATTTAAAAAAGCGGGGCAAACCCGCTTTTTAGACTTTGCGCTATCTACGTAGACCAAGTTTACCAATTATGTCGCGATAACGAACGATATCGTTATCTCTTAGATAGTTTAGTAAATGACGACGACTACCAACCATTTTAAGTAATCCGCGACGCGAGTGGTGGTCTTTTTTGTGAACACGTAAATGCTCATTAAGATAATTAATTCTATCTGTTAGTATTGCAATTTGAATCTCTGGTGAACCAGTATCATTCTCATGAATTCGATACTCTTTAATAATTTCTTGCTTCTTTTCTTGTGACAATGCCATAGTAATATCCTCCTTTTTAAATTTAATCCCTAACCAAGAGTAACGTTGGAGAATCGTTAGTCCTAGTACCGGGTATACTTATGACTTAAAACGTCTCAGTACCACAAAGAATTATAACACATTAATCATTTAAAAGTAAAGAAACGAATCTCTTGGTTGCTTCAATATCTTCTCTAATCGCTTCTACAAGCTGATACGTATTTTTAAAGCCTCTTTCCTTGCGTAAAAACTTCAATACATCTACTTCAATTAACTCACCGTATAGATCCTGTTTAAAGTCAATTAAGTGTATCTCGTAGGTGATATCCATTGGGTTCTCATAGAAAGTAGGTCTGCTGCCAACATTCATCACACCATAATAAGAATTATCATTAATATATACCCTTACAATATAAACGCCGTTTAAAAGCTCGATATACTCTTCCTTAAGCGATAGATTAATAGTTGGGTAACCAATTTTTCTACCTCGTTGCTCACCCTTGACTACCACACCCTCAATGCTATATGGCCTGCCCAGTAATTTATTGGCTTCCTCGACCTTTCCGTCAAGTAAAAGACTACGGATCCGTGAGCTAGAAACCTTTATTTTATCGATTAGGTAGGCATCAACAATCTTGACTGCAAATAAATTCTTCGCCTTAGCATGTTCTTTTAAATTTAGGGCTGCTCCTTTACCTTTTTTCCCATAACGAAAGTCGAAACCAATAACTACGGTTTTTATATTCATATTTGCAAGGATTTGCTCGGTAAATTCGCGATCGGTTAAAGAAGCAAATTTCTTAGTAAAACTAACTATGTAACAGATGTCAACACCTAGTTTTTCAAGTTGTTTTTCTTGTTGGCCTCTTGGTGTAATCTTCTCTGGTGAGTTTGGTGGATCAAGAATGTCGAGTGGATGCGGGTCAAATATCATCACAGCAAGCTCTACACCTGATTCTACAGCTAACTCTCTAGCAGCATTAATAACCTTTTGATGCCCAAGATGGATTCCGTCAAAGGAACCTACTGCAACAATAGTTTTCTCAAAAACTTGGTCTGTGAATGGGTAATCAATTTTTATTATTTTCATTTATCTCACCATACTTAAATACTTTTACTGGCATAAACTTATTGTCTGCAGTTAGTTGGTAAAGTGCAACTAAATGATTATTTTCGTTAAGAATTTTTATAGGCTTTTGCGAAGCAAATTCATCGCTGATCTCCTCAACAAACAATTGCTTCCCATTATAAATTATATTACGTACATCCTCATCTGAAACTGTAATTGATGGAAGGTCACTAAGTGCATCATTCATCGAGCATATAATGCCTGCAGCTTCTCCGGTAAAGAAGTGTTCCTTAACTTCTGTCAGGCTATACGCTTCATTGACATGAAACTTGCCACTTGCAAGACGCTCTAATTGTGACATATGCGCTGGTAACCCTAACCTTCTGCCGATATCTACTGAAAGTGTCCTTATATAGGTTCCTTTAGAACAAGTTACTGTAAAATCGATTGTCGACTGGTTTTCTCCAAAAATATAATCATTTAATTGAATATCGTATATTTCTACAGTTCGTGCAGGACGAATTCGTTCTTCCCCTTTTCTTGCCAGCTTATAAAGTGGTTCCCCATCAACTTTAATTGCTGAATACATCGGCGGAACTTGTTCATATCGGCCAATAAAACTCTCGAGAACCTCACAAATTCGTTCTCTATCAAGCTCGGTGACCCTAACCTGTTCAATAATCTCCCCCGATGCGTCCTCGGTTGTGGTTGAACTACCCAAAGTGCATTTTGCACGATAAACCTTACTCTCATTAGTTAAATATTCGGAAATCCTCGTTGCATGTCCTATGGCAATTAAAAGAAGTCCCGTAGCGTCAGGGTCCAGCGTTCCAGTATGGCCGACCTTTTTCTCTCCAGTGATCCGTCTAATTCGATACACTACGTCGTGAGAGGTCATGCCGGTCTCTTTTTTTATCGGTATAATTCCATGTATTCTATTCAAAGAGTTCTCTTCCCTCATTTTCCTTATAAGCTTGAACTTCTTTAATAATCTTTTCTTTCAAGCTATTTAAATCCCCCTCATAAGAGAAACCAGAAGCATTGAAATGTCCCCCGCCTCCAAATATCGCGGCAACTTGACTAACATCAACTAGCTGATTGGATCTTAGACTTACCCGATAATGCCCAGGCTGGTCTTCCTTAATCAAAAAACTAATATCAACACTGTCAATATTACGTAGCAAACTGACAATGCCGTCGGCTTCATCGTCCAAATTCTGCAGGTTTTTGTAATCAAGTAAACTGCCAATAATCGTATCATTATCATAAAATTCAATATTATCCAAAACCACTTTAAGACCTTTAAGGTAGCTTAATGAAATTCTTTCTAGCGCACAATCAGCGATATTACTAGGGTTTATCCCATAACTAGCAAGCTCAGCAGCAATTCGGAGCGTCTCCTGTGTAGTATTAGCATAACGAAATCCACCAGTATCAGTTAATAACCCCGTGTAAATATATTCAGCAAACTCTTTGCTAAACTTCAGTTCAAGCGTCTTTGCTATTTTGTAGATTACCTCAGTTGTTGAAGCGGCGGTTGGTATTATTAGATTGATATCACCAAAATGACTACCTGATACATGATGGTCAATATTTACAATCGTGCTCTTGGTCGCGATTAAACTTACAGTCTCGCCAAGGCGGTTAATATCTGCTGTATCCACTGCTATAACATTAGAAAATTTATCAGTAATTTCTGCCGCAAGCTTAAGCTGATCAAATTTCTTTAAATAAGTGAACCGGTGCGGGTAAGAATGTTGATTCGCTATAACATAATTTTTGTCTAATAACGACAAAATGTAGCCCACAGCTAAAGAAGAGGACACTGCATCCCCATCAGGTTTGACATGAGAAAGGACTAGAAAATCGTCTTTTTCTAGAAGAAAGTTCTTAAAGGCTTCGATGTCACGAGGATTCAATTTCGTCATCTTCGTCCCTCTCCTTAATTTCATTTAATAATTCCTCTATTCGGTAAGCGTAATCGATTGAGGTATCAAGTTTGAAGTTAAGTTCAGGGACGCTTCTGAAACGGATTCTTTTACCAAGTTCCGTTCGAATGTGTCCCTTGGCACGATTTAGTGTTTCTAAACTATTTTCAATTTCTTGATCTGTACCGAAAACGCTTACATAAATCGTTGCAATCGACAAGTCATTAGTCAATTCAGTCCCTGTAACCGTTAAAAAAGCGATTCTAGGGTCTTTTAAATTATTTTGAATGATTATGCTTATCTCTCTTTTAATCTGTCCAGCCATTCGCTTTGCGCGCGAATTAGTCATCGATCATCACCTCAGATTTTTACCTCTTCCATAATATATGCCTCTATAACATCATTTTCTTTAATATCGTTATATTTAGTAACTGTAATACCACACTCATAACCCTTCGCCACCTCGCGAACATCTTCTTTAAAACGCTTCAACGACTCAATTGTGCTGTCATAGACAATTTTGTTATCGCGAATTACTCGCGCTTGAGCATTACGTGTTATTTTGCCGTCCGTTACAAAACAACCAGCAATTGTACCAATATTAGAAGCCTTAAAGACTTGTCTAACCTCAGCTCGCCCAATTATAACCTCCTCAAATTTCGGATCAAGTAGCCCCTGCATTGCAGCATTAATCTCCTCAATAACCTTATAGATTACTTGGTGTAAACGAATGTCGACCTTTTCAAGTTCAGCAGCTTCGCGTGCTTGTGGTTCTGGGCGAACATTAAATCCAATTATTATTGCATTGGACGCTGAAGCTAAAGAGACGTCAGTCTCCGTAATCGCACCAACACCTTTATGGATTACTTTTATTTTTACTCCCTCAACATCTATCTTTAACAATGATTCCTGCAATGCCTCAACTGAACCCTGCACATCACCTTTGATTATTATATTAAGGTCGCGTATTTCGCCCTCTTGAATTTGTTTAAACAAGTCATCAAGAGTTACCCTAGCTGTTGTCCTAAGTTCGGACTCTCTAGCCCTTGCAGAGCGTTTATCACTGATGGCACGCGCTTTTCTTTCCTCAGCAAAAGCAATAAATAGGTCACCAGCTTGCGGTACATCACTTAAACCAGTAATTTCTACAGGAGTTGATGGACCTGCGCTCTTGATTCTTTTGCCCCGGTCGTTAACCATTGCACGAACTCGTCCAAAGGTAACACCAACAACTAATGGGTCTCCTACTTCAAGAGTTCCATTTTGAATTAAGATTGTCGCAACAACGCCGCGTCCTTTATCTAATTGTGACTCAATTACTGTTCCAGCAGCTAATCGGTTGGGATTAGCCTTAAATTCCTCGACCTCAGAAACAAGTAATAACATTTCTAATAGATCATCTAATCCCTCACGTTTTAAAGCTGAAATCGGCACAAAAATTGTTTCGCCGCCCCAGTCCTCAGCAAGTAGACCTAAATCAGCTAGTTCCTGCTTGATCCGGTCGATGTTGGCAGTAGGTTTGTCCATTTTGTTAACTGCAACAATAATTGGTACTTCTGCAGCTTTAGCATGATTAACTGCCTCGATAGTTTGTGGCATTACACCATCGTCTGCGGCCACTACGAGAATCGTTATATCAGTAACTTTTGCTCCCCTTGCACGCATTGTTGTAAAAGCTTCGTGTCCAGGTGTATCAAGAAAAGTAATCTTTTTACCCTTTACATCTACTTGATAGGCGCCAATATGTTGTGTGATTCCACCGGCCTCTCCGGCAGTGATTTTTGATTTGCGGATTGCGTCTAGTAAAGTTGTCTTACCATGGTCAACATGGCCCATAATCGTTACAACTGGCGCGCGTTCTAGCAAATCCTCTGGAGCATCTTCTGTATCAAACAGCTCAAACTGCTTGTCATCTATCTCAATCTTTTCTTCTACTTCAGCGCCGTATTCAGCAGCGATTAAAATTATTGAATCTAAATCCAACTCCTGATTAATGGTTGCCATTATTCCGAGATCCATTAATTTTTTAATGATTTCGGTAGCATCCACTTTCAGTGTTGAAGCAAGCTCACCAACTGTAAGTGCACCAGTGTATAGAATTACTACTGGTTCTTTTGTAATTGGCTTTTTCACAGACTCTTTACGTGTGCTCTCTTTAGCCGCTGTGGTAACGTCTTGGCCATCCTTCGGTTTCTTAGCAACCTGTTGCTTTTTCACTAGTTTCTCATTATCTACAACTACTTGTTTTTCTTTCACTTTTTGGGTTGTAACCTCTTTAGCCGCTTTTTTAGCCGGCTGTTTTTTGACGAGCGTGCCCTCTTTTAGGGCAGCAAAGTAGTCTTCGATTTTTTTTATAATTTCTTCATCTATAGTGCTCATATGGTTAGTTACCGGGATCTCTAACTTTTTAAGTACGTTAAGTATCTCTTTACTCTGCACCTTCTGTTGCTTCGCGTATTCGTGGACTCTAATCTTGCTCATCAGCTCACCTCCATGTTATTGAAAATATCTTTTATTTTTTTCGCTATGCCAGCATCTTTTATACCTATGGCTGTTCTGTATTCTTTGCCTATAGAATTGCCTAGTTGGTCAGCGTTTGCAAATTGAATATAATTAACTTGATAAAAATTAGATTTATCAATTAATTGTTTCTTTGTTCCCTCTGATGCATCTAGTGCAATTATTACTAACTTTAATTCATTATTGCGGATCGAGGTAATTACCTGCTCATTACCACTCACAAGGAGCCGTGCTCTCGCGGCAAGTCCGATTAAATTAAGGATTGCTTTCCTTTTCATTATGACTAATAATCTCACTTTCTATTAATAAATACATTTCATCAGTTACTTCTGACTCAAGTTTCCTTGCGAAGATGTTTTTTTTCCTTGCTGTTTGTAGACATTTAAGATCGTAACAGATATAAGCACCTCTGCCTGATTTTTTACCACTTAAATCAACCAGCGTCGTTCCTTCGGGTGCTCGTACTACTCTTAATAATTCTTTTTTAGATTTTGATGTTTGGCAGGCAACGCACCTGCGCATCGGTATCTTCTTCATTGCAGCCACCCTTTATGCTTCTTCAGTCTTAAACTCTTCCTCTTTCTCAATTTCTATCTCTACTGCAGCCTCATTTTGATTAATGATTTCCTCTTCTAAAGCTGTTTCGTCGTCAATATCTGGTTCTTCTTCCAAAATTGGTCCAACCAACTGAGATTCGCTTTTAATATCGATTTTCCAACCGGTTAATTTTGCTGCTAGACGTGCATTCTGTCCCTCTTTACCGATTGCAAGAGATAATTGGTAGTCTGGTACTATAACTATTGCAGTTTTCTTATCTTCATTTAGATGCACCGAGACCACTTTTGAGGGACTAAGCGCATTTGAAATATATGTTTCAACATCTTCTGACCATTTGACTATATCAATCTTTTCGCCTTTTAGTTCACCCACAATTGTTTGTACGCGGACACCTTTTGGCCCAACACATGCACCAACAGCATCAACTTCTTCTTTGTTCGAGTGGACTGCAATCTTAGAACGATAGCCGGCCTCTCGAGCAATCGCCTTGATTTCCACGACGCCATCATAAATCTCAGGTACCTCAAGCTCAAATAATCGCTTCAAAAGGCCTGGGTGTGTTCGTGAAAGAAGTATTTGTGGACCTTTGGTGGTTCGTTCAACTTTGGATATATATACTTTGATCCGATCGCCCTGCTGAATTCGCTCAGATGCCATTGTTTCGTTTACTGGTAGCAGTCCCTCTGTTTTACCAAGGTCGATATAGATAAACCTTGAATCTAGCCTCTGCACAATGCCAGTAACGATATCTTCTTCTTTATCAATGAAAGTATCATAAACAACAGATCTTTCCGCCTCGCGAATTCGCTGCGTGATAACTTGCTTGGCTGTTTGAGCGGCAATTCTGCCAAAGTCATTAGGCGTTACCTCAAACTCGACCAAATCATCCATAATGTAGTCAGGATTAATTTCCTGAGCTTCTTCCAGCGTTAACTCCGTCTGAGAATCTTCCACTTCTTCAACGACCGTCTTTATAGAAAAGACTTTAACACTGCCATTATCACGATCAATGTCTACCCGCACATTCTGTGCCGAGTGAAAATTTCGCTTATAGCCAGAGATTAAAGCTGCTTCAATAGCTTCTATTAATACCTCTCGACTAATACCTTTTTCTTTCTCTAGAATGCTTAATGCATCCATGAACTCATTGTTCATCGTTTTTTCCTCCTTAAAACTGAATCTTTAATCTAATTTTTTTAGTGTGCAAATAGGGAATCTCGATAATCTCACCTTTATTCTCAATAGCTAATAAATCATCTGCAAATGTAAGTAGTTTCCCTTCAATTGTATAATTGTTATTAATCGGCTCTTTCAAAGAGATTAGTAGGTCTTTTCCAAGAGCACTCATAATTTCTTTCTCATTTCTTAGTTGACGTTCCGCTCCCGGTGAGGCAACTTCCAAAAAGTATGAATTTTTGATTAAGTCACTTTCGTCTAATGCATTGCTTATCGCTTCACTCACACTTGTGCAATCATCAATGTCGATTTCTCGCTCCATTTGGTAAATATAAACACGCAGAAAGTTGTTCTTTCCCTCTTTTATATATTTTACGCTATATAATTCCATACCTAAATCGTTAATAAGCGGCGCAATCAAATTTTCAATTTTTTTTGTGAAACTGCTCTTCATTACTTTATACCCCTTTTTAGTCTCGTAATAAAAATGTAAGAGTGGGCTGCCCCACTCTCCTGTTAGCACTTCTAATATTATAACGCTATTATAGCATTAATCACTTAGGTTAGCAATGATTTCTAGAAAAGCGAAATCTGGTCTGTGGAGTTTAAACCTTTCAAAACATCAAGTTTCTCTAGGCTTTCGATAATCGAATCAGAAACTCTGCAGCGCTTCTGTAGATCCTCAACCGAGATAAAATCTGCCTGCTCGCGACCCTTAACAATATTATTAGCAAGTCCTAATCCCACACCGCCAATGGATATAAAGGGTGGTATTAGCCCATCGCCACTTTCATTAACGACGTATTGGTGTGAGTGGGATCGATATAAATCAATGTTTTCAATCTTAAATCCACGATGATACATCTCTTGCACTACCTCAAGTGCAATTAGTAAGTCGCGCTCTTTTGCAGTAGAATCGTTACCCTTCTTAATAATTTCATTGATTCTTTCTTTTATGCCATTAAGCCCGTTAGAAATTTCGCCGATATCGAAATCGTTGCTTCTTAAGGTAAAATAAGTTGAATAATAGTGAATTGGATAATAGATCTTGTAGTAAACTATCCGCATCGCCATTTGAACATAAGCAACTGCGTGTGCCTTGGGAAACATATATTTAATTTTCTGGCAGGATTCAATATACCATGCTGGTACTGAATGTTTTCTCATTTCATTGATATCTACCTGAGTCAAGCCTTTCCCTTTACGTACCTTTTCACTAATAGCAAAGGCTACTGCTGAATCCAAACCCTGCGCTGTTAAATAGAGCATAATATCGTCGCGCGTACAGATTACCTGACTTAAATTAGCATCGCCTCTTTTAATTAAATCCTGAGCATTGTTTCGCCAAACATCAGTACCATGTGATAGCCCCGAGATACGGACCAACTCCGCAAAAGTAGTTGGTTTCGTTTCATCGAGCATCTGCCTAACGAATTTTGTACCGAACTCTGGCACGCCAATAGCACCATTTTTATAATTTTTTAGGGGCTTGGTGAGCTGCAAAGGCTCTGTACTAGTGAAAAGTTCATATAATCGCGGATCATCAAATTTAATCAACCGCGGATCGACGCCGGTCTGCTCATGTAACATCTTTAAGGCTGTAGGATCATCATGACCCAGAAGGTCTAGTTTTAATAAGGTTCCACTTAATGCATGATAGTCAAAATGTGTGGTAATAACCTCTGATTTCTGATCATCGGCTGGTCTTTGGATTGGCGTAAACTCTGTGTAATCCATATCCTGAGGGATGACAATTTGGCCACCCGGATGCTGTCCTGTTGTCCTTTTGACGCCCTCACAACCCTTTGCTAGGCGTGAAATTTCAGCCTCGCTTAGTTCTAAGTTGTGTTCGTTAACATACTTACGGACATAGCCAAAAGCTGTTTTGTCAGCAATAGTGGAAATAGTTCCAGCACGAAAGACCTTTTTCTCCCCAAAAGTTTCCTCTGTCTCTCGATGAATTCGTGCCTGATATTCTCCCGAAAAGTTAAGATCGATATCCGGCACCTTGTCCCCTTCAAATCCCATAAACGTTTCAAAAGGTATATTATGGCCTTCCTTAATCATTTTTTCATTACACTTAGGACAGTTTTTGTCAGGTAGGTCGTAGCCTGAACCAACACTTTGGTCACTGATAAAATGGCTATAATGACAATTATCACAAATATAGTGCGGCGGCAAGGGATTCACCTCGGTGATCTCAGTCATAGTTGCAACAAACGATGAACCCACAGAGCCACGGGACCCGACTAGATAGCCATCGGCCAAGGATTTAGCAACTAAACGGTGCGATATTAAATAGATGACGGAAAACCCATTTTCGATAATACTATCAAGTTCGCGCTCTAAACGGTCACTGACGATCTCGGGTAAGGGGTCTCCATATATCTTTCTCGCATTATCATAGCTAAGTTTAGTTATATCATCAGCGGCACCAGCAATTGTTGGCGTATGTAACTTAGCAGGGAATGGCTGCAAATCCTCAATCTGTTCGTTTATCTTTCTTGGGTTTGTGACTACAATTTTCTCAGCTGTCTTTTTATCAATAAAATCGAATTGATTAAGCATTTCAGCAGTAGTTAAATAGTGTGCAGGATATAGCTCCTTCGCATTATGATAGCGTGCACCACTTAATTGACTATTTATTATAATTTTGCGATTGATTGCCTCTTCTTGGTCGAGATGATGAACGTTTCCAACCGCAACAACTGGAATTGCAAGTTTTTCGCCAAGGGCAATAATTTTCTTGATAATTTTGACGATTTCGGCTTGGTCGTTCACTAAATTATTACTTAATAAGTACTGATAATTACTTATCGGTTGCACTTCTAGGTAGTCAAAATACATTGCTAGTTCCTCAATCTCGCTATCAGTTTTATTTAAAATCGCATCAACCAATGCTCCCTTAGCACAACCAGATCCAAATAATAATCCTTCTCGGTGTTCATTTAAATAGGTTTTGGTAATTTTGGGTTGGCGGTAAAAGTAATCAAGGTGTGATTTAGAGACTATCTTATACATGTTTTTTAGACCATTCTGGTTTTTTACCAAGATTGTTAAATGTTTGGGCCAAACCTTCTCATAGTCAATCTCATCTAAATCCGGATTAAGATTATTGATATTCGTAATCCCTCTACTAAACAAATCTTCTATCTGAATTAGAAATAAAGCCGCTGTTGCTCTTGCATCACTAATAGCTCTATGTTGATCCTGGTTATCAATATTATAACGTTTACATAGAGTTTCAAGTCGGTGGTTCTTAAGTTTAGGTTCAAGTAGACGCGCTAAAGCTAAAGAATCAATCACAGTATTTTCTAGCGGGGTCATGTTATTGCTTGTTAAGGCACTTGCTAAAAAAGAAACATCAAATTTAGAATTATAGGCAACCAAGGTAGATTTTCCAATAAAGTTCCTAAATTCTCCAAGTACCTCGACGATGTCTGGAGCATTCTCTAAATCGGCATTGCTAATTCCAGTTAATTCAGAGATAAAGTTAGATATCTTTTCACCAGGATTTACAAAAGCAGAAAACTCATCCACAATAACATTGCCAGAGACTTTTACAGCTCCAATCTCGATGATTTTATTTAGATTAGCTGAAATCCCTGTTGTCTCAAGGTCAAAAACAACATAGGTGTCATCTTTTATTAACTGATCTTTCGGGTTAACCACAATTAAGTCCTCACCTGTAATCATATTTGCCTCTAACCCGAAAATAATCTTTACACCTAACTGTTTACCGTACTCGTAAGCATCAGGGTATGCTTGAACAACCCCATGATCAGTAAAAGCTATCGCACTATGTCCCAATTGTGCCGCGCGCTCAATATATTTATAGGCTGATGAAACACCGTCCATCACACTCATGTTTGTATGTAAATGTAACTCAACTCTTTTCTCCTTAGCACTATCTGTTGGCAGCGCCACCTCAAAGTGTTGAATATCAGAAATCATTAAAACGAGTTCATTACTATAGGTGTCATATCGTAGATTCCCGCGGATCGTGAGCCAAACATCCTGTGAGAGCATCTCATATATTTGTTTATTTATTGTTTTCGCTCTGTTAAAAAGCTTGGCTTCTATTGAATCCTGATAATCGGTAACACCAATTATGAGCATCGAGGCTTCATTCCTTAAATCTATTAAATCGAGCGAAAAAACTTTACCAGTAATTACCACATTATTTGTTTCACCGCTTAGTTCACTAATTTTTTGTGGCTCTTCAGTAATTTTTTTTCCGTAAACGTTCTTTTTAATTTTCTTATTGTATTTGGAATCATTGTCAGCCAAAATTTCAGTAGTTTCCGTCAGCAATTCTTTAATATCTAGCTCTAATTCAGTTTTTAACAGCTTATTGTAAGCTTTTATATCCTTTTCCTCTGACAGTTCTAGTATAATATTCAATTTATTTTCCACCCAGAAAAATAAGGATGTTTGCAATAATTGGACTATATTGTTGTCTAAGAGGTGTTCCCGAATTGATTCAGAACCCAGAAATATTTTAAGGTTTTCACCTTCCAATTCCCATTTGGCACTCTTTAATAAGTTAAAAGTTGCTCCCTTAGTTTTTAAACTGCTAATTACCTTTAGCCAATATTCGCGTAGAATCTCTTCCGTCCCACTATTAAGAAATCGATTAATTATGGTCACCTGCTTATACTCTTTTAAAGTAACTTTAAGCTTTTCGTGAAGTTCATCTAATATTTGTGTTGGGTGAATTTGATTGTACTTAAAAACAATTGAAATAGCGCTCTTTTTCTTATCTAAGATCACTCTTTCAATCTCTGTATCGGCTAACTCATGGAGAATTTCCTCCGGTAATTGCACGTTTCTTATAAAATTTTTAAAAGCTGCTCTTCCTTTGTCGCTCATAAAGACTCCTTATATAAGTTTTTTACCCAGTATATCTTCAATTTCTTTAACTAACTCATCGTATAATTGACTCTCTTTTACCTTGCGGACAACCTCACCATTGCGGAAAATTACGCCTTCACCCGCTCCGCCAGCCACACCGACATCTGCTTCACGTGCTTCGCCAGGACCATTTACAACACATCCCATGATTGCAATTTTTAAGGGAACATCAATTTTTTCCAGCAAAAGTTCAACTTTATTAACTAATCCCACTAAGTCAATTTGCGTTCTGCCGCAGGTTGGACAGGAGATAATAGTTGGAGTATCATCTCTTATTTCGAGATTTTTCAGTATTTCTTTTGCAACTTTGATCTCCGGAAGAGGATCACCTGTTAGGGAGACCCGAATTGTATCACCAATTCCTTGCGCAAGTACTGTACCAATTCCTACCGCAGACTTAATGCTACCAGAAAAATATGTGCCAGCCTCTGTAACTCCTACATGAAGTGGGTAATTTCTGACTGATGCCATAATTTGATTAGCCTCAATCATCATCGGAACATTTGTACTTTTTAATGAGATACAAATATTTGTATAGTTTAGATCCTCTAAAATATTTATGTGATTTAGTGCTGATTCAACCATACCTTCGGCAGTCGGTTTACCATATTTTTCTAGAATTTCCTTTTCAATTGAACCAGAATTTATTCCTATGCGAATCGAGATGTTTCTAGCACGAGAGGCCTCAATAACTGCCTTGACGCGCTCAGCAGAACCAATATTACCTGGATTAATTCGGATTTTATCAATGCCGTTTTCAATAGCCGCAATCGCTAAACGATAATCAAAATGAATATCCGCAACTAAAGGCACAGTAACCTCTTGTTTAATCTTCAAAATCGCCTCAGCAGCTTCAAAATCATTGATTGCAAGACGTACTATTTGACAACCGGCGTCAGCTAAATCGTTAATCTGCTTGACCGTACTCTTTATATCCTGTGTAACTGTCGATGTCATTGATTGAATAACGACATCACTCTGACCACCAATCTGTACGTCACCCACATAAATGGCCTTAGTCTGATTCCTGTTAAACATTTCATCACCTCTAATTTTGGTGTTAGAAAAATCTCGCTATATCATTTACTGTTACTACAATAATCAACAACATCAAAACTGCGAAGCCTAGGAAGTGAATAAATCCTTCTCTTTCCGGCGATACTGGCTTCCCCCTGATGCCCTCTGCTAGTAAAAATAGCAATCTACTACCATCTAGTGCAGGGATTGGCAATAGGTTAAAGAAACCAAGATACAAGCTTAATACGGCTGTCCAGTTCATTAAAGAGATTATACCTGCTTTTGCAGCATCACTGGAAATTTGGAATATCCCGACAGGGCCAGCTAAATCATCCATGCCAACCTGTCCAGAAAAAAGCATTTTAAAGCTGTCAAATATTAAAACAACCCATCTCTTCATTTCGCTGAAACTAGCTTTAATGGCCCCACCTAGACCGATTTTTTCATATACATTGCCGGTCATGACACCAATTCTTCCAACCCCACCATCGAGAGTAGGTGTAATTGGTATATTTATTCTGGAGCCATCTCGCTCAATATTTAAGATAACCTCGATATCAGGAGATGCTTGTAGTTTTCCAATTAAGTCGTTTGCATTATCATAGCTTATATTATCTATACCGAGAATCTTATCATCAGCTTGTAAATTCGCCTGTTCAGCCGCAGAATTCTCAATTATATCAACAATCATTACCTCATTTGTTGGAGCTCCAACGATTAGTGCAATCGTAAAAAACAAAATTAATGCCAGTGCTATATTAAATAAAGGACCACTAACGATGCTTAAAAGACGAGCAGAGAGCGGTTTCGAAGCAAACTGCCTTGATTTAGGTGCTATTTGAATTTTATCTTTCTCCCTATGCACCATAGCATTTTCAGCAACAGCGTAGCTTACCTCATCACCATAAAAATTCGTTCCAGCAAAAAATAGTTCCTCATTTAAGTCATATTTCCCTAGTTTTATAAATTCATGTGAAGCAGGTTCAAAGTAAATATCAGTAATTAAACCCTCGTCAAGTTTTACGCCGTAATTCTTCCCGGTTTTGAACTCATATAGGTGTTGATCGTCAGTTGCCATGTTCACGTAGGCACCAATTGGTAAAATGCGTAAGGAGTATTTAGTCTCGCCTTTCATGAAAGAGAAAATCTTCGGACCCATTCCAATAGAAAACTCACGCACTAGTACCCCTGCACGTTTAGCAAATATAAAATGTCCCAGTTCGTGTACGAAAAGCATTAAAAAAAACGCAATTATAATTTGCAAGACTATCAGTAAAGTAGATATATTTTCCATCCCCCTATTTGTCGATCAAAGTTTCTGCTTTCAGACGCGCCCACTTGTCAGCGTTCATAATCTCCTCTAAATTCGGTGATTTTGTGTTTTGATGCTGATCTAGAACTCCTGCGATAATCTCTTCAATTGCTAAAAACGCAATTTTTCCATTCAAAAACGCTGCAACAGCAACCTCATTAGCAGCATTGAAAACTGTTGGCGCAATTCCCCCCGCTTGACCGCTTTGATAGGCTAGCTTAAGTGCAGGGAAGCGTTTATAGCAAGGTTTCTTGAAGGTTAGCTGGGCACAGGAAGCAAAATCAAATTCTTTAATATTAAGATTAATTCTCTCTGGATAAGTTAAAGCATATTGTATCGGTAATCTCATATCTGGATTGCTGAGCTGGGCAATGATTGATTTGTCTACATACTGCACCATTGAATGGATAATACTTTCTGGATGAATCAGTACTTCAATCCTGTCATAGGGTACCCCGAATAACCAATGGGCTTCAATAACCTCTAAACCCTTATTAACCATTGTTGCAGAATCAATAGTAATTTTTGCACCCATATTCCAATTAGGATGACTTAAAGCATCTGCAATAGTAACATCCGCTAACTCTTCTCTCATTTTATCACGAAAAGATCCTCCGGATGCTGTTAATATAATTTTATCAACATTTTCTATCTTCTCGCCATTAAGAGCTTGAAAAACAGCAGAATGTTCACTATCAATTGGTAATAAGGTAACATTATGCTCTTTCACAAGGTCCATTACGAGCTGCCCACCTGCTACGAGAGTCTCTTTGTTAGCTAAACCTATTGTTTTGCCAGCTTTTATCGCAGCAATGGTAGGTAACAGACCAAGGCTACCAACCAAGCCGTTTAGAACGAAATCTGCCTTCTCAGAGCCTGCTAGTTCATTCAAAGCTTCTGTCCCAAAAAGTACTTTCGTATTGTTATTCAGTTGGTGAGACAATCTCTTAGCTAATTCCCGATTGGCGACAGAAACAATCTTCGGTTTAAATTTTCTGATTTGCTTTTCAAGCAACTCAATATTATTCCCAGCCGCCAGAGCAACTACGTTGAATAGTTCGCTATTTTGTTCGATTACTTCAAGTGCTTGTACACCAATTGAACCTGTCGAACCAAGGATTACAATGTTTTTTTTCATTTTTATCATCCTTATATAATTAAATAAATAAAAGCACTATATAGATTACAAAAAATATTAAGATTAGGCTATCAAAACGATCCAGTATTCCACCATGACCAGGAAGTAGATTGCCTGAATCCTTAACCTCTTTCAAACGTTTTAAAGCCGACTCGATTAAGTCGCCACTTTGACCAATAATTGAAATGATGATAGCGAGTAAAATAATTATTAAAATATTTGTTCCTGTAAATACCAAACTGAAACATAGTGAGATGATAAAGGCAAAAAAGATTCCGCCTAAAGCACCTTCTATTGACTTCTTCGGACTAATTGCAGGAGCAAGTCGTTTTTTCCCAAGTCTACTCCCTACAAAAAAAGCACCGATGTCTGTACCCCAAGTAACTGCTAAAATGAAGAGGATTAGCAATAACCCATCTTCCATAGCACGCACTTCCAGCATTGCAACAAAACCAAATGCCAAATAAATAACGCCTAAACTTATATAAGAAATTGTATCAAAGTTTATATGGTTTTTCGTAATGAGCAGAATAAAAAAGTAACCGACAATCATAACTAAAAGAATTGCAAATGAGTATACATTTCCCAAAAAAATATTATCAACAAAGATTAGTGCAAGGGCAAGTAGTCCCCATACACTCTCAATTGATAATATTCTAAGTTTATGCATACGTATGTATTCGTAGTAACCAATCGCTGCAATTAAAAAAATGAAAATTGAAAATGAGAGTCCGCCAATTAAAAGTAGTGATAAAAAAAGAGCTGCGCCTAGTAGAGCAGTAATAATTCGATTCTTCATGTCGTCACTCCTTTTTATATGCCACCAAATCTTCTGCTTCGTTGTTGATACTCAAATATAGCCTTTCCGAATAACTCTGGCGTGAAATCCGGCCAATATACTTGCGTAAACCAGAGTTCCGCATAGGCGAGTTGCCAAATCAAAAAATTACTAAGCCTTAATTCTCCGCTTGTTCTAATCAATAGTTCTGGATCGGGGTAACTAGCAGTTGCTAGATAATCCGAAAACATATTTTCGTTTAAATCATCAAGTTTAATTTCATTTGTGATCAATTCTTGATGAATGGTTTTGATTGCATCAACTATTTCTGTTCGACCACCATAATTTAATGCAAAATTTAGAATAGTACCAGTATTACATTCTGTCTTAGCTGTTGCAGTAGCAATAGCTTCAACTGTATGTTTTGGTAAACTCCTATAATTACCCATAACCTGAACCTGCAGATTGTTAGCAATTATTTCGTCTAAATTCTCAATTAGAAATTGCGTCGGCAGACTCATCAGAAATTTTACTTCGTGTTCAGGTCGTTTCCAATTATCTGTAGAAAACGCAAAGAAAGTCACTATATTAACACCTAGTGCGTTGGCAGCTTTTGCTATTTCAATTACGGTGTTCATTCCAGCTTTATGACCATCAATTCTAGGAAGACCTCGCGTTTTTGCCCATCTGCCATTTCCGTCCATAATGATGGCTACATGCTTCGGGATTCTCGTATAATCAATTATAGGCTTGTCGGAATTTGATTCCTCTTTCGTCTTTCCCATCAATATAAGCGCCTCCGTGTGTTATGACCAGACTATACTTCCATTATTTCTTGCTCTTTATGATCTGTGATCTCGTCAATCTTGGCAATGAATTTATCAGTAACCTTCTGAATTTCGTCAAACGTACGATGAGAATCATCTTCAGAGATAATTTTATCTTTCTCTTGTTTCTTCAACTCTTCATTCACATCACGACGAATATTTCGAATAGCAACTTTGCCGTCTTCACCCATTCTTTTAGCGATTTTAGAAAGTTCCTTACGTCTTTCCTCTGTCAGCATCGGGATGTTTAATCTAATAATTGACCCATCATTGTTTGGAGTAAGGCCTAAATCCGATCTTTGGATAGCCTTTTCAATCTCTGCAAGCGTGTTCTTATCCCATGGTTGAATCGAAATAGTACGCACATCTGGCGTTGAAATGTTAGCGGCTTGCTTTAATGGAGTTATAACTCCATAATATTCAAAACTGATTGTATCTAGCAAAGATGCATTAGCTCGGCCCGTACGGATTGACGCGAGATCTCGTCTTAAGGAATCAATCGCCTTTTCCATTCTCCCGGACATCTCGTCTATAATTTGACTATTCATCTTACTCCCCCTCCTATTATTGTACCTATTTTTTCACCACATATTACTTTCTTAATATTTCCTTCCTTAGAAATATTAAATACAATCATCGGTATCTGATTATCCATACTGAGAGATGAAGCCGTTGAATCCATAACACCAAGTCCATTCTGTATAACTTCTAGATATGTTAAGGTCTCATACATTATTGCCTTTTCGTCTAGTAAGGGATCACATGAATAAACGCCCTCAGTTTTATTTTTAGCCATTAAAATGACCTCAGCTTCAATCTCAGCAGCCCGCAATGCAGCAGCAGTATCGGTTGAAAAATAAGGATTGCCGGTGCCAGCCGCAAAAATGACTACACGCTTCTTCTCCAGATGACGAATTGCTCGACGTCTTATGTAAGGCTCAGCAACCTGCCGCATCTCGATTGAGGTCTGTAATCTTGTTGGGACGTCAATATTTTCTAAAGAATCTTGTAGGGCTAATCCATTAATAACGGTTGCAAGCATCCCCATATAATCAGCCGTCGCCCGATCCATTCCCTCTGAACTTCCTGCTACGCCGCGCCAGATATTACCGCCACCGACTACTATTCCGACTTCTACACCCATCTCAACAATCTCTTTAATTTGATATGCAATGGAAGAGATAACCCGCGGATCAATGCCGTGACCAACATCTCCAGCTAACGCTTCGCCACTTAGTTTTAGAATGACTCTCTTATATCTTGTTTGTATCATATCACTTAAACCTCCATTACAGTTAATTGACTTGAGTTAAAAACAGGAACACAGAAAGTGTTCCCATTTTTTAACTCAAATCTATGCATTAGTCTGAGCTTGTACCTCTGCAGCAAAGTCGCAGCTCTTCTTCTCTAATCCTTCACCCAGTTGGAACCTTGCAAAACGTCTAATATTCATATTCTCGCCGATTTTTGCAATCTTTTCTTTCAATAGGTCTTCAACTGATATATCGGTATCCTTGATAAATGGCTGTTCGAGTAGACAAACATCTTTATAAAACTTATCAACTCGTCCCTCAACCATCTTTTCAACGATCTTCTCCGGTTTACCCTCATTTAGTGCCTGTTGTCGTAGGATATCGCGTTCCTTCTGAACTACCTCTTCTGGAACTTCGTCTCTACTAACATAAATCGGATTTGTTGCAGCAATATGCATAGCAACATCTTTTACAAAGTTTTTAAATTCATCTGTTTTTGTTACAAAATCAGTTTCGCAATTTACCTCAACTAATACTCCGATTCTTCCTTCACCATGTATATATGATTCAACAAGTCCCTCGCTAGCAATTCTACCGGCCTTCTTGTTAGCTAATTCGACTCCTCTTTCACGTAAGATGTCAACCGCTTTGTCGATATCACCTTTTGCTTCGATAAGAGCTTTTTTGCATTCCATCATACCAACACCAGTTTTTTCACGTAACTCCTTAACTAATGCAGCACTAATTTCCATTTGCCTGCCTCCTTTATAATCAGTTATCAAATTAAATTTAAACTTCTATAAAAAATAGGTGGTGAGCCAATTGCTCAAAACTCACCTATTTTTAGTCAATGTTTTTAAGCCTTTTCGATTGTTTCTTCAACCGCCACAACAGTCGATTCTAAATCTTTTTCTGGTTCGACTTCTTTTTCTGGTTCAACTTCTTTTTCTGGTTCGACTTCCTCAACAATAGCCTCTTGAGCAACAACTTCTTTTACTTCTTCTTTAGCAACTTCTTCTACAGCTACATCGGCTTTTTCAGATTTAACAGCTTTAACAACCTTAGGTTCTGTCTTCTCAGCCTTTTTAACTTCTTCTCCGTCTGCTTCGCCTTCTCTGCCTTCAATAACTGCATCAGCCATTTTTCCTGTAATTAATTTAATTGCTCTAATAGCGTCATCGTTTCCAGGTATTACGTAGTCAATCTCATCAGGATCACAGTTAGTATCAACAATTGCAACAATCGGAATTTTTAATTTGCGTGCCTCAGCAACAGCAATTCTTTCTTTCCGCGGATCAATTACAAATAAAGCTCCTGGTAGCCTCTTCATTTCTTTGATTCCACCAAGGAATTTTTCTAGCCTTTCCATTTCTTTCTTTAAAAGAATAACTTCTTTTTTAGGTAAGACTTCAAAGACTCCTTTAGATTCCATGACCTCAAGTTCTTTTAAGCGTGTAATTGACTTTTGGATCGTCTCGTAGTTAGTTAAAGTACCTCCAAGCCATCTCTGATTAATAAAGAAGCTGTCAGAACGAATTGCTTCCTCTCTTACTGCCTCTTGTGCTTGTTTCTTAGTACCAACAAATAGAACTGATTTGCCTGAAGCTGATACTTCTTTTATGAAGTTATAAGCCTCATCAACTTTTTTAACCGTCTTCTGTAAATCAATAATATAAATACCGTTTCTTTCTGTAAAGATATAGCGTTCCATCTTAGGGTTCCAGCGTCGAGTTTGGTGCCCAAAATGTACACCCGCCTCTAACAACTGTTTCATAGAGATAATTGCCATATCTTTCACCTCCCTTTGGTTTTTCCTCCATTAAGTTCACTATTAATTACGACTGTTTCCAGCACCATAATTAAATCCCTTAATGTGTGTTTTTTCACCATAACAATATAACACAAATAAGTAGCATTTGCAAGAAGCAGTGAGCTTACTTGTTATACTTATAACGTTGCAATTCGGGGAATAATTTATCATTATTTACCCGAATGTGGGTTCCCTTCATTCCAAGGGACCTAGTTTTAATAACGCCAGCGCTCTCAAGCTTTCTTAATGCGTTAACGATTACACTACGTGTAATGCCAGCGTCATCAGCTATTTTGCTAGCAACTATCAAACCTTCCTTATCTGTTAGATGCTCGAAAATATGTTGTACCGCTTCGAGCTCGCTATAGGAAAGTGACTTTATCGCAATATCCACAACTGCACTGTTACGAGTCTCTCGTTCAATCTGCTCGGATTTCACTCTCAAGATTTCCATTCCAATTACTGTTGCACTATACTCACCTAATACTAGATCCTCATCAGTAAAAGCTTGATTCAATCGACCAATAATTAAAGTGCCGACACGCAGTCCGCCGCCGATAATTGGGATTAATGCAGTGTAACTATTTCCAAAGACCTCTTTCATCTCCTCGGGAAAAGAAGTCAGTGGATTATCAATCCCTATATTAAAAATTGTATTGTCCTGTTCTAAGAGCTGTGAACTGTACTCGATCGGAAAACGACGTTCTTCGATCATTAACATTACACGCTCATTATCCATAACTTCAGCAATCTTTAATCCTAGTATTTCACCTGTTGGACTTACAACAAAAATATTAGCATCAATAACCTCACTTAAAATTTCAGTAATCTCATTGAAATCAACAGTATGTCCGGCAGTCTTCTGTAGGCGCGAGTTAATTTTCCTTGTTTTAGCTAATAAATTCATCTTTTCCTCCCAATTTGGTTACAGAATGTATTGTGATAAATCTCTATTCTTAACTAGATCTTCTAGTTTTTCATTAACATATTCTGGAGTGATCATAACGGTTTCTAAAGTGACGTCGGAAGCGGCAAAAGATAGATCTTCTAAGAGCTTCTCCAGTAAAGTACTTAATCTGCGTGCACCAATATTCTCCATCTCTTGATTAACCTCGTAAGCCATTTGCGCTATCTCCTGAATCGCTTCATCAGTAAAAACAATTTCAATACCTTCAGTTTCCAAAAGCGCCTTATACTGTTTAAGTAACGAATTTTTCGGTTCTGTTAGAATTCTTACAAAATCATCTGCAGATAAGCTGCTCAGCTCAACACGAATTGGGAATCTGCCTTGAAGTTCAGGCACAAGGTCTGAAGGCTTTGACATGTGGAAGGCTCCAGCAGCGATAAACAAGATGTAATCAGTCTTAATTGGACCATATTTAGTAACCACAGTCGATCCTTCAACAATTGGTAGGATATCGCGCTGTACACCCTCGCGGGAAATATCCGGGCCATGTTCTCTGCTAGCAATTTTGTCAATCTCGTCAATAAAAATTATCCCAGATTGCTCAGCACGTTCAATCGCCTCATGAGTAATCTCGTCCATGTCAACTAGTTTTTCTGCTTCCTCTTGCTTGATATATTCTCGCGCATCTCTAATAGTCGTCATCCGCTTTTTCTTTTTCTTTGGAAATAGACCGCCAAATAAATCCTGCATATTTATTCCCATTTGCTCGGCGCCAGAGAAAACATCGGGAACCTTAGCACTCTCTTCGACTTCAATCTCAATCATCTCATCTTCGAGTTCACCTTTTAATAGACGAAACTTAAGTGATCGTCTTTTCTGACTTAGTCCATCATCCTCAGCTGGAAGTTCCACTTCCTCATCTTGACTACCAAAAAGCATATCAAAGGGGTTACTCGAAGCTTTCTCTCGTTTTGTGCTAGGAGCAAGTAATTCAACAATCCGCATATTTGCCTGGTTCTCCGCCTGCTCTGCAACTGCTTCAGTCTTCTCAGCTTTTACCATCCTGATAGAAATATCAACTAAGTCGCGCACCATTGATTCCACGTCGCGACCAACATAACCTACCTCAGTAAACTTAGTTGCCTCCACCTTAACAAAAGGAGCGTTAACAAACTTTGCTAATCTCCTCGCAATTTCGGTTTTACCAACTCCAGTAGGACCGATCATTAGAATATTTTTCGGTACAATTTCTTCTTTAATCTCGTCAGCAAGTAAACTGCGACGATAACGATTGCGTAGAGCGACTGCAACGGATCTCTTCGCCTCACCCTGTCCGACAACGTATTTATCTAATTCAGCTACTATTTCTTTTGGTGTTAAAGAATTTATTCTATTCATTGTTCGCTCCTTATAATTTTTCTATTGTAAAATTATGATTCGTAAAGACACAAATATCTGCTGCAATATTCATTGCAGCTTCCGCAATTTCACTAGCAGATAACTCAGGTGCGTATTGCGCTAAAGCTCGTCCAGCGCTAAGAGCGTAATTCCCACCAGAACCGATTGCTATTACATTATCATCAGGTTCAATAACCTCACCACTACCAGAAATAAGCAGTAAGCTATCTTTGTCCATGACAATTAGCAGTGCTTCTAGCTGACGTAATGCTTTATCTAAGCGCCAATCTTTTGCAAGTTCCACGGCAGAACGTTGTAAATTTCCACTGTACTTTTCAAGTTTCCCTTCAAATTTCTCAAATAAAGAAAATGCATCAGCTACAGAGCCAGCAAAACCTGCTATAATCGTCTCGTTATAAAGTCTTCTTACTTTTTTAGCGGTCTTTTTCATAATTACTGAATTAGAGAGAGTAACTTGCCCGTCGCCAATCATGACACACTCTCCTTTGTGCTTGATTGCGAAAATTGTTGTTGCATAAAATTCCCCACTCATCCTAAACCCTCCTTAATTTGCTACGCTCGTGGATGAAAATCCTTGTAAACTGATTGTAGCTTTTCTTTGGTAACATGTGTATAAATTTGTGTTGTTGAGATGTTAGTATGTCCCAATAGCTCTTGCACAACCCTTAAATCTGCACCATTATTCAATAAATGCGTTGCAAAGGTATGACGAAAGCTATGTGGAGTAATATTCTTCTTTAGCGCCATTTTATCAACATATTTGTCGATCATTCTGCGAACACTACGATCGCTTAGTCGGTTACCGTATCGATTTAGAAAAAGTGCCTCATTATCAATATCTGTAGTTAGTTTATTGCGTGAATTATCGATATAGTTAGCTAAGGCGTCAAGGGAATATTGACCTAGATTCGCATAGCGCTCCTTATTTCCCTTACCGCAGACCAGTGCAGTTTCAGCGACAAAATCGATTGAAGAAAGGTTTAGTGCAACCATTTCACTTACTCGAATTCCGCTAGCATAGAGCACGTCCATAATTGCACGATCTCTTATTCCAAGCACGGTATCCTCCTCTGGCATCGTTAACAGTTCGTTAATCTCTTCTGCATACATAAAAACTGGAAGCTTTTTATCCATTTTCGGGGTGGAAACAAGTTGAAAGGGATTAGATTCGATCTGATTCTCCCTTAGCAGAAATTTAAAAAAAGTGCGCAGGCTAGATAACTTACGTGATATCGTCCTGCGTGAGTAATCCTTTGCATTTAATGTCGCTAAATACTTTCGGATTGTTAAATATTCAATTTCGTTAATATCAGTAATCTTTTCTACCACTAAAAAACCTTCAAAATCCTCTATATCCTTCAAATATGACGTTATAGTATGTTGAGCGGCATTTCGCTCAATCATCAAATAGCCATGATAATCCTTTAGATAAATTGAAAACATTTCTGATACCTTCCCTTATAAATACTCCTTTATAAATACTCTTCAACAAAGTTCTGCAAGCTCTCCAAAGCGAGGTTGGCAAGTTGTAAGTTTTTCTCTTTTTTACTTCTGATTCTTATAGTTAATGGTGGTACTAAACCAAAGTTAGCATTCATCGGCTGGAAGTGTGTGACCTGATCATCGGAGATATAATCCGCCATTGCACCAATCATTGTATTCTTGGGGAAGCTTAGTAAGAAGCCGCCATTAGCCATGGCAGCAGCATTGATTCCGGCTACTAAGCCTGATGCAGTAGATTCAACGTAGCCTTCAACACCTGTAATTTGCCCTGCAAAAAACAAGGTGGGCTTCTCCTTATATTGATAAAAAGAATTCAGTAGTAAAGGCGAGTTAATATAAGTATTCCGATGCATTACACCATAACGAAGTATTTCAGCATCTTCTAAACCTGGAATACTATTGATTAGTTGTTTCTGGTCGGGCCATTTTAGATTTGTCTGAAATCCGACCATGTTATACATGGTACCCTCTTGATTATCCTGGCGCAGTTGTACCACAGCAAAAGGTTGCTTGCCATCATGCGGATTTATCAAGCCCACTGGCTTCATCGCTCCAAAGAGTAGTGTTTGGCGATTCCTTTTAGCGAGAACCTCGACTGGCACACAGCCTTCGAAATAGTGTTCCTGCTCAAAGTCTTGAAGTTTAACCGTCTCCGCAGAAATTAAGATATCATAAAAGACCGCAAACTCTTCCTCTGTCAGCGGACAGTTAATATATGCAGCCTCGCCCTTATCGTATCTTGAAGCAATATACACTTTTGTAAAATCAATACTATCTCGAGAAATAATTGGCGCAGCCGCATCGTAAAAATAAAGATAATTCTCACCCAGTAGCTTTTTAATTGAAGTGGTGAGAGCATCCGATGTTAGAGGGCCAGTAGCTATCACTGTAATCCCCTCAGGGATTTCAGTAACCTCTTTTTCTATTACGTTGATTAGCGGGTGAGCCTTAATCTGGTCAGTTATCTCCTGAGAAAAATTAGTTCGGTCAACTGCCAGCGCACCACCTGCGGGTACTGCATGCAGGTCTGCACTTTGAATAACTAAAGAGTCAAGTTGACGTAGTTCTTCTTTAAGTAAACCAACGCCATTATTGATACTATTTGATCGAAATGAGTTGCTACATACTAACTCAGCGAACAGCTCAGAATGGTGCGCCGGGCTTTTTTTATGACTTTTCATCTCGTATAAGTTAACCTTTACGCCTCTTTGGGCAATCTGCCAAGCTGCTTCAACCCCAGCTAAGCCCGCACCAACCACATTTACAGTCGCTTTATCCGCCATCTTGTTCGCTCCCATTTAATCTAATCTAGAATATCATTATTAGCTTTATTATAACATTTCTTCCGTATAATCACATTTAGTACATTTTATTATATCGCCTTTTTTGAGATATTTTTCAACCATTAAGCTATCACAGCTTGGGCACGGGCGAACAATCGGCTTGTCAAAAGATAGAAAATCACACTCTGGATAAGCATTACAACCGTAAAAACTCTTTCTCTTGCCCTTTCTAACAATAATATCGTCGCCACATTTCGGGCAGGCAACATCTATTTTTACAATAATTGGTTTAATATTGCGACACTCTGGAAAACCCGAGCAGCCAAGGAATCTGCCATATCTGCTCAGCTTATAAACCATTGGTTTTCCGCATTTTTCGCACATCTGATCAGAAACCTCATCTTTTAACTCAACATCCTTCATCTCTTCTTCAGCAACCTTTAGATCCGCTTCGAATCCTTTATAAAACTCACGCAAAAGCTCAACCCAATCAAGTTTTCCCTCTTCCACTAAATCCAGTTTTTCCTCAAGTTCAGCTGTAAATTTCACGTTAATCTGGTCTGAGAAAAACTCCTCAACCATCTCAATAACCAATTTACCTAGTTCAGTTGGTATGAATCTTTTCTGATCAAGTTTAACGTAGCCACGCTTCTGAATTGTATCAAGTGTAGGCGCATAGGTGCTTGGCCGACCAATCCCCAACTCCTCCATCGTTTTTACTAACCGAGCCTCGGTATAACGTGGTGGTGGTTGTGTAAAGTGTTGCTCAGGCACTGTCTCTAACAGTTCTAATTTCTCATCTTCTGTAAGGACTGGTAAAGACTCCTCTTTATCACCATTTCCATCGTCCTTACCCTCAATATAAACCTTCATAAAACCAGGGAATTTAACTGTTGAGCCATTTGCTCTAAACAAGGCAGCCTTACTGCCCGCAATAATATCAACTGCAACAGTGTCATAGATAGCCGGTGCCATCTGGCTTGCAATTAATCTCTCCCAGATAATTGTGTATAAACGGTATTGATCTCGTGATAAATATTCTTTTAAACTAGCGGGTTCACGCAGAGTTGAGGTCGGTCTAATCGCCTCATGAGCATCCTGTACGCCCTTTTTTGTGGTCGCCTTTTTAGCTGTGCTAAGATATTCATCACCATATTTATCTATAATATATTGTTTAGTCTCATCCTTAGCTGTATCGCTAATTCTTATTGAATCGGTACGCATATAGGTAATTAAACCTGTCAGCCCAATTTTAGGCAGTTGGATTCCTTCATAAAGTTGTTGAGCGATCATCATCGTTTTTGAAGCTCGGAAATTTAGCTTGCGCGCAGCCTCTTGCTGCAGTGTACTAGTGATAAAAGGTGGGGCTGGGTTACGTCTACGTTCGCTCCTTTTTATTTTATCAAGCGCATACTCGGCGCCATCTAAACTTGCAACTAGTTCATCAACCTCTGTTATATCTTTTAACTCATACTTTTTATTATTATAGCCAAAAAAGCCTGCAACAAATTCTCCTTGTTCTGCCGCAAACTTCAATTTTAGTGACCAATATTCAATTGGTATAAAAGCTAAAATTTCATTTTCCCGATCGTTAATCATTTTTAGTGCTACTGATTGAACACGACCAGCACTTAAGCCCTTCTTAACCTTTTTCCAAAGAAGCGGGCTAATCTGATAACCAACTAACCGGTCTAGTACTCGTCTTGCTTGTTGAGCATTCACCAAGTCGATATCGATTTCACGCGGGTTTTGGAAGGCCTCCTTAATTGCAGCTTTGGTAATTTCGTTAAAAACAACGCGGTATTTTTCGTCTTCGTCTATGCCTAGTGCCTTTGCAAGATGCCAAGCAATCGCTTCCCCTTCTCGGTCAGGGTCAGCTGCAAGATAGACGCGGTCCACCTTTTTAGCGGCCTTTTTTAGATCTTTTAAAATATCTCCCTTGCCCCTGATTGTAATATATTTTGGCGTGAAATCATTTTCAATATCAACACCCAATTGACTTTTGGGTAGATCAATTACATGTCCCATCGATGCTTTGACAATGTAATTTCTTCCAAGTTGCTTGGCGATTGTCTTAGCTTTAGCTGGTGACTCAACAATAACTAACGAATGTGCCATAGTTTACCTCCAAATATATAATAGGCTTGCCAATGTGCTGGCTTTCACTATTATTTACTAGTATAGACCAATTTGTCAAATAACAAGTTTTTCTTATATTATCTATTGAGCATATACCGGCCACCAGGAAGCTTAACAATTAAACCCTTTAATTGCATCGTCAGAAGGTATTGATAGATTTCATTAAAATCTAGTTTAGTTTTTATAAGCAAGCGATCAATATCTGCTGTTTCGATTAATAGAGCATTATAAATTTTCTGTTCATTAGCAGTTAATTTGATAATTTCCTTCTCTTTTTCCGAGCTCCTTAAATCTAAATATGTAAATTCTTCAATAATATCATCTATTGTCTGCACTAATTTAGCACCTTGTTTAATTAGGTGATTTGTCCCAACGCTGTTTATTGAAGAAATCGGGCCAGGTATAGCAAAAACCTCTCGCGACTGTTCCAAGGAAGCTTGGGCAGTAATTAAAGTTCCACTTTTCAATGAGGCCTCAACAACTAAGGTCCCATATGACAAACCACTAATAATGCGGTTTCTTAGCGGAAAATAGGCAGGTCGCGCACCTTCACCAGGTGGATATTCTGAGATGATTAAGCCCTCCCTGACAATAGCCTTATATAAGTCTCTGTGCTCTTGCGGATAAATTATATCAATGCCACAACCCAGCACAGCAATTGTCCTACCCGAATTATCTAGAGTGAGACTGTGTGCTAAGCTATCTATCCCTTTAGCAAGACCACTAACAATTGTAAAACCGTAATCTACAAGTTGACAGACAAGTTTCTTAGTTGCATAGACGCCATAATGTGACGGCTTTCTAGTGCCAACAACCGCTAATATTTTGTCTTCCAGCAGACTTAAGTCACCCAGAGCAAAGAGCATAACTGGCGGCTGAGCAATCTCTTTTAGGTTTTGCGGGTAACCACGATCATAAATCGTTAATATTTTAATATTTTTGTTGTGGATAGTCTCGTTTAAATCATCTAACTCCCTTAGTATAACCGGATCTACAAGCCCTGTTACAATCGCTTGAGCCGTTTTTCTACTGATTTCAGACTGTTTTGCAATCTCACACGCTTCCATGCCTCTTAGTTCTTCTAAATCATCAATTGTGTTAATGATTTTCCTAATCGTTACATCACCAACACCTTTAATCATTTTTAAGTGCATAATCTCCTTCTGATAGTTCATTGCTTTAAGCCCCCCTCAAGTTCTCGTCGGTCCAGAACACGATAATTGAGCGCTTCAGCCAGATGTTCTTGCTTAATCTCGCTACTATTCTCTATATCAGCGATTGTTCGTGAAATTTTCAGAATTCGGTCTAAAGATCGCCCACTAAAACCGTAATAATTGAAGGTTTTCTTGAGCAAAAGTTCTGTCTGATGATCAAGCCTACAATGGGTTTTAACCATCTGGCTGTTCATTTCTGAGTTAAAGGTTATACCACTCTCTTCAAACCGTTTAAACTGCAGATTAAGGGCTCTGTTAACGGTTTCCTTCATCTCCCCACTGCTGCGTCCGATATTCGCCTCTCTTATCTCATCAAAACTGCTCCAAGGGATCTCGCTGTGTAGGTCGAAACGATCAATCAGCGGCCCAGATAACCGGTTACGGTAACGCTGAATTTCGGCCTGCGAACAGATACAACTTTTGTTGGGTATATCTGTTCCATAAAAACCACACTTACATGGATTCATAGCAGCAACTAACATAAACTTAGCAGGATATTTATATGAAGCTCTAGCCCGGCTAATATGTACTATCCCTTCCTCTAGTGGTTGGCGCAAGCTTTCAAGAACAGTACGATTAAACTCCGGCAACTCGTCTAAAAACATGAGACCACGATGGGCTAGGCTAATTTCACCAGGTCGTGGAATTGACCCACCACCAATTAAACCTGCGGTAGAGATTGTATGGTGCGGGCTCCGAAAAGGTCTACTTTCAATTAGCGCTGTTTTCTGTTTCAGTTTACCGGCAACACTGTAAATCTTAGTAACTTCAAGTTGTTCTTCCCAACTTAAATCCGGCATAATTGTGGGAATTCTTCTAGCTAACATACTCTTCCCAGAGCCTGGCGGCCCGACCATTAGGAAATTATGCATTCCTGCTACTGCAATCTTGATTATCCTTTTTGCTTGCTGTTGACCTTTAACGTCAATAAAATCCTCTATTAGTCGCTGTTTGGATATGGTATTTCCCGAGTTAGCCCTTAGCTCATCATTGTATTGGGCAGTTTGTAAAAAACAAACAACCTCACGCAGATTGTTAAAAGCGTGTACTTTAATTTCTTTAATAATCTTTGCCTCGCGATAATTTTCTGATGCAAGAATGACTTGCTTTACGCCACTACGTAATGCTGCCAAGACCACCGGAAGTATTCCACTCACAGGTTGTAGGCTACCATCTAATGATAATTCTGCAATAAATAGGGTTTCATCTAGTTTAATCTGCGGATTGAGTTTTATCTCGTGTGAAGCTAACAATAATCCAACGCAAATCGACAGATCGAAGCTACTTCCCACCTTTTTTAAATCGGCTGGCGCAAGGTTGACAGTGATTCGTTTTAAAGGGAATTTAAAGCCAGAATTAGTAATCGACGCACGCACGCGGTCTTTGGCCTCACGAATTGAAGAGTCGGGTAAACCAACGACTTGGAAATAGGGTAAACCATTGGCGATATCGACCTCAATCAATAGTGGATATCCCTCAATCCCGAGAATTGTAAATCCTCTTAATTTTGCATACATAAAAACACCTCTATATCATTAGTTCTCTGATAGGGGTGTTTTTCCTTTAATATTAAAATCACAGCTAGAATATTTCAATTGCCGAAAATAGGTGCTCAATCTCAAGCTGATGGTTTTCTTCCTGAATAGAAATATAGTCGATACGGTAATCGTGATTCCAGAGATCATTACTCTGTATATAAAGCTGGGCTAATTTAATTAATTGTCGCTGTTTTTTAACGGTTAACGCTTCAAGAGCAAAACCGTAACTAGAGCTCCGTCTTGCTTTAACCTCGACAAAAACTATCGTTTCGCCATCACGCATTATTAAATCAATCTCACCAAATTTAGTACGCCAATTTATCTCTATTAAATGATAGTTTTTCGCCTCTAAATATTCTTTCGCTATGAGCTCTGAATTTTTACCGTAGATTTGGTGCTTGTTCATCTTAGTCCCTATTTAAAAATATTTTTGAGAAAAGTCTGACGATGGATTGGAGTTGCTCCATACAGTTTGAGCAGTCTAATATGCTCTTTCGTTCCGTAGCCTTTATGTTGTTCAATATTATATTCTGGATAATCTGCTCCCCAGTTTAGACAGAGTCGATCTCTTGTAACCTTCGCAATAATTGAAGCCGCAGCAATCGATTGACTTACATTATCACCTTTAATAATCGAAATCTGCTTAATGGGGCTAGAGATTATTTCTGCGTCAATCAGTAATAGATCAGGTTTGATACTTAATTTCAGCACGGCTTGTTCCATGGCTTTAATAGTTGCCTGTTTAATATTAATTAGATCAATCGTCTGGGCATCAATTCGTCCAATTGCCACCGCTAAAGCTTGATCGATTATCTCTTCATAAAGCTGTTCTCGTTTAACTGCCGAGAGTTTTTTAGAATCTTTGATCCCAGTTATCGGCCTCTTACGATCAAGAATAACTGCGGCAGCTACAACATCACCGCACAAACAGCCGCGTCCAACCTCATCGATTCCAGCTACATAACTAAAACCTTTTTCCCAATATAATTCTTCATAATTAAGCATTGTCATTTTTATCAATAAGTTCTGGCTTTTCTAAACAGTAGCGTCCTAGTAGTCCGGATCGCAGCTCACGAATGATTAACTCAGCTGCTCGATCAAAATCTGCCCTACCACCCGACAAGAGACAGCCACGCTTTATCGCAATTTTTTCTATTATTTCAATAGCCTGCCCACTGCTAGTATCAACATTGTAACGATTGGTAATATTTTCTGGATAATGCTCTATAAAATAATTAATTAAATAAATTGCCAAATCATCAAAATGAAGTAGCTCGTCCTTTATCGCACCAGTTAATGCAAGACGATAGCCGATCTTCTCATCCTCAAACTTATGCCAGAGAATTCCAGGTGTATCAAGTAAATCGACACCCTCAGCAATTCTAATCCATTGCTGTCCTTTGGTTATCCCAGGGCGGTCACCAATCCTGGCAACTCTTTTATTGACCAATCGGTTAATTAGTGCCGATTTCCCAACATTTGGTATACCGATTATCATGGTTTTTATATTTCTATTTCTGATTCCTCTTTTTTCATCACGCTCACGTTTTTCTACTGTTAAGCTCGCTAGCTCATTAAATATTTTATTAATACCATGTCCGGTCGTTGCACTAATCGCCAATGTTCGAATACCATTGGCCTGAAAATACTCAATCCAGCGTGTAACGACAGCTGGATCAGCTAAATCATATTTTGTTAATAGGATTAAACGCGGTTTGTTTCCAATCAGCTCATCAACCATCGGATTGCGACTCGAAAGAGGAATACGCGCATCTAATAATTCAATAACTGCATCCACAAGCTTAAGCTTAGCAACAATCTCACGTTGAGATTTGGCCATATGCCCAGGAAACCATTGGATACTCACTCGATTACCTCCTCTAAATCTATTTAACTGAGCCAATACTGGTTAGCGGCCAGATTCTTATACTAACTTTACCTATCAGCTCTTTTTTGTCGATAGAACCGATTGCGCGACTATCACTACTATTTCTACGGTTATCACCCATCACAAAAAGGTGATCGTCGTTAATCTTGATTGGTCCGAAATCCTCGGTCAGGTAAATCCCAACTTCGTTATAGGTTGATTTTGCAGCCGCGAGATAGGGTTCATCAACCGGTTCACCATTAATAAACAATTGATCTGCACGCATTTCAATTGTTTCGCCGGGTAGTCCAATCACTCTTTTTATATAATCTTCAGAATTATAAACATGAAAGACTACTATATCAGCGCGTTCTGGTTCTTTAACCACATAAGAGGTCTTATTAAGAATCAGACGTTCTGAATCACTTAGTGTCGGATTCATAGAGGCGCCGTCGACTAGAACTAGAGAAAAAACAAATGTATGAAGTAAGAAAGCAATCAATCCAGCAATAATTATTGCCTTGACCCAGTCAATTATTTCATTATAGACTTTTTCTTTCATCAGACATAAACTCCATTCTCTTATCTACTAATCGATGACTAAATTATACAAAAAAAAGCTTGCATAGTACAAGCCTTTTCTGTGTAATCATTATCTTTTGATTCTCTCTTTGATTCTTGCTTTTCTTCCACGTAGGTTGCGTAGGTAGTAAATCTTTGCTTGGCGAACCTTACCGCGTCGCACAATTTCAATTGTGCTCAATTTAGGGGAGTATAATGGCAGTGTACGTTCTACACCAACTCCATTAGAAATTTTACGTACAGTAAAAGTCGAATTTATACCTGTGCCTTGACGTTTAATTACTACACCCTCAAAAACTTGAATTCTCTCGCGCTGACCCTCAATAACTTTAACGTGTGCCTTGATAGTGTCACCTGCGCGAAAATCTGGTAAATCAGTTCTTAAATTTTCTCTGATAACTTGATCAACTAAATTCATGTTGATTACCTCCTTCCAAATCAATGCTCATACACTATCTGCTAGTCAGCGGAGCATCTTAATCAACATTCTGTATATTATCACAGCAGTTAAGGATAAACAACAGAATTAATCACTCTTTTTATCTAATAAATCTTTTCTACGGCTACTCGTCCTTAGGAGCGACTGTTCTTCTCGCCACTTTTCAATATTCGCATGATGTCCCGATAATAAAACTTCTGGTACCTGCCATTCACGAAAGATCTCTGGCCTAGTGTAGTGAGGATATTCAAGTAAATCATTAGTAAAAGATTCATGAATAAGCGACTCTTCACTTCCTAGAACATCCGGAAGTAGCCTTGCAACACTGTCTATGATCACCATTGCCGGTAATTCCCCGCCAGTTAAAACGTAGTCACCAATCGATATTTCATCAGTAACAAGATGCTCACGAATTCTTTCATCAAATCCCTCATAATGTCCCGCAAGTAAAATTAGGTGCTCAGATTGTGTGAGTTCGTAAGCAACTTTTTGATTATATACGCTGCCCTGCGGTGTTAACATAATAATGCGAGCCTTTTGCCAATTTTCAATTGCTTCAACAGCAGCAAAAATTGGTTCTGGCTTTAAGAGCATGCCTCTGCCACCGCCATAAGGGTAATCGTCAACCTGATTATGCTTATCTCTTGTATAATCACGAAAATTAATTAAATTTACTGTAATCAATTCTTTTTCGCGAGCTCGTTTTAGGATACTGTTTTCTAAAACACCGTAAAACATCTCAGGAAACAGAGTTAAAACATCAATTCTCATTTAATTCACCTACTCGATTAAACCAGCTAGTGGATTGATTGTTATTATTTGTTGATCAAGATCAACCTTGATAACAACATCCTCAATATAGGGTATGAGTAAGTCCGGCTGGTCCACTCTTTTTATCACCCAGACATCATTAGCTCCAGTTTCTAGAATATCAAGCACAGTTCCAATTTTTTCTCCAGCAATAGTTGCTACATTACAGCCAATAATCTGGTGGTAATAGTAAGCATTTTCCTCGAGTTCATGTTGCTCTTCGCTGGAAATCCAGAGAAATTGGTTGAGAAATTGTAAGACTTGGTTGATATCATTATAATCCTTGAAACTAAGTATATAGAATTGTTTATGACGCCTAAGACCAGTAATAATTAATTTGGACATTGTCTCGTCTTTGTCTGTTCCGACATAAAGAGAATTATTTATCGCAAATCTTTCATTGGGAAAATCGGTATAAGCTTCAACCTTAAGTTCACCCTTTAATCCCTGTGTATTAATGATCTTTCCAACGCGCAAATATTTCTTTTTCAATTCTATTTCACCACCTGGTTTTTAGACTATCTCAATATTAACCCGTTTGTTGTCCTGTATTGCGATTGCACCAATAAAGGTCCGAAGCGCTTTTACAACTTTCCCTTTTCTGCCAATTATTTTGCCAATATCTTCAGGAGCTACAGATAATTCCAATACAATTAAACGGTCATAATGCTTTTCAGTAACCGTTACCTGATCTGGATTATCTACTAATTCCTTTGCTATTAATTCTAATAAGTCTTTCATCGATAAAACCTCCTATCAAAGGACTACTTTTGCTTAGAGTCATGTAGCTTAGTCATTAAACCAGCTTTGCTAAATAAACTTCTAACCGTGTCTGAAGGTTTTGCGCCTTTTTGCATCCAGTCTAATGCTTTCTCTTCGTCAATGCTTACTTTTGCAGGGTCGGTTAATGGATTATATGTTCCAATCTCTTCAATAAATTTACCGTCACGTGGTGAACGTGAATCAGCAACAACGATACGATAAAACGGAGATTTTTTTGCTCCTATTCTTTTTAAACGAATTCTTACTGCCATCTTATAATCACCTCCTATATTTAATTCACTCTATATGATCACATAAAAGGAAAACTACCAAAGTCTTTTTTATTACGTCCTTTTTTCGTGTTAGTAGAAAATTGTTTCATCATTCTTTTCATCTCATCGAACTGCTTAAGCATCCGATTAACGTCCTGAGTTGTAGTGCCACTACCTGCTGCAATTCTCTGACGTCGACTTGCATTTAGAATGCTTGGATCAGTTTTTTCCCTGACCGTCATTGATTTTATTATTGCCTCTGTCCTAGTAAGCAAGCGGTCATCTACTTTTAAATTTCGCATATCTTTACTTCGGCTAGCACCTGGCATCATTGCAAGTATCTCATCAAGCGGCCCCATATTCTTTAACTGCTCTAATTGGAGCAGATAATCGTCAAGGGTGATCTCCGCAGAGCGTAATTTACGTTCCATCTCTTTAGCCTGTTCGACATCTATCGAGTCTTGAGCTTTTTCAATTAGGCTGAGCACATCTCCCATCCCAAGGATTCTTGAGGCCATTCGATCAGGATAAAAAGGTTCCATTTGATCAATTTTCTCACCCATACCGACAAATTTGATTGGTGAACCAGTTACCGCTTTTGCAGAGATAGCAGCTCCGCCGCGGGTATCGCCATCAAGTTTGGTTAAGATTAAACCTGTTATCTCCAATTGCTCATTAAAACTTCTAGCAACGTTTACAGCATCTTGTCCAGTCATTGCATCAATTACCAGCAATGTCTCAGTTGGCCGGGCTATTTTCTTAATTTCACTTAATTCACTCATCAACTGCTCATCTATATGTAATCTACCTGCTGTATCAATAATAATAATATCATGATTATCTTTTTCAGCCTGTTTAATCCCCTTAATTACAATCTTGGTAGGTTCCTTCGAATCCTCCACGCTAAAGACAGGAACATCTAATTGCTCACCGAGAATTTGCAGCTGTTTAATTGCAGCCGGTCGATAAACGTCAGCAGCAATCATTAAGGGGCTTTTGTTCATCTTCTGTAAATATTTAGCCAGCTTGGCAGCATGTGTAGTTTTCCCCGCGCCCTGTAAGCCTACAAGTAGAATAATTGTTGGTCCCTTGTTAGCAAACTGCAAACGACTAATCTCGCCACCCATTAATTCAGTCAATTCCTCATTAACAAGTTTAATTACCTGTTGTCCGGGAGTTAAACTTGTTAAGATTTCTTGGCCGAGTGCTTTTTCTTTAAGTTTAGCCACAAAATCTTTAACTACAGCGTAGTTTACATCCGCCTCTAATAAGGCAAGACGCACTTCACGCATTGCAGCTTCAATATCTTGTTCGCTTAAAACCCCTTTACCGCGTAGCTTACTGAATATACCCTGTAAGCGGCTAGTTAATCCTTCAAAAGCCATTATAATTATCTCCTAATCAATCGTTTTTATTCTTTCCATTAGTAACTTGATGTTCCTTGTTTCAGAATCTTTAAGAAGTTCAAGTTCCTCTCCCAAGTTCTTAATTAACAAACGACGTTCTAGCATTTTAGATAGCAAACCAAGTTTTAGTTCATATTCATCAAGTAGCTTTTCAGTTCTCTTGATATGCTCGTAAACACCCTGCCTAGAAATAGCAAATTCCTCTGCTATTTCAGCAAAGGAAAGATCATCTTGGAAATACAATTCGGTAAACTGCTTCTGTCGATCAGTGAGCAGTTCCTGGTATAGATCATAAAGTAAATTATACCTTGTTTTTCGTTCAAGCATCATCTTTCACCCCGTAAAGTTAAATAGCTTTACAGGTAGTATAATACCTACTTACAAGTTCAATGTCAAGCTTTATTTAGTCGGTAGCTCGCCGAAAATTGTTTTAATATAATCTCTAGCAATGAAAGGCTGAATGTCATTAATTTTCTCGCCCGTTGTAATAAACTTAACAGGTATTTCTAGCTCATTAGCTATCGGTATAACAATCCCGCCCTTAGCAGTTCCATCAAGCTTAGTTAATATAATGCCGGTAACCTCAGTGACCTCCTGGAAGATTCTAGCCTGCATTAAAGCATTCTGACCAGTACTTGCATCTAACACAAGTAATATCTCCTGTGGCGCAGTCTCGTCCTCTTTGCGGATTGTCCGAAAAATTTTGTTAAGCTCCTGCATTAAATTAGCCTTATTATGCAATCTACCAGCTGTATCGCAGATTAGAACGTCGATCTCTTTTGCCTTAGCCGATTGAATAGCATCATAGATTACAGCTGAAGGGTCGGCCCCAGCCTGGTGTCTCACTACAGGAACATTAGCTCTAATGCCCCATAATTCCAATTGTTCAATTGCACCTGCCCTAAATGTATCTCCTGCAGCTAGCATAACTTTTTTGCCCGCAGCTGAAAGCAAACCAGCCAGCTTACCAATTGAGGTTGTTTTACCAACACCGTTAACTCCTACCACAAGTATAATATTCAATTTACCCTCTTCAAGATTTAGTTCGTAATTAATGTGTTCCATCTCAAAGGTTGCTAGGATAATTTCAGATAAGCGTTGCTTGAGAATAGCAAAGTCAACAATCTTCTCTGTCCTAGCAATTTCACGTAATTCTCCTAGATAGCTATCTACAGTGAATGGTCCAAGGTCAGCAGTAATTAATATTTCCTCAAGTTCAGTAAAAAGTTCTTCGTTAATAAGCGGTTTATTGCTAAAAAGTTCTTCTAACCGTTGGAAAATACCTCGTCTAGTCTTCTCTAAACTACCTTCCATTTTATTATGTTTTTCATTCTCACTTATAAGTCCCATTTCTACCTCCATAAAACTGATGCTGTTTAGACAGCTTCAATTTGATCCCGCTCCTCTAGTCTAACGGAGACCAACTTAGAAACGCCGGCCTCTTGCATTGTCACGCCGTAAAGCGCATCAGCACCCTCCATTGTCCCTTTTCGATGTGTTATGACAATAAACTGTGTCGTGTCAGTAAATTCGAGCAAATATTGAGCAAATTTGATGACATTCGAATCGTCTAAAGAGGCGTCTACCTCATCTAGAATGGTAAAAGGAACTGGTTTAACTTGCAGTATGGCAAAGAGTAAGGAGATTGCTGTCAAAGCTCTTTCTCCTCCCGATAAAAGCGCGATACTTTTCAGTTTTTTACCTGCTGGTTGCGCAAGAATCTCAATCCCTGACTCTAAAATATTATCTGGATCGCTTAAGACTAAATCAGCAACTCCGCCATCAAACAACTTGGCAAAAACTATCCGGAATTGTTCGCGAATCGCCTCGAAACTTTCGCTGAAAATTTTAGTCATCTCTTCATCTGCTTCCGCAATAATCTGATACAAGCTTTCTTTTGCAGCAATTAAATCTGCTTTTTGTGTTGTTAAGAAGGTGTAGCGTTCGTTAACTCGCTCATACTCCTCAATTGCCCCTAAGTTGATTTCGCCAAGTTGCTTAAGAGAACTTCTTAAGCGCTGGATCTCGGAGCGTGTCTGTCCCACATTTTCCACTTTTTCGACTTTATCTTGCGCTGCTTCAAAGCTAATTTCGTACTCTTCGGTTAGCTGATTAATTAGATTTTCTAACTGCGTATCTAATCTACCTAATTTAACCTCATTCTGATGCAGTTGATCCTCAGCACCACGTAATTTCGCACGTAGACCTTTAGAGTCGGCAACCAGTTGGTCAATTTCTGTAGTAAATCTCAATCTTTCTTTGCGTTTATCATTAATTGTCGCCTGCAACTCGTCCCGCTCGTTTTTATATTTATCGAGAACTGTCAAAATTTCGGTTAAGGCCGATTGATGATCAAACAGTGCTTTCTCTATTGAATCAGCTTCCTTCTGCAGTTCGTTAATAATTGCTTGTTGTTCTTTCAAGTCAGTACCATGTCGTTCATTCAGTTTAAGAATATGGTTATACTCCTCTTTGTGAGTAGCAAGTTCAATCATAATACTAGTAATTGTTTCTTTTAGCTTGCCCTTAGCATCCTCTTCTTGGTTTAGTGTTTCATTAGTTTGATTTATCTCTTCCATCAACTCAGCTTCAAGAGTTTTATTACTAGCAATGTTTGACTCAATATCGATAATTTTGGCTTTTATTGTATTAATCTCAGTGGAAATCTGTTGGTCATCATCGTTCAAGTACTCAATTCTCTCTACTAATCTCTTTTTCTCATATCCAGTCTGAATTAAGCCGTCTTGAATTTGTTGAATAGTTGCTTTGTCTGCATTATATATTATGAGTTTTTCTTGGTATACTCGCTCATTCTCAACTAAAAGTGAATTTAATTCTTCCAGTCTATGTTCTTTTTCCTTCAATTTGCTCTTATGCTTATCAATCGTGCTAATTAGCTCATCGATTTCGCGTTGTCTGCCTAGAAGTTTGCCTCTCTGCTTAGTAATCTCTCCACCAGTCATTGAACCACCTGGATTAACAACCTCGCCATCCTTGGTTACGATTTTGTACTTATAGTTAAGGTTTTTAGCAATTTGGTTAGCGTTTTTTAAGTCTGTAGCTAGAACAATTCTACCTAAGAGGTAATGACCAATCTCGGCATAACGTGAATCTAGCTCAACCTGATCGATTGCTAGTCCAATAAAGCCAGGCAAATTCTTTACACTCGCCAATTCTTTAACACTAAATCTTCGACCTTTAATAACATTAAGCGGTAAGAGCGTTGCCCTGCCACTCTTGTTATCTTTAAGATAGTTAATCGTTTTTCTGCCGATTTCTTCATTATCAACCACAATATGCTGCAAAGAGTTACCTAAGGCAGTTTCAATAGCTAGCTCATATTCTTTTGGAACAGTTAACAGTTCTGCTACCGAGCCGATAATACCCTTAATTGTTTCCTTAGTCCGTAACGTCAGTACTTCCTTAGCTCCGTGACCGTAGCCGGAAAAAGCTGTCTGCATCTCTTCTAATATTTCCTGTGTAGAAGACGCTGCACTTAGAAGGTTCTGGGTTTTAACACATTCCTCTTTGATTTGCTGGACTTCAGCTTCTAAGTTATTACGATCAAGCTCAAGTTCCTTGATTTGCGGCGATATCATCTTACTTCTCGCCTCAACTTCTACTAATTCATTGTTGAATTGCTGCATTTCCTCAGTAAATTTATTTAATTCACTTTCTCTTGAAGTTTTTTCTAGTTTCAATTTATCCTTACGATAAGTCAGCGAGTTTAATTGGTTATTCAAATGAGTAGAATCGTTGCGCGAAGTGGCTGTTTGGTTCAGAAGATCAAAATACTTTGTTTTTAGCTCCTCCAACTCTAACGTTTTGTTTTTCGCAAACTCACTTAAATATTGTTCTTTCTCTAATAAATCACTTTCCATTTCTTTGATTAAATTAGCCTTTTCGGTCTTAATCTGCAAATTCGCAGCAGTTTCACTGTTTAATTCTTCGTATTTTTCTCTTGCTTTATTAATGTTCTTAATAAGATTTTCTTGGGAAGAAGCTTGGTTTTGTTCTCTTTCATATAAGACCCCGCGCCTACCTTCCTCTTGCTCTGCCTTTTCGCTTGCCAAAAGATGCTGCTGATGTAGTCCCTCTAATTCCTGATCGAGTTTGCTAACTGCCCAGCGTTTTTCTTCAATCGCGGCATCGATAACATTCAACTCAGAGCTGTAGTCAAGTTGCTCCTCTGAAAAGGTTGCTTTGAACTCCTCAGCTCGCTTCCATTTTTCGTAAATATTGCTAATATCATGTACATATATTTTAATACTTAACTCTTTTAGTTTATTGTAATAATCCTTATACTCCAAAGCTTGTGCCGATTGATGTTTTAGTGGCTCTATTTGCCCTTCGAGTTCAGTTATCAGGTCATAGATTCTAAGCAAGTTCTGCTCCGTATCATCTAATTTACGCTTTGCTTCTTTTTTACGATTTTTATATTTAACAATGCCCGCTGCCTCTTCAAAAATTCCTCTTCTATCCTCAGGTTTAGTACTTAAAATATCGTCAATCCGTCCTTGACCTATAATTGAAAAGGATTCTTTACCCAGCCCCGTATCCACAAAAAGATCCGAGATATCCTTTAATCTCGTAGGCTGCTTATTGATTAAATATTCACTTTCACCAGTTCTGTAAAGACGCCTAGTAACGACTACCTCTGAATAATCAATTTTCATTCTCTTGGCCGAGTTGTCTAGAACAAGTGATACCTCCGCATAATTCACAGGTTTTCGGTTCTCGCTCCCAGAAAAAATCACATCATCCATTCTTGATCCACGCAAGTTTTTGGCACTTTGCTCTCCCAACACCCAACGAATTGCGTCAGCAATGTTGCTCTTGCCGCAGCCGTTCGGCCCGACAATCGCAACTATGCCCTCTGTAAAATCAATTTCAGTTTTGTCAGCAAATGACTTGAAGCCATTAATCGTTATGCTTTTTAGCTGCATTACTTACTCTCCTCTAGCCAGTTGTATGGCTCAAAGTCGGGATTAACCGATATCCTACCGGAGCCGCTTCTAGCCTTATTCTTTCGAAATTTTTTAATATGTTCTCTAACCTGTTCCAGATTTTTAATTCCTTTCTGTTGCCACTCAAAAAGAATACTATCAACATAACGAAAATTAAGTTTATTGGAAAAGACTGCTTCCTTCAAGGCGTACAAAATAATTTCTGGACTATGAGCATCTTTATCAAGCCACGTAGAAATTAACTCAATCTCGATCGGCGATAAAGCTCTGCCAAATTCCTGTTCGA
>CAZKBI010000004.1:3802-68692 GCA_964551195.1 uncultured Caryophanales bacterium | reverse complement strand
CAGCGCCGAATGTACTTGGACCGCAGGGTCCTGGGAGAATAGGACGTTGCCAGGCGAATATTCCTCGTTAGCTCAGCTGGTAGAGCACTCGGCTGTTAACCGAGTTGTCGCTGGTTCGAATCCAGCACGAGGAGCCATTTTTGGAGAGGTGTCCGAGCTGGCCGAAGGAGCACGATTGGAAATCGTGTAGGTGTTAATAGCGCCTCGCGGGTTCAAATCCCGCTCTCTCCGCCACTTGTTAACTATATTGACTAAATTTTTGAAGAATGATACTATAAAAACGCTTTGATTATGGTTCGGTAGCTCAGTCGGTAGAGCAGAGGATTGAAAATCCTCGTGTCGGCGGTTCAATTCCGTCCCGAACCACCATTTATTTTCTCTGTTATGCCGGTGTAGCTCAATTGGTAGAGCAACTGACTTGTAATCAGTAGGTTGGGGGTTCAAGTCCTCTCGCCGGCACCATTGTTTATATGGTGCACTAGTAATAGGCGCCATTTGGGTGGGGTACCAAAGTGGTCAAATGGGGCGGACTGTAAATCCGCTGCGGAAGCTTCGCAGGTTCAAATCCTGCCCCCACCACCATTTTAGGGGTGTGGTTCAATGGCAGAACAGCGGTCTCCAAAACCGTTAGTGTGGGTTCGATTCCTACCACCCCTGCCATTTTAATTTAATATGCGGACGTGGCTCAGTGGTAGAGCATCGCCTTGCCAAGGCGAGGGTCGGGAGTTCGAATCTCCTCGTCCGCTCCAATTTTTTTGAGTGCCGTATCAATATCTATCTAATGGCGGCATAGCCAAGTGGTAAGGCGAAGGTCTGCAAAACCTTTATTCACCGGTTCAAATCCGGTTGCCGCCTCCAATAAAATAATGTGCCGGGGTGGCGGAATTGGCAGACGCACAGGACTTAAAATCCTGCGGTAGGTGACTACCGTACCGGTTCGATTCCGGTTCTCGGCACCATTTACTTTGCGCCCTTAGCTCAGCTGGATAGAGTGTCTGACTACGAATCAGAAGGTCGCAGGTTCGAATCCTGCAGGGCGCGCCATTTGTTATAAAAACACTTTGCCGATGTGGCGGAACTGGCAGACGCACCGCACTCAAAATGCGACGGATAATTTCCATGCCGGTTCGAGTCCGGCCATCGGCACCACGAATATGTGCCATAGAAAATAGTAATAAAATTGAAGGATTCTTAAGATGCCTACTGCGGACTTAAGGATTTTTTGTTTATTTAGGCACTTTGTGTTTATAATAAAGATATACTAATCATTTTAAATAAAAAAGGATATACTAATATAAATAAGAATAGGATATGGAGACCATTATGACAAAATTATATGAAGTTTATACAGATGGTGCATGTTCACACAATCAGGCTGCTGGCGGTCAAGAAGGCGGTTGGGGTGTGGCCTTCGTTGATGGACGAACTTTTGCGGGCGCGGAGAGTGATACGACTAATAATCGGATGGAGATGCGAGCGGCAATTGAAGCTCTGAAACAGACTGAGCCTGGCAGCAGAATTAAGCTGCATTCAGATTCAGCCTACCTAATTAACGGTTTTACACAAGGCTGGTTAACTAAGTGGCAGCTTAATGGTTGGCGGACAGCTAAGAATAAACCAGTGGAAAATCAGGATCTCTGGAATGAACTAATGGTTTTGGAGCGTGAACGTGAGGTCGAGTGGATCAAGGTCAAAGGACATTCCACAGATGTGATGAATAATCTTGCGGATAGTTTGGCGGTGGGAGCAATTGCTGGCGCAAGTAAGAAGGTACGCGCCAAGAGAAAGCCAGACGAAGAAGTGGTTCTGAATCTGACGCAAGAACAAATGAAACTTTTATCGGAAACAATTAGTGAGAAAGCAGAAACTGACCCAAATTATAAATTAATGTCACAGATTCTTAAGGATAAACTTAATTAGAGGGGTTTTGTGATGAAGGAACAGGAGCTTAAAACTGCGATTATTGAATATGCAATGGAGATTGGGATTAGTAAGATCGGTTTTACTGATGTAGAACCATTTACGAAGCTAGGAATAGTTCTGGAACATCGACAAGCTTGCGGCCATCAATCGGATTTTGAGTCCAAAGACCTTGTTTATAGAATAGACCCGCGCATATTGATGCCTCAAGCAGCAACAGTAATTTCTATCGCAATTGCCTATCCATCACAATTACCAGCATCAGTTGGGAAAACTAGCGATATAAGTCCAGCTCGCGGAGAGGTTTCTCGTTCAGCATGGGGGCGGGATTATCACTACATAGTGGGAGAGAAGCTTGAGCTACTAGCAAATTTGATCAGTAAGCTTGTTCCTGGGGCAGAGTCACAAAATTACGTTGACCGCACTGGACTCCTAGAAAAAGCCCTTGCTGAACGCGCGGGTATCGGTTGGATTGGTAGAAATTCTTTACTAATCACACCGGAATATGGTTCCTATGTTTTTCTTGGAGAATTACTGACAACGGTGAAACTGGAGGTAGATCAACCAATAGCTGAACAATGTGGTGAATGTCGGATCTGTATTGATGCCTGTCCAAACCAAGCTATTCTGGAGAATCGAGCTATTAACTCACAGCGCTGTTTGTCGGAGATAACCCAGCAAAAGAAGCTAGATTCAATGCATTATGAAGTCTTGGGAACACGTATTTATGGCTGTGATACTTGTCAAGAGGTCTGCCCGAGAAATCACGGTGCTAAGCCGAATCTAACGGTTGATTTCCAACCACTTGCGGCTCAGGCGAGACCACTTTTGTTAGGAATCTTGGAGATGACCAATCGTCAATTCGCAGAAAAATGGAGAAAGACAGCAGCTGGCTGGCGAGGCAAAAGTACCTTGCAAAGAAACGCTATAATTGCTCTAGCCAATTTAGATGAGATATCCGCCTTAACCCAGATTGAAAAATTAACTGAGGATGGGCGTGAAGAGATTAGGAAGGCTGCGAGTTGGGCGAAAAAACAACTTACAGTTAAATAGTGGCCGGAACATGGAGGTTAAAAATATGTGTAAAAAAGACAAAAAGATATACTATTCAACTATGGAAGCGGAACTGGGGGAAATTATCCTAGCAAAAACGGTTGATGGATTATGTTGGTTGAGTTTTGCTGATAATGGTTCAGCTCTAAAAAAACTTACTGTCTGGGCTAACAAAACAGTTGGAGTGGGAGAATTATGTGAAGCTACTGATCAACTGGATGAAGCAAAGCAGCAGTTAAGGGAGTATTTAGCGGGTGAACGAAAGGAATTTGATTTAAGGTTAGATATATATGGAACGGATTTTCAACTGGCAGTGTGGGATGCTCTAATGACGATTCCCTATGGCGAAGCCCGTTGCTATCGAGATATAGCTGAGCAGGTCGGCAGCCCGAAAGCCGTGCGTGCTGTAGGTGGAGCTAATCATCAGAATCCACTTTCAATTATTATACCTTGTCACCGCGTAATCGGCGCTAGTGGCTCCCTTGTTGGTTATGGCGGAGGATTAGATTGCAAACGCTATCTCCTAGAGCTGGAGGGATTTCTAACTAGGGAGGAGCAAGCATAACTGATGGCGATAAATATTGTCTTATATGAGCCGGAAATTCCGGCGAACACAGGTAATATTGCTCGGAGCTGCGCGGCGACTGGTGCGCGCCTACATCTAATAAAACCACTCGGATTTTCGCTTGAGGATAAAATGTTAAAACGCGCTGGATTAGACTATTGGAATGAAGTTGAAGTTCAGGTCTATGATACAATAAATGAGTTATATGAAGTATATCCTGAGGCAAGGTTTTTTTACGCAACTACCAAAACCGATCAAAGGTATTCAGACGTATCCTATCAGGATGAGGATTTCATAGTGTTTGGTAGGGAGACGGCAGGCTTGCCACTGCAATTACTTGAGGCGAATTGGTTGAAGACAATTAAGCTACCAATGCGCAAAACAAGCAGGTCGCTCAATCTCTCAAATGCAGCAGCCGTTGTACTTTATGAGGCATTAAGGCAGCTTGATTTCAGACCGATTAAGGAATAGGGGGTAGTATGATGATCGAAATTCCACAAGCAGATTACGCGATAATTGGTGGCTCTAGTACTTTTTCAATCGATTTTCCTGAGGCATTAGGGCTACCAGATGTCGAAATTATTGAGCGTGACTTAGTTTATGAAACACCGTATGGTGAGAGCCCGGTTTTCAGACTACTTTCGATCGCCGGCAAAAAAGCACTCACCGTTCGCATGCATGGTTGGCGACCAGCCGCTGGTATTAGCAGGGCAGATGCTTCTAGGCAATTATTCTGGGTGCTGCGTGAAGCTGGTGTTAAGCGAATTTTGGCTGAGGGCGGAGTAGGCAGTATTAATAAGTTGTTAGAGCTACGTGATCTAGTTGTAGTTGATGATTATATCGATTTCTCAATGCGGCAGGATGTTGGCTTAGGCAGTCCCTATCTGTTGACAATGCGAGAACCGATCTGTCCGGTTGGCAGCAGAGACCTAGTTGCAGCTGCAAAAGAGGCGGTTGCTGGGACTAAACGTCACGTTTTTGGTCGTGGTACATATGTTAATACGGATGGTAGGCATTTTGAATCACGTGCTGAAGTCCAGATGTTTAAGGGTTGGCATGGCGACGTTGTAGGCCAGAGCATCACCCCAGAGGTCTATTTAGCACGAGAGATTGGTGCGTGTTATGCTGGCATTTATATGGTAGTAAATTATGCCGAGGGGATTATCCGTGATTGGACTCATCAGGATCTAAGTGATATTTTCTATCAGGAGGCAGAGTTGATCGGAAGAATTCTAATTGACGCAGTTAAGTCAAACTCTATGACGGAAACAGATTGTAATTGTATATCTTATCGGACGGATACTTTATTAAAAGAGGAATAATAGGAGGGATGTCAATGGGTAAGGTAGTATTATTTGATTTAGATGGTACACTGATTCCTGCAAATACAGAGGAATTTATTAAGGATTATATGGTCTCATTAGCAGATTATGTAGCAGATTATTTTCCCAAAGAACTTTTCATGAAAAGTCTGCTTGCGAGCACAGAGGCCGTGGTACGCAGCGTCGATGGTCGTTTCACGAACCAAGAGGTTTTCATGGAGAATTTTCTAGAACAGACACAACTAGAGCTTACTGATATAATGACGGTCTTAGAAGAATTTTATTTAACTCAGTTTCCCTTGCTACAGAAACATGTGCAATCGTCAGATTTAACGCGCGATATTGTTGAAACAGTTATAAATCAGGGGCGCAAAGTTGTTATTGCGACTAATCCACTTTTTCCAATGCTTGCAGTCGTTGAGCGACTGCGCTGGGTAAATATAGATGATATTGAGTTCGCACTTATTACTTCCTATGAGAACTCGCATTACAGTAAACCGCATGTGCAGTACTATCGCGAAATTCTAGGCAAGCTGGAGTTAGAGCCAGAAGAAACAATTATGATTGGTAACGACATGCAGGAGGATATGGTTGCTAGTGAACTAGGCATTCGCACCTATTTGGTTGAGGACTATTTGCTCGATCGCAACGGTCAAAAGCAGTATCACATTGATCAACAAGGTTCTATTGAGGATTTGAAGAAGGATATTAAAAGCAAAAGCGGAATTTTTGCTTAAAAGGGGTTAAGGCATGATGTACTTAATACTTGCGTTTATTTTTATGTTTGTCTTATTAGGTGGGGCTTTAAAGTATTTTAAATGGGACTGGCTAATAGCTGGTTATAACACGATGTCGAAAGAGAAAAAACAAGAGGTAGATATTGAAGGATTGCGTAATTTCATGAGTAATAGCATGTTTATAATGGCTGCTATTTCCCTAGTTGCATTCCTCTTTGCTTACGCAGGTTATAATACTTCAGCGTTGGTTGTTTTTGTTATGATAATTATATATAGCGTATTTATGATATTTTACGCACAACGTTTCAATCTGAACAAAGAAAATCAGCGCAAAAACGCAATAATTGTTGTGGTAATCCTATTAGTAATTGGCGTATTTGTTTTTGGCCTTGTTTTATTTGGTGGTGGTGTGACAGAGGTTGTCGTTGATTCACAGGAAATTATAATTAGCGGAATGTATGGAACAACTATCCCTTTAAATGAGTTACAGGACATTCAATTAATTGAGCAAATCCCACGAATAATTACAAGAACAAATGGTTATAGTGCTGGTAATACATTAAAAGGAAATTTTAAACTTGAGGAGTATGGACAGGGAAAACTATTTTTGGTGTCGGATCAGGGTCCTTTTCTCCTACTACGTGATCAAGAAGATTTTTATATTATCAACTATGAGGAAGCTGCCAAGACGGAGGAGCTATATGAGCTAATAAAAGCTCAATAAAAGATTTAGCAATGGGCTTCCAGAGAGGCCACTCGGAAATTGTTATAAAGAATACATATTTAATGGAGCTGTCTTCAGGTATTACGGTTTATAATTATGATAGATGGTGCATTTATACTGCTGTTGGCAAAATAGAGTTAAAGCTTGAGGTGGATAAAAGATGAAGCGAAATTTATTCATATTCGTTCTTAAAGTTATTTTATTAACAGGCGTAATATTTGTTAGTCTACGTCTTTATGCATGGTATTTTAATGTGCCGGTAGTAGGTTTCGTAAATATCTTGTTTTATATTTCAATCATTTTTTTAATTGTTGGCTTAACAATGGTGTTAATTAAATTTTTCAGAGAAGGAAAGGGTGAGATTAAAAATCTTGCTATTTTAAATGTTTCCACCTTATTTATTGCTGTTGCAATCTTTTTTTTATTAATAAGTTCAATCCTTACAATCGTAATTTGTAATCTACCATCTTGACAACATTAATTCGACAATATTTTATCGACACGGTAGCTAGCTGCCGTGTCGTTTTTTGTTGTCCATTAGCGGATAATATTTATTTGAAATAAGTTGTTTTTATCTAGTGACAAATATTAATTTATGATTTATTATAGTAGAACGATGTCAAAGTTTTACAATAAAACTATAATTTGTAATTAGATTTATGTAGATAGGAATAGGGAAATGAATGTTGAAAGAAGCAAGTTATTAAGAAATCAGATACGTGAGCAGATAAATGATTTATACCTAGTTACTGATGAAGAGATTCGTCTATATATTGAAGAGAAAGTGTTCGAATACGCAACCGCAATTGTCCTATCGACAAAGGAGAAAATCGATTTAGCGGATAGCATTTTTAATTCGTTTAGAGGATATGATGTTCTACAGCCCTTAATTGAAAAAGATGAGATAACCGAGATAATGGTTAACGGGTATAATCAAGTTTTTGTTGAAAAGAATGGTGAAATAAAAAAAACAAGAGTAGAGTTTGAAAGTAAAGAACGGCTAGAAGATATAATTCAGATGATTGTTTCTAAGGTAAATAGAGTAGTAAACCAATCCTCCCCTATTGTAGATGCAAGAATGAAGGACGGGTCCCGAGTAAATATCGTCCTTCCTCCCCTCGCATTGGATGGTCCAACAATGACAATTCGTAAATTCCCTAAGAACCCACTTACAATTGACCATTTAATTGAAAATAATACATTGTCAGAAGAAGCTGCCATTTTTCTAGATCTGCTGGTAAAGGCAAAATACAATATTTTTATCAGCGGTGGAACAGGCTCTGGCAAAACGACCTTCTTAAATGTGCTGTCAAATTTTATCCCAGATAAAGAAAGAATTATTACAATTGAAGATTCTGCAGAGCTACAAATAACGAATATTGAGAATCTTGTCAGGCTAGAGATTCGCAATGCGAATACTGAGGGCAAGGGCGAGATAACAATCAGCGATTTAATTAGAGCCTCCCTTAGAATGCGACCCAATCGCATCGTTGTTGGAGAAGTGCGGGGCCATGAAGCATTAGATATGCTACAAGCAATGAATACAGGCCATGATGGCTCTATCTCTACAGGCCACGGGAACAGTGCCGAGGATATGCTGAGTAGGTTAGAGGTAATGGTTCTAAGGGGAGCTAATATTCCGATTGTTGCCATTCGCAAACAAATTAGTTCGGCGATAGACATAATTATTCATTTGGCGAAATTAAGGGATAACACGCGTCGAATAATTGAAATAAGCGAGATTACTGGAATGGTTAATAATGAAATTCAATTAAATAGACTATATCGTTTCGTTGAGACTGGATTAGATGAGCAGGGTGGACTCTTTGGTGAGCTGCAAGCAACTGGCAACAGCCTTCTAGGGATAGACAAGCTAAAGCAAGCGGGGTTAGGGGGAGCTTTTGTTGGTCGGAGAAGTATATAACCTGCGCATAAATTATTTAAACGGGGATTATAATAGCCTGGTGATTGATAGGGCGGAAGGGCTAAGAGCTGAAGAGATAATAGGAGTTCAAGCAGAAATGTTGAGCGCAAATAGTTTGTTAGGACATGTGCCTTTAGTACTTGAAGAATTCAATTTAAATATTAAGTTCTATTATGATGTGAGAGGCTATAAATTATTAAATAATTACTTAATGACGGAGCAATATGGTGGGGACCTGATGCGAGGAGTTTATCTAGAAATAATCAATGTAATAAGAAATAGTAGCAAGTACTTATTAGATGTTAATAAATACATAATGAAATTACCGCTAATTTATATTGATATCGACAAAAATAAACCACACTTAATCTACTTGCCATTAAAAGAGCTTAATAAAGAAGCCAGTATGGCGAATGAATTTAAACAATTGTTTATCGATATTTTTAAAGAGAGTCATGGGGTAGAACTAAATTTTTATAATAATGTTATAGATTATTTTGATAGTTGCGAATTTACGATAGAAGAACTTTATAGAAGAGTTGACAGTAAAAACCACGGTGAATCAAGTGTAGACGGGAAAGAGACGATTGTAACATCGGATAAAGCAGAGAACAATAGAGTAAGTGATAACGAAAAAAGGAACAGGATCTTTAATTGGCCGCGAATTTCTTTTTCGAAGGGTAGACATGAAACGATTAGTAGCTATGTTGGAAAAGACCTTTTAATTAATGTTAGCGAAGATGAAGATAAGGAAGAAAAACTAGCCGAGACTCGTCATCTGCTAAAGGCTGTTCCTTTGTTTTATTTAGAAAAAGATCACGATGGACAGACGGAAAGAATAGATTTAGATCAGCCAAATTTCATCATTGGAAGAAACAAAAACATAGTAAATCATTATGAAGATTCCAATGTAATTTCAAGAGTGCATCTCGAAATAATTAGAGATATTAATGGTTATTTAATTAAGGATTTAGATTCAAAGAATGGTTCTTTTCTAAATGGGGTTGAATTAGATGCAAATAAGTTGTATCCAATAGGAGAGGGGGACAGGATTAAACTTGCGACAACTGAGTATCGAGTTAGAACTTTAATAAGTTAAGGGGGTGATGGTTATTGATAATCGAGGTGTACTAACAATTGGTGAGATCTTTAATAAAAGATATAAAATAACCTCCATAATTGGCCATGGTGCTATGGGAATAGTGTATTATGCCGAAGATTTGAGAATAGAAGGCAAGTGTTGGGCTATTAAAGAGGTAGAGAATAAGCGAATGGAGGGGGACAATTTTATTAGAGAGGCTAAACTCTTAGCAAAACTTGAACACCCATACCTGCCGAAAATTATTGACTACTATTACGAAAAAGATATTAGGCGTTCCTATTTAGTTATGGATTATATCGAGGGTAACAGTTTACAAGAGATTGTAGAGAGTGGACAAGTTCTTTCTGAGATAAAGATTATAAAATATGCAATGCAGTTATGTGAGGTGTTCAATTATTTACATAATGAGTTACCAGCACCTGTTATCTATCGAGATCTCAAACCTGAGCATGTTTTAATAGACGACCAAGATAACATTAAATTAATCGATTTCGGAATTGCCAAGGATTATATTCTGGAAGGAGAACTTGATACAGCACAATTAGGGACAGTGAGGTATGCTGCACCAGAACAACTTGGGTTAAGAGATACTGATCATCGATCTGATATTTATTCTCTTGGTGCCTTACTCTATTATCTATTTAGTGGAGGAAAGCACTACTACAGTGTACGAAAACCCCTTCAACACCTTCGTAATGACCTACCAATCATAATATATTCGATCGTAAATAAATCACTTATGTATGATCCAGAAACCCGCTATCAGAATGTCGCAGATGTACAAAGAGAGCTAGAAATTGCAAATACTTATTACCATGACCACACAAAGCTGCTAAACGATAAATCGACTAAAGAAGAAATTATTGCAAATCCAGAAATGGATCAGTTCAGTTTGGTAGAAAATATATCGCAGGTCATGATCTGCTCACTTTCAAAGTGTGCCGGCTCAACTTTTATAACAATTAACTTAGCAAAATATATTAGTGAATTAAGTATAGTTCCTAATGTTGTTGAAATACCTTTTAGTCCATATCTCTTTGATTATCTTGGTGTAGAAAGACTAGGGAATCTAATCAAGGAGGAACAAGGCTTTTATAGTACGGTCCATGAACTGTATGAAGGAAAACCACTATTAAAAAATAAAATGTACTCAGCTAAAGGGATTACGTGGACTCTCGTAGATCCCCGACGGCCCTTAATAAAGGAGGAGAACTGGGATGACATGATGATGTTGAATCTTCTTTACTCATCACGCAAGAATAGTATTTCATTAATCGACGTTGGAAATTACATAGAGCACCCGGCAATTGAAAATGCTTTAAAGAATGTAGATTGTTTACTAGTGGTTATAGATCCAATATTAATTAATATTGCACAGAATTTACGTCGCTTATCCAAGTTGTGTGAGTTAGTGAAAGAGGGTGTAAAGGTTAAACTAATATTAAATAACTGGACAGAAAGTGTGCCCAAGCGAGAATTATTGAAATTATTTGATTTTGCACCAATTCATTTCTGTCCAAACATCGAACTATCACATATCCATCGTGCAACTTTTAACGGAGATATTCTCTATGAATATACTAATGTTGGTGAGCTACTTAAAGGTGCTTTAAGCGGAATAGCTGCAGATCTGATTGTGATGGATAGAGCTAAAGTTAATAGCTCACGTAAAGAATATAAATCTAGTTTCTTAAGAAGGTGATTTTTTGCGGGAATTAAATAATATTAGAAGCAAGTTAAGAAGTTTTTTAAGTTATCTCATACCAGCACTTGGTCTAGTTCTAATCGTGATAGTGTTAACTCTTATTTGGTTCTGGGAAACAGCTGGACGCGAGCATTTTCTGTATGAGGAGAGATTGGTGTTAAACCAAGATATCGATCGGGGAGTACTAATTGAAGAGTCGTTACTTACTTACCAGAGTTTTGAAAAAAGCAAGATTTTTACTGGTGCTATTGACGATATTAGTGAAATTGTTGGATTGGAATCGATTTCCTATATACCGCAAGGAAGCTTACTCCATCCTAGATACTTCTCTACAACTGAGGTCAAATTAGCAGTAGATCAATATATTATTAGAATACCGAGTGATTGGATCTATTCGATGCCTAATACCTTGCGAAGACAGGATAAAGTGTATCTTTATAGATTTGGTCAACAAGAAAGCACAAGCGGAGTCCTTTTTGAAACTGAGGTTGCATATGTGAAAGATAGTATGAATCGGGAAATAGTCAGCACGGGTAAAAGAGATCGAATGGATGGCACAGGAATAATTGCCGAAGTTTCTGTAGTTTTAGATTTAGATGAAATAGCACAATTAACTGAGATTGTTAGGGTTGGGGATAAAATTATTATTTTATATGTAGAGGGGGTTGAATAATGAAAATTCTGATCATAGCGGAAAATAGTAAAGTAGCTAATATATTACGGACAATGAGCAATATTGAAGTGGAAGAGACAGATGTAATCAGTGGTCATGAAGACGCGGAAATTATTGTAATATCTGAAAAAATGATTAGTTATGAAAAAGTTCAAGCAACAGTTGCGGGAAATAAAAATATGAATAATAAAAAGAGCAAAGTATTTTTTATCTATTCTTATGATTACGATATTAATATACTGAATAATATGAAAGTCATCTGTCGGTTAAGTGGGATTGAATTAATCTCCAGCAAGCTTACCGAAGAGAAAATAGTTGATAAAATTTTAAAAATAAGGTCCTCTGAAGCAAATGAATTGGATAATGTAATAACTTTTTTTGGTGCAGATAACAAAGTTGGAACGACGATGTTGTCTCATAGCGTCGCTGAAATGCTTGCTAAGCACACTGATGTAAGTGTTGGGTTACTCTGTCTAAACAGTAATCCGAGTATGGAGTATGTGAAGAATGACCTAGAAACAGGTATTGATAACCTGAAAATTAAATTATTCAACAATATTTTGGAAGAAGATGAATTAGTGAATGCCTGTATAAAAGAAGTCGAGAGCCTATACATCTTGCCTGGGGTAAAATATTCTCCGGATGCCAAGCTGTTTCATCCCAAGCACATAAAAGACTTAATAAAAATGGCAGCTAACAAGTTTGACCTGGTGTTGATTGATGCTGGGGGCGAGATTGATTCTGGCTTGGCCATAGCTTCAATTCAACTAGCTAAAACCAGATATTTAGTCGTAACTCAGCAAGAGGCGGTACGCAAAAAGTATAAAAGAATTGAATCTCAGGTGCTAAACGGCTTAGGCATTGATGTTAAACAATTCATGTTGGTAGTTAATAAATATATACACTCTGATTTTATGTATACTAGTCAGCAATTAGGCAGTTTGTACGGGACAATCCTAGCAACCGTGGTTCCCCATGCGGACTTTTATGGATGGAAAGCAGAGATAGAACAAAAAACACTACTACATTATGGTCTAAAAAATTATAATAACCAAATTGATTATTTATGTAAGATTATTTCTATGCAAATAAAACTACCCTATCGTCTTGAAACAAGGGAAGGATTAATTAGACGCAAGATGAACAGTCTAGGTGGAATGTGATGATAGAAACTCGTTTTTCTTTAAATAAATATTTAGAAGAGGCTGAAGCAAAGCAAGAAGAGGTTGAAAAGAACTTAAGCAACAGTCAGAAGCTGTTAAGTTTTCAGAAACTCTGTAAAGAAGTTAGCAAGAATTTTTTAGAGGGTTGGGATATGGAATCGGGGAAGGATAATTCTACAGCCGATCAATTGTTACATTATCAAAAGCGGGCAATTATTGGTTATTCGGCGGAGTCGAATTATTTTATTTCTAAAATAGAAATTTACTTAAAAAAACGAAATTTACAGAACGCCTGGTATCCATCTTGGTATGAAAATCTTACTACAGCAATATTTCATGAAAACTGGGGTTTAGCGGCTATTGCCCCATGGAAGATTTTAAAAGAAAGTAGCTCTGCCAAAATCATTGGCGAAAAAATATTTTTTTTAATAAATGGAAAGATGCAACTCCAACAACAACGAATAACTGCGGAGCGTTTAAAGCAATTGAGGAAAGCACTCCTATTACGCAATCCGGAGATTCATTTAAGCAATAAATACGCTGAGGTATACATGCTAGATGGCACACGTATTACTATTTTTGAAGATGCAAAGGAACCAACAATTATATTTCGAAAATATATTATTGAACATTTAACTTTTGAGGAGCAGGCAAGACGGGGAACTATTCCCGAGGAAATAATTCCCTTACTTAAAGCTAAAATCAAGATTGGTTATAATGTTAACTTTATAGGGCCGGTGAGGAGTGGAAAAACGACGTTTCTTGAGACTTGGCAAAGTTATGAGGATAGAAGTTTGGAGGGTGTCCTAATTGAGACTGATCCAGAGATCCCACTTCATCAAATAATGCCGGATGCGCCCATAATACAAATCATTGCCGACGGTGAAAGACTTAATGAGATTACAAAGTCCCTGATGCGTTCGGATGCTGATTATTTCATACTTGCTGAAGCGCGTGATGCGGTCGCTCTAAATTTAGCGTTAAAAATAACTACAAAGGGTACCCGTAGGGTTAAAAGCACATTTCATTCTACAGATGCTGCAGATTTTGTATACGATGCTGCCAATGAAATTATTGCAAAATTTGGTGGCGACTTGCAATCTACGATGGTTAAGCTAGCCAAGGGATATCATTATTTGTATGAATTTATCCAATTACAGGACCGTTCGAAAAAACGATTGAAGGGCGTATATGAATTACGTTACGATACTGCTGCTAGACAAATTACCGTCCATCAGATTGTTAAGTATAATTACCAAACAGACGATTGGCATTACAAATATGACATTGGTATTGATAAAGAGGAGATTGCTATGCAAGAAGAGAGTGCTGCGTTTTTGACTTTCAAGAATGAACTTGCCAGATTGGCGCAGAAAAATCCGATGGTCGGAGAAAATATTACTAGGCCGTTTTATGGTCGATGAAAGAAGGAGTAATTAAGGTGAACGAAATTATAAGTGTGCTTGTATATATCGGATTTTCTTTGTTTTTATTAATTGGATTTATCCTGGCCTGTCTTCCATTTTTACATCAGCTTTATAACAAAATGAATATTTATAACAGATATAAGCTACTTCAATCTAGTGGTAAAAAAACATTTAGGAACAACTACTACGGCAGGTTTTTGCTACTAGCAGAGACAAGTTATGGTATTAGCAGAAAAAGAAATCTATACATAATACTGTTCTTTTCAATTGCAATTGCCTTATCTACAGCATTATTTCTCTATCAAGCCGGCATTAGTATTCTTATGATTATATTCATTTCTATTATATTTGGGGCTATACCATATTTTATTCTATTGCTTAGATTACAGACGATTAGATCAGCGGGGAGCAATGAACTGGAGCAATTATTAATTGAACTGATAAGTCAATATCGAATTAATCATTGTAATATGTATGAGGCGATTGACCAAACGATTCCTCGCTTGACAAAGTCACCTCACTCACAGAAAGCGTTACTTAAATTAAGTCTGGCAATAAAACAAGCCGATTCAGATGCTGAAATAATAGATTCAGTTAATAATTTCAATTATGCCTTAAAAACGAACTTGTCAGAGATATTATCAGAAAATTTAAAATATAGCTTGGTTTACGGAGAAAATATTTTTCAGGCACTTGAAGATATTTTAGAAGAATCAAAAACAATGAACAGTATTTATGAGAAGGATCGCCAACAGAATAATGAAGCTCTATTTATGATTAAATACGTTACGCCTGCAGTTTACTTGATAAGCGTATATGCAATGGTTGGGGTAATAGGTTTGGGTTTTTCGAAATATATTGAATATCAATTCTTCAACAGCCTTGGTTTAAAATTTTTTCTATTGATTCTTATATTTATGGTAATAAACAGTGGGATTTATGTATTTCTAAAAAAAGAGAAAAGAGATTTTTAAATATAAAATGAGTATAAACATTATTTATTCAATCATAATTACAATTCTGTCCTTATTATCCGTTTTAATTCTCAATTCGCGCTACCTTGGTAGAAAGCGGTTAGCAGTGGATAATTCAAGACACGCTGTTTCGGTTATTAAAGATAGATATCAGAAATTACTAACTTCTGACAATGTTGATGCAGGTAGTAAATTGGTTAAGATCAGAATTAATACAAACTATTATCTACTTATTCATAACATTTTGTTAATTGTTGCCATCACACTAGGATTGTTAATGTTAGGCACAAGTAGTGGCTCAACTTTAAAAATGCTGTTTATCTTTGCAATTTTCCTATATTTTGTATTCTTCCCTCGAGAAACAATTCTTGGCAGAAAAACTCTATATAAATATATACTAATGCTCTATGAAAACAAACGTAAAAGAAGTATTGATTTCGAATTATATAAACTAACATTACACTTAAAGAATCTTGCGGTTACTAGCAATTACAAAGAGTACAGTTCAGATTATATAATGAATTCACTTTATAAATCAGCTAATCAGACTAAAGCGGTTATGGGTAAGATGATTTCATTATGGAATTTGGGCCAGATGAATGAAGCGATTAATTTATTTGCGGATGCAATAGATACACGCGTGTCGCATGAACTGGCTACAGTTTTAGGTAGACTGGATGACTTAACCACTAAGGAGCTAGTAACTCAAATCGACTTGTTACTTCAAGTCATTAGAAAGGAGCGTGAGACGAATCGGATAATCGCTAATGAAAATAGAAGCAACTTAATTTATTTTAGTGTGATTGCAACGAGTGTTGTGATTATGTTGAATTTTGTGATTATTGTTTACTATATCGATGCGATTAATAATATTCAGTTTTATATTAGTTAGATGAGAGGTGATAAAATAAATGAAACAATTAATAGTTACTGTTGCGCTTGTACTTTTAGGAGTATTTATTGCTAATACACTCGTACTCGGTGCTGATTCAAACAGCTTAAAATCAGGAGCTGATGCAATAGCTGGAAAAATGCTTAATGAGATTCAGAATATAACCGTCCCTGAATAAAATGAGGATGATGTAATGAAAGAATATATAGTTGGCTTTGCAGTTTTCCTAGTATTAATTTTTTTCCCTTTACAATGGTCAATTAACCAGGTTAATCATTATAAAATCCAGACCACTAATAATATTGTCTATAATGCCGCACAAAAAGCTAGAACTGACGGTTACTTTAAACAATCAAATTTAGATGAGATAAGGATGCAAATAACGTCTAAGCTAAAAGTTGAACCATCTGATATAAGAATCGAAGCAACAAGGACTCCTAAATATCGTTTAGATTACTTTGATGAAAGAGAAATGATCTATTTTGAAGTTGGTATACCGATTGATAAGGTTATTGCTGCAAATATATTTTACGGAATCAGTGATCAGGCGAATAGTTACGAATATATCATTAGCGGCGAAGTACCCAGTGAGTTGCTGCCTTAATGAAGTCTTATATTATTGGTTTTTCTTTATTTATCGTTTTCGCAATTTTTACAACTTTTCAAGCCGATTATAATAAGCACCAAGAACAGCTTCATCTATTAAAGTATATTGCCGAAGAGTCAGCAGCAGCGGCAGCACAATTTACCTTATCAGAACACTATAAGAATGGTTATTTGGTATTTAACCAGCAGGAAGGTGATTTAGCCGCCCGTAGGATTCTGAAAGAGAACATGAGTCTTAGTAATAATTTGTTACCACTACGCAACTATTATTGGTTGGAGCAGATTGATTATACGGTTGAGTATTTTGATGATCTAAACACGGTTTATCCATACTTTTTAAGCAAACCCAACATTGGCTTTGAGATATTTATTAGAGAGCCGACTGTAATCGTGACAATCAATGCCGGTCGTCCCGACTACAGTTTAACGAGGTCGGTTTCAGATGTGATTGTGGTTGCTGCGCATGAATGGAAGTCGATTTTAAGATAGAAGAGGAAACTCTTCTATCTTTTATTTTTTTATTAAGCTCAATTAAGGTATAATAAAAGAAATAGATTATACAGGAGGGATTCTAATGGCCAATATTTATGATAAGGCACATGAATTTGCTGCGACATTAGTAAAAGAGGAAAGTTACATTACTTTTAAGGAACTAACGAATAAGATTAACAACAACCCAGAGCAGTATAAGAAAATTCGAGATTATCAAATAAAACAAATGGAAATGTACGGAAGAAAAGAAGCGGGGGAAGAAATACCCCAAGAAGAACTAGAGGCAATCAATGCTGATTATGCTGCACTATTGGAAGATGAAGAGATTAAACGTCTTTTTGAAGTAGAACGTCTATTTACCGTGATGCTTTCTGATATTTACAAAATTCTAAATGAACCAATTCAAGATTTAGCTCCGAAAGGAAGTATAGCGGAAGAAGAATAATTATGAGGTGATTTTAATGGATATTAAGTATTATGGTCATAGTTGCGTCCAACTAATTGGCGAGCATTATTCATTAATTATTGACCCCTTTATTACTGACAACCCACATACTAAGGCAACAGCTAAAGAGATTAAGGCTGATTATATTTATGTTACACATGGGCACGGTGATCATCTAGGCGACACAGTTGAAATTGCCCGTAATCACGACGTCCTGGTGATTGCACCGTATGAATTAGCTATGCATTTAAGCTGGGAAAATCTAAATACTCATGCCTTACATATTGGTGGAAGTTTTCAGTTTCCTTTCGGCAGACTTAAAGCACTGCCGGCTTTCCACGGTTCCTCGCTGATTAACAATTTTACTAGAGAGATTACCTATATGGGCATGCCTAGTGGCGTGCTAATTGAAATGGATGGCAAGAAAATCTACCACGCTGGTGATACTGCACTATATAGCGATATGCGACTTCTTGAGAAGGAGCAACTTGATATTGCTTTACTACCAATTGGTGATAATTTTACAATGGGGATTGAAGACGCCTTAATTGCCGCCTCTTTAATTAAGGCCAAGAAAACAATTCCAATTCACTATAATACCTTTCCAACAATTATGCAGGATCCGGATATTTTTGTTGAAGAACTTGGCAAAAGGGATCTTGTAGGTGAAGTTTTATCAACTAACAGGATCATGACAATCTAATTAAATTAGGGGAGAATAATCTATGTCCGGTTTTACTCATTTACATGTGCATACCGAATATAGCCTGCTTGATGGTGCGGCGAGAGTTACCAACATTGTAGCGGCGGCTAAGGATTTAGGTATGAGAGCGCTAGCAATAACTGACCACGGCAGTATGTATGGTACGATTCCCTTTTATCAGGAATGTTTAAAAAACGGGATCAAACCGATAATAGGCTGTGAAATCTATGTCACTCCTGGTCATCGTACAGAGCGGGTACCTCGTCAAGAGATGAAGACTTATCATTTGGTTTTACTTGCTGAGAACGAACAGGGCTATCGAAATTTAATGAAAATTGTTTCGATTGGACATCTTGAGGGTTTCTACTATCGGCCACGCGTTGATAAGGAAACACTTGAAAAATATAGTGAGGGAATTATTGCTCTTAGCGCTTGCCTTTCTGGGGAAGTGAATGATTGGTTACTGGCAGGTGATTACGAAGCTGCCAGAAAATCTGCGCTCAGTTACCGCAGTATATTTGGAGAGAATAATTTCTTTCTTGAAATCCAAGATCATGGACTTCCGGAAGAAGCGCGAGTAATGCCAGAGATTATCAAGTTGAGTGAAGAGACGGGAATTCCCTTAGTAGCAACTAACGATGTTCATTACATAGAACAGGCCGATTCCTTAATTCAGGATGTCTTAATTACAATTGGGACTGGTACAAGACTTGACGATCCTGATCGGATGCAGTTCGGTACAGACCAATTCTTCCTGACTGATGAAGCCTATATGCGTAGAAAATTTGCCCATCAGCAAGCTGCAGTTGATAACACACAGATAATTGCTGATCGCTGCCAGCTTGCAATCGAGCTCGGGCAGTCGCTTTTGCCTAGCTTTCCCTTGCCAGAAGGTGTCGCCGCAATCGATTATTTGCGTGCACTAGCAACTAAGGGAGCAGAAAAGAGGTATGCTGAGCCCACAGCTGAGCAACTGGAACGTCTGAATTACGAGCTTTCGGTAATAGAAAATATGGGTTTTGCTGATTATTTTCTGATTGTTTGGGATTTCATGAAATATGCACATAAAGAGGGTATTATGACGGGACCAGGTCGTGGCTCGGCAGCAGGTAGCATCATTGCCTATTGCTTAGGAATAACTGATGTGGACCCGATTAAATTTGGACTTTTGTTCGAGCGGTTTTTAAATCCGGAAAGAATAAATATGCCAGATATTGATATTGATTTCAACTATGAGCGTCGAGATGAGGTCATTCAATACGTATCAGAGAAGTATGGTTATGATCATGTATCACAGATTATTACCTTTGGAACTTTTGCTGCTAAAGCTGCGATACGTGATGTCGGGCGTGTGATGGGAATTCAGTATTATAAGGTCGATCGGATTGCCAAAGCTGTACCGGGGCTGGTGGGAATTACTATTGAGCGCGCTTTAGCCGATGTTAAGGATTTGCAGGACAGTTACAATAGTGATGAGGAGATACGCCAGTTGCTCGATATTGCTATGAAGATTGAGGGGATGCCTCGTCACCATTCGACACATGCGGCTGGAGTGATAATCGCTGATAAAGCTTTGACTGAGTATACGCCATTACAGCGGGGCATTGATAATCTATCACTTTCACAATACTCAATGGGTATACTAGAAGAAATTGGTATTCTGAAGATGGATTTTCTTGGACTAAAAAACCTGACAATAATTGAAAAAGCGATTAAGCTAATAGAAGCAAATAAGGGTGAGCAGATTATTCTGGCTGAAATCCCAGAAAATGACCTTGCCACCTATAAATTGCTGGCGAAAGGGGACACTAAGGGTGTCTTTCAGCTAGAGTCAGCGGGTATTAATAAAGTATTAAAGGAGTTGGAGCCCTCGAATTTTGAGGATATAGTTGCGGTTGTTGCACTATATCGTCCTGGTCCGATGGATTTTATACCCGACTTTATTGCTGCTAAACACGGACGAAAGATAATCGAGTACCCGCATGAAAACTTGGAACAGATTTTAGCTGATACCTACGGCATAATCGTTTATCAGGAGCAAATTATGCAGATAGCTTCAACAATGGCTGGATTTAGCCTCGGTGAGGCGGATTTACTTCGCCGTGCCGTTAGCAAAAAAGACCGCGAAATCCTGGAACTTGAGCGAGAGCATTTTGTAGCTGGTGCAATAATGAAAGGCTATGAAGAGGCTATTGCTAATGAGGTCTATGATATGATTGTTCGTTTTGCAAATTATGGTTTTAACCGTTCTCATGCTGTTGCCTACAGTGTGATTGCCTATCAGACAGCTTATTTAAAAGCTAATTATCCGGTTGAATTTATGACAGCTTTAATTTCTGAATCGATGGGAAATACAAAAAAAGTTGCTGAATATATTGAAGAAGCACGGCGTAATGGAATTGAAATTCTTCTACCTGATATTAAGAAGAGTCAAGCCTCTTTTTCGATTGAGAAAGATAGTATTCGCATTGGGCTTGCGGGCATCAAAAACATTGGTGATAGTGTAATTGACGTCATCCTTGCAGAGCGCGAAAATACAAGTGACTGCATGACCATTCTTGATTTCTGCATGAAATCTGATCCTAAACTCTGTACACGTAAGGTTATGGAATCACTGATTTTAAGTGGCGCTTTCGATTCTTTTGGTATTCATCGCGCCAAATTAATGGGGAACCTTGATGACCTTCTTGATAGGATTAACCAGAAACGAAAACTAGAGGATGACTTACAAATATATCTGTTTGAGGACCTCACCAACGAGGTTAATAATGAATTTGATTGGATTGATGTAAGAGAATTTCCTCTTATTGATTTATTGAAAAAGGAGAAAGAAGCAATTGGCTTATATTTATCAGGTCATCCATTATCTTCATATAAGGACGTGCTTGATCGCTATAATACTCATGAGTACGATGAGCTTGAGCATCTGGATGAGAGAACCACTGTAAGATTAGGCGGTATGGTGACAGACATTAAGCAGATTCTTACAAAGAAAAAAGAGCAGATGGCCTTCGTTCGGTTAGAAATACTTGCAGATGAAGTAGAGTTAATCTTTTTCCCGCAGTCTTTTGACCGTTATAAAGCAAAGTTAGCGCTTGACTTAGGCATACTTGTTGAGGGAAGTATCAGCCATAATGAAGATATCACCAAGATAATTGTAAATAAGATGGTGCTATTAGATGAGGTAATTCTACCTAATAAATAATTGGTTAATAATTTGATAAAATGGAGTTGACGAGTTGGATAAGCTATATCAAGAATCGCTAAGAATGCATAAAGAAAAGCAGGGAAAAATCGAGGTACAGAGCAAGGTTGAACTAAATACAGCGAAAGACCTTAGCTTAGCTTATTCGCCAGGTGTTGCTGCGCCGAGTCTAGCGATAGCTGATAACCCCGAAAGTATTTATGATTATACAGCAAAGGGCAATATGGTAGCAGTTGTAACGGATGGCTCAGCAGTGCTAGGCTTAGGTGATATTGGCGCTGATGCCTCTTTGCCAGTAATGGAGGGTAAGGCGGCTTTGTTCAAGAAATTCGCCAATGTTGATGCATTCCCAATTTGTATCCGAAGCAATGATATTGAAGATATTATTAGGACTGTTAAGCTTATTGAACCAAGCTTTGGCGGAATCAATTTAGAGGATATAGCAGCCCCTAATTGCTTTGAAATAGAACGAAGGCTAAAAGAGAAACTAAGTATTCCGGTCTTTCATGATGACCAGCACGGTACAGCAATCGTCGTCTTAGCTGGGCTAATCAATGCCCTAAGACTTGTGGGCAAGAGTTTTGATCAAATCAAGGTCGTTAGTAATGGGGCTGGCGCTTCTGGAACGGCAATTATTAAACTCCTACTGCGTTTCGGTGTTCGCGACGTTATTATGTGTGATTCAACGGGAATTATCTATCAGGGTAGAGCAAGCAATATGACTCCAATGAAAGAAGAGTTAGCAGTGCTAACTAATCGTGACCTTTTAAGCGGCTCTTTAGCGGACGCTTTAAAAGGTGCGGATGTGTTTATCGGTGTCTCGGTTGCAGGTGCGCTGACTGCTGAACTAGTCGCGGAAATGGGTGAGCGTCCAATTATTTTTGCCTTAGCCAATCCTGTTCCTGAGATATTACCAGAACTTGCACAAAAAGCGGGGGTAGGGGTAATTGCTACTGGGCGCTCCGATTATCCTAATCAAGTAAACAACGTGCTAGCTTTTCCTGGCATATTTCGCGGGGCTTTAGATGTACGAGCTAGCGATATCAACGAAGAGATGAAACTGGCGGCAGCGGAAGCAATCGCTGGATTAATAAGCAAAGACGAGTTAAATTCAGAATATATTATACCGAATCCTTTTGACGTGCGAGTTGTACAAGCAGTTGCCTATGCGGTAGCCGCTGCCGCACGAAAAAGTGGTGTGGCGAGAGATATTAACGAAAGTAGGGATTAGAACTATGGAGAAATGGTTCACAACAAACTTGCGCGTTCGTTATAAAGAGACAGACCAGATGGGCGTAGTCTATCATTCGAACTATTTTGTCTGGTTTGAGATAGCGCGCACAGAGATGATTAAAAGCATAGGTATGACATACAAAGATATGGAAGCGACTGGCTTATTGATGCCTGTAGTTGATGTGAATTGTCAGTATCTTGTGCCTGCACAATATGATGATGATTTAATAATTCGTGTAGCTATTGCCAAGCATACAGGTATAAGGACTGATTTCCGCTACCAGGTGATAAGAATAGCAGATCAAACGCTATTAGCTGAGGGAGAGACCAAGCACGTTTATGTTGATTGTGATTTTAAATTACAACGAATTGATAAAGTGCTACCTGTCTATCACCAGAAAATTATAGATCTTTATAAACTACAGAATTAGTGTCGAGCATGTGAAAACATTTACATGGATTTGGCTTAAGGTGTGATACAATTGACTAAAGGCAAATTGGTTGGCGTGATAATTTAAGTAGCTAGGAGGTGTATAAAGATTTATGTATAAGGAATTAGAAAATTTAATTGCTGATAAGCTAATCTTCCGTCAATTTAAAGGGGAAGAGAAAAAACAATTGTTGGAATGTGCGACCAAGGTAGATATAGCAAAAGGTACGACAGTAAGTTTAAGTGGCAACCGCTATCCCTATGTAATTATTATTGCTGATGGGTTAATTAATGCAAACAAGGACTCGGCAGAAGGTAGAAACTTTACATTAAAGACTTTCGGTGAAGGGGATACATTCTGGGGACATGCAATGTTTCGTGATAATCCAACACCATCAACGATGATTGCTATCAAACCTACGACTGTATATCAATGGCATCGTGATGTTATTCTACCGATAATTAAGAATAATAAAGAGGCACTATGGGATCTCTGCGTTCAATTAAGTCAACGCACGATTGAAGCTAATCTGGCGATGGAGGAGATCGTGTTTAATCCGGTTGTAAATCGACTAGCGCGGTTATTGGTTGAACAGTTTGACAAGCTAGATACTGAATCAATCCCACGAAATATGACACTTGATGACATGGCTGCGAAGATTGGCTCGACAAGGGAAGTTGTATGTAGGTTATTATATCGTCTTTCAGATGAAAATTTAATTCAGGTTGACCGTACTAAATTTATTTTAATTAATAAAATTGAATTAAGTAAAATGGCTGATGGTGAGGCAATAACCAAAAGAAGCTGGGATTAAGCTATTATAAGTTATTATAAAATTTAATTTAAACATAAGGAAGCCCGCTAAGAGATCGTCTTATCGGGCTTATCCTCACCTTTTATTGATTATAACTATAGGGTAAGTTCATCTTTTTCGAGAATTCTTGCTTTAACAACTGGAATCAAGAATGTTACGAGAATTGCTAATCCCATTAAACCTTGATACAGATAGTCATAAGTAGCAGTTCTTACTGTTTGTGTAGCAAATCCCATTATCATAATTCCGAGTCCACTAACTAGTGCCATGTATAGACCAGCAATGTGGCGTTGAGCAATAAAATAGATTGATAGGAACAATAGAATAGTTGCAATCCAGCCTATCACCATAGTTGGGAATAGGATAAAGATGCCTTCAGCGTAAAATGGTCTTTGGATGTGTCCTTCAACAATCCGCTCAGCGGCATGTCCGTTTGCGAATGCTTCAGCAGCACTAACACCCAGAATCAAGAATACCCAAGCGTCAATTAACTTCTGTTTCACAGATGCTTTAGTTGCAAGCACTACTACAAAGTAGGCGACTAGTCCGACAGCCGCAAAAAAGAGGCCGTTAGGGATACCAACTTTAGCAAAGTTTAGGTATGGAACAGTCATGTATGCGCCACCAGAAGAAGGTATTGCAAGACATAGAAGGATTAAGGATCTAGCCCACCTTGCCCCCTGGTAGAATGCTTTAGCAACTACAAGTATTACCATTCCTGCAAACATTGTTAGAGCTGTCCATAGTGGGAAGAAGAACCCTACAAGCTTTTGTGTGGTAGAAATTAATGAAGCCTTAGTAGCATCTTCTTGCTGAAACTGGTCGATTCTTTTACCTTGCTCTACCTGAATTTTATCTAAGGCAGCGGGCGTAGTAAAAGGTAGTACAGCGATCATTAGTAAAGCAGCAATTAAGACAACAATAAGTACAATCATTCGTGTGTTCTTTGAAAGCAATTGATTCATTTTCGAAACCTCCTTATATTATTATAATTACTCATTATCAACATAACAGATAATAGTATGTGAACAATTAACCCAGGTTAAAAGAAAGTAAAATAAATCATTCTTTAATTAAAGGTGATAATCGAATATAATGGAATGTAACATTAGACAACTGCTTACTTTTAAAAAAAGGTGTGTTGACTACATGCAATTTCTAGCTAGATTCATGGAAGAAAACTCTTTATTTTCTTCTTTCACTGTCGAGGAGAGAGATACTTTAATTGCAGAAGCCGAGAAGGTATTTTTAGAAAAAGGTGAATACCTTCACTTTAATGGTGGCGATTTTCCTTATATTTTTATATTGAGTGATGGTCTTTTATATGCAAAAAAAGAGCTTATTAATGGCAGAAGCGTTATTATGAAGAAATTTAATGTTGGGGATGTTTTCTTGGGGCACGCTGTTTTTGCTCAAAGACCAACACCAGCAACCCTAGTTGCTTTTAGGCCCTCAACAATTTATCGGTGGCACAGAGCCAATATATTGCCCTTATTTAGAAATAATAAAGAAGCCTTATGGCAGATGTGCTGTAAACTGAATGAGAGGTCACTTGAGGTAAGGCATATTATTGAGGATTTTTCTTCTTCCTCGCTTGGAAGTCGCTTGGCACGCCTATTGGTAAGTGAGTTTGAATCATCAGATGAAAGCTGTATTCCAAGAGATATGACACTGGAGGAGATTGCTTCAACAGTTGGTTCAACTAAGGAGGTAGTCTGTCGTTATCTGCGTCGAATGTCTGATGAGAACTTGATTCAAGTTGAGCGCGATAGATTCATTTTAATCAATAAGATAGAGTTAACAGAATTAGCTGATGGTGAGATTGTTAGCAACAAGAGCTGGTAAAATCAGAATGAATAGTTATTCACAATTCAGTTTAAATATAATAGAATAGAAGAGGCGTAAAGAAAGATTATACTTATTGATAACTATTGCGAAAAGAAAGAGGAACTGATTATGGATAAAACAAAAGGTTTAGATGGAATAATTGCAGCAAAATCAGCGATTACCTTAATTGATGATGAAATGATTAGATATAGAGGCTATCGACTGGATGACCTTGCTGTAAACGCAAAGTTTGAGGAGACAATTTATCTGCTCTGGTATGGTGAATTACCAACAGCGGCTGAATATGCAGTTTTCAAAGAAGAATTAAAAAAACATAGCAACCTCTCAGAAAATATCATCACGCTAATGAAGTTATTACCAAAGAACACTGACTTTATTGACGTTATGCGAGTTATAATTTCAATTTCGGCACTCTATAATACTGAGGTTAACGACTTCTCGCAAGCTGCAAATTTGAAAAAAGCAACATTCCTGATGGCACAAATTGCACCAATAGTTGCTACACTCTTTAGAGTTCGCAATAATTTAGAACCGATTAAAGCGAGACCAGAACTCAGCTATGCTGCTAATTTTTTATACATGTTATCGGGGAAAGAACCGGATGAGCTAACTGAAAGAGCTTTCGATCAGGCCCTGATTCTGCATGCCGATCATGAGTTAAATGCCTCTACCTTTACTGCGCGTGTTACTGTATCAACACTATCTGATATGCATTCAGGTGTTATCGCCGCCATGGGAGCCTTAAAAGGTAGCTTGCATGGGGGAGCAAATGAGCAGGTTATGTTGATGCTGGAAGAGATAGGCGATTGTTCTAATATAAAGTCCTACATTGATAATAAATTAAACAATAACGAAAAAATTATGGGGATAGGTCACCGCGTATACAAAAATGGTGACCCACGCACAGTCCATTTAAAAGAGGTTGCGCGCAAGATTGCCAAGCAGAATAATGACATGGAGTGTTATAACTTATCATGCGAAATTGCAGAGTATGTTTATGAGCAGAAGGGGTTACTTCCTAATGTCGATTTTTATTCTGCAACCCTCTACAATTATTTAGGGATTTCTAAGGACCTGTTCACGCCAATCTTTATAATTAGCCGTATGGCTGGTTGGACGGCGCACATTATGGAGCAATATGAAAATAATCGATTGATTAGACCGCGAGCCCAATACACTGGGCCAGAAGACCGCAAGTACATTCCGGTTTCCAATAGATAAGTACAAACAGATAAGATAATTAGGAGGATATAGATGAGTATTTTTGAAAAGTATGAATTACCACTGACGGGCGAGAAAATCACAGTTAGAGACGGGAAACTACAAGTGCCTGACAATCCAGTTGTTCCCTTTATTGAAGGTGATGGAACTGGACCAGATATTTGGGCTGCAGCTAAAGGCGTTCTCGATGCGGCAGTTGAAAAGGCCTATAACGGTAACAAAAAAATAGCTTGGTATGAAATCTATACAGGCGAGAAAGCATTTGACATGTGGGGAGAATGGCTGCCTGAAGATACTTTAACGGCACTAAGAAAATACCTCGTTAGCATCAAGGGACCTCTGACAACACCGATTGGTGGTGGCTTCCGTTCTTTAAATGTAACCTTAAGACAGGAACTGGATCTTTATGCCTGTGTGCGTCCAGTTAAATGGTTTAATGGCGTACCTTCGCCAGTCAAACACCCAGAATATGTAGATATGGTGATTTTCCGTGAAAATACAGAGGATATATATGCGGGAATTGAATGGGAGGCTGGCTCAGAGGGAGCAATCAGAATTATTAAGTTCTTACAAGAAGAACTAGATGTTCAGAATATTCGCTTTCCCGAAACATCTTCCATTGGAATCAAGCCAATCTCGAAAGAGGGAACAGAGCGTTTAGTTCGTTCAGCTATTGATTATGCAATTGCGAACAAACGTGAATCCGTAACGCTTGTCCATAAAGGTAATATTATGAAATACACTGAAGGTGCCTTTAAACAATGGGGCTATGACTTTTTGGAGGCGGAGTATGGCGACGATGTTTTTACTTGGAATCAGCACGATCGGATAGCTGAGGAGCGCGGGATCGAGGTAGCAAATCAAGTGCAGGCAGACGCAATAGCGGCGGGGAAAATCATTATCAAGGATATAATCGCCGATGCCTTTTTGCAACAGATTCTGTTGCGGCCTAAAGCATACGATGTTATTGCGACAACGAATCTTAATGGCGACTATATTTCTGATGCTCTCGCGGCACAGATTGGTGGAATCGGTATAGCGCCAGGAGCAAACATCAATTATGATACGGGAATAGCTATTTTTGAGGCGACACACGGAACTGCACCCAAATATGCAGGATTGGATAAGGTTAATCCATCTTCGGTAATTCTGTCGGGTGAGATGATGCTACGCTATCTGGGTTGGGATGAAGCAGCCGATTTAATAATTTCCGCGATGGAAAAAACGATTTCTAGCAAAAAAGTTACCTACGATTTCGCTCGAATGATGGATGGTGCGACTGAGCTAAAGTGCTCGGAGTTTGGGACAGAGCTAATTAATAATATGTAAGGATAAAGAAACTACTTGGTGATGGAGGCTGATCAAATGAGAGAAATCGATGTTAGGGCAATTTCGCTTGCTGTCTCAGAAATGGTGAAAGAGGCAAATTATTTATTAAACAGTGATGTTTGCACAGCCATTGTTCATGCTGAAAAGGAAGAACAATCACCAATAGGTCGAAATATAATTAAACAACTAATCGAAAATCAAGAAATTGCGCGCGCGAATCAAGTACCAATTTGCCAAGATACTGGCTATGCTGTTTTTTTTATTGAGCTTGGTCAGGATCTGCGGATAGTTGGTGGCGATTTAGAGAGTGCAATTAACGAAGGTGTGCGCATTGGCTATCAGGAGGGTTATCTACGTAAATCAATTGTTGACCACCCTTTTGAGAGGACCAATACTGATGATAATACGCCAGCAGTAATTCATTACTCAATTGTCTCTGGCGATAGACTCCGAATTCGTTTCCTGGCAAAAGGTGGCGGCAGTGAGAATATGTCCGCTAGCAAAATGCTAACACCGGCAGATGGGATTAACGGTGTTAAACAGTTTGTTCTGGAAACGGTAATTGCGGCGGGTGGTAATCCATGTCCACCGTTGGTTATCGGCGTTGGAATTGGTGGTACTTTTGAGAAAGCTGCCATGCTAGCGAAGGAAGCGCAGTTTCGCAGGGTCGGCGAGCATAATCGATTGCCCGATATTGAGAAATTGGAGAAAGATTTACTAACTGAGATAAATAGCAGCGGTGTTGGTCCACAGGGTCTTGGTGGGACAGTAACAGCGCTAGCAGTAAACGTTGAGATATATCCGATGCATATTGCCAGTTTGCCAGTTTCGGTTAATCTGGGCTGCCATGCAAGCAGACATAAAGAAATAGTTTTATAAGGAGCAAGAGATGGCAACACATCGAATAGAAGCACCATTAATTGAAAATGAGATTACAAAGTTGCGAGCAGGTGATGAAGTATCAATCACAGGCACCATTTATGTTGCCCGAGATGCAGCGCACCAAAGATTGATGGAGCAGATATCAAAAGGCGAGCAATTACCATTTGATTTGCAGGACCAAATAATCTACTATATGGGGCCAAGTCCGGCCAAGCCAGGGGAAGTTATTGGTTCTGCGGGACCTACGACTAGTAGCCGTATTGACCAGTATACGCCACTTTTGTTGGAACAGGGTCTGCGTGGAACGATTGGTAAAGGACAACGTGGCAGAAGAGTGCGGGAGGCGATTATTAAGCATAAAGCAATCTACTTTGTAGCAGTTGGTGGTGCGGCAGCACTAATTTCTAAGAGTATTAAGTCTGCTGAGACGGTTGCTTATCCTGAGTTGGGGGCCGAAGCGATTTTAAGATTAGAGGTCGAGGATTTTACGGCTTTAGTAGCAAACGATATCTATGGTAATGATTTGTTTGAACTAGAAGCTGGGAAGTATACTAAGTTATTATAAGGATTGCTGTATAATTATTGAATAAATATAGCAAAATTTTTTAAAATATGATATTATTAAAAAATACAAGTACTTATGTACTTAAACTGTCGTATAAGTTATTTTACTAAAAGGTTTATAATGGTTGCCTAGCAACTTTATTATAAAAATCAAAAAATATAGGGGGGTATATATTTATGAAAACAGGTCGTAAAATGCTAATTCTAGCACTAGCATTAGTTATGGTTGTAAGTCTTGGCCTTGTTGGTTGTAATGGCGATGATAAGCCAGGTGCAAACGGCGATGAAAGCGAAGCAATGCAGGCATTAAATGCTGGTTTAAAAGAATTAGGTCTTGATGAACTTCCAACAGTGAAGTATATCTACAACACAAATGATGCTCATCAGAAAATTGCTGAAGCACTTCAAGCAATGTGGGCTGATGAGTTAGGCATTGAGGTTGAACTTGGCAACATGGAGTGGAACGCTTATCTTGACACTTTATCTGAAGGCGATTTCCAAATGGCTCGTTTGGGATGGTTAGGGGACTTCATGGACCCAATCACATTCCTTGACGTTCTCCTTACAGGCGGCGGAAATAACAGAGGTAATTACAGCAACGCAGAATACGATAAATTGCTAGCAGATGCAAAAGCAACTGGCGATCAGGAAAAGCGTTTAGAGTACTTATCCAAAGCTGAAAAGATTCTATTGAAAGAGGCTGGAGTCGCACCAATTTACTTCTATACAGAAGTAAGAGTACAGCAAGAATATGTTAAAGGTTTAGTTCTTCATGGGGAAGGAAGCAGAGACTACACTTGGGCATCTATTTCTGACCCAGCATATAAGAATAATTTATTACTTAATGCTCGTACTGAACCACCTAGCTTAGATTCTGCTCTAGCTACCGACACTACTTCTTTTGAAATTCTTCGTCACCTTCAAGAAGGTTTAACAAGATTGGATAAGGATAGTGAAGTAACACCAGGATCAGGAATGGCTGAAAGTTGGACGGTTTCAGAAGATGAATTAACTTATACTTTCAAACTTAAAGATGATATTTTCTGGACTAACGGTGATCCTGTTACTGCAAACGACTTTGAATTTGCATGGAAGCGTGTTCTAGACCCTGCTAATGCAGCAGAGTATGCTTATCAATTGTATGTACTGAAAAACGGTGAAAAATACAATGCTGGCGAAGGAACTGCAGATGAAGTTGGAGTAACAGCAGTTGATGCTAAAACTCTTAAAGTAGAACTTGAAGCACAAACACCTTATTTCTTACAGCTTACTGCATTTGGTAGTTTCTACCCAGTAAACGAGAAAGTTGTAAAAGGCAATGATAAATGGGCTGCAAATGCAGCAAGCTTTGTCGGAAACGGTCCTTTCAAATTTGAAAGCTGGAAACATGATGATGAAGTTGTAGTTGTTAAAAACGAAAATTATTGGAATAAAGATGAGGTTAAATTAAACTCAATTAAATGGATTATGGTTAATGATGATAACACAGCTTATCAATTATTCAAAAATAACCAAATTCACGAAGATCAAGCACCTACTGAACTAACATATGAATTACTACAATCAGGTGAAGCTACGTCAGTACCAATTTTAGGTGTTTACTATGTTATATTCCAAAATGACGATGAAATCTTTGGTAATGAAAACATTCGTAAAGCTCTATCACTTGCAATTGATCGTGAAGCGATTGTTGATCAAATTCTAAAAGGTGGACAATTACCAGCAACTGGCTTTGTTCCTCCAGGATCATCTCCTGATATGAGCGTTGATTTCCGCGAATATAATGGTAACCTTTTAAAGTAATAAGATAATTTGTTAATATTTATAGAAGGTGGCATACTTGTGTATGCCATCTTTTCTATTTGAAAATATATAAAAAAATTATTCTGTATTTTATTCGCTTTTAATGTTATAGTAAAAACTATATTTACAAATATCTTATATGAAATCTCTTTTAGTAAATGATATATTATAATAAACACATACATATTCATGGGGGTGCTCGTCTTTGTTAAGGTTTATTACACAGAGAGTGATAATGCTTGTCATTACACTATGGGTTATTATAACAATCACATTCTTATTAATGCATTTGGCTCCAGGTAGTCCTTTAAATTCGGAGCGCAACCAGCCGCCGGAGATAAGGGCAAATCTTGAGAAATATTATGGCTTAGATAAGTCTGTACCAGAGCAGTATGTAAACTATATTGGGAACCTTATTCAAGGTGACCTTGGCCCCTCATATTTCTCCAAATCAAGAACGGTAAATGAAATTATAGCCGATCACTTCCCTGTTTCAGCAGCGTTAGGAGCGGGTGCACTTGGTTTTGCGCTGATATTTGGTTTGCTCCTAGGAATTATTGCTGCTTTAAAGAGAAACACGATAATTGACTATACGGCCACAGGAATTGCCGTTTTAGGGGTATCGATTCCTAACCTTGTACTAGGTCCAATATTGATTATTATTTTTGCAGTTAATTTAGGTTGGTTTCCAATTGCACGTTGGGATTCCTTGGCAAGTATTGTCTTGCCAACCATTGCCTTAGGCATGCACTCAACGGCCGTGGTTGCGCGTCTGATGCGTTCAAACATGCTAGAGGTACTTGGTCAAGACTATATTAGAACAGCCAAGGCTAAGGGCTTAAGCAATTTAGCAGTTGTTTGGAAACATACTGTTAGAAATGCAATCATGCCAATAATAACGATACTTGGACCACTGATAGCAGGTTTGTTAACAGGCACCTTTGTTATTGAGCAGGTTTTTGCTATTCCAGGTTTAGGGAAATATTTCGTAAGTAGTGTTACTCAACGTGACTATCCAGTCATAATGGGTACAACTATTTTCTTTGGAGCGATTTTAATTATTGCTAACTTTATAGTTGATATTCTGTATAGCATAATTGATCCACGAATAAAAATGGGAACAAGGGGTGACTAATATGACAGGGATAACTCGTGATAAGTTTAAACCTTATCATGCAGACAAAGCAGAAGCTGAGACTATTAGTCGACCTAGTACGAGTCTCTTGAAAGATGCTTTTAGAAGGTTAAGAGAAAACAAACTATCGATGATTGGTTTTTATCTAATAATATTTATGGTTTTGATGTCAATTTTCGGACCATATATGACTGAATTTAGCTATAGGCAAATTTACTTATCTGACCAGAACCTTGGTCCCTCTCTTGAGCACTGGTTTGGCACCGACCATCTAGGTCGTGACATATGGGCTCGGAGTTGGGAAGGTGGAAGAACTTCACTATTGATTGGTTTTTTTGCTGCGACAATTGATTTAGTAGTTGGTGTTATTTATGGTGCTGTCTCTGGCTATAGTAGCCGTAGAGTTGACCAAATAATGATGCGTATCGTTGACGTGTTATATGCACTACCATATCTACTTGTTGTTATTCTAATTATGGTTGCAATCGACAAACAAGGTATTCTAACTATAGTATTAGCAATTGCGGCCACCGGCTGGGTCGGCATGGCTCGTTTAGTAAGGGGACAGGTATTGCAACTCAAAGAAATGGAGTTCGTACTGGCAGCTAGGACACTTGGTGCAAGTGCGAGACGTTTATTATCTAAACACCTGATTCCTAATACTTTGGGATTAATTATTGTTAACTTAACCTTAACAATCCCATCCGCGATTTTCGCTGAGGCTTTTTTAAGTTTTATTGGTATAGGTATAGCACCGCCTGATACTAGTTGGGGTTTAATGATTAATGATGGTGTTGCTGTTATGTTGACGGGTTATTGGTGGAGGTTAGTCTTCCCGGCTATTCTAATATCAATAACAATGTTTGCATTTAATGTATTTGGTGATGGATTAAGAGATGCTCTAGATCCAAGGTCACGGAAATAGGGGGAGACAAGATGACAGAGAAAATTTTAAGTGTAAAAGAACTAGAAGTCTCCTTTTTTACGTATGGGGGTGAAGTCCAAGCGGTGCGTGGGATTTCATTCGATGTGACTAGGGGGGAGGCCATTGCAATTGTTGGTGAGTCAGGTAGTGGTAAAAGTGTTACAGCGCAGTCAATAATGCGCTTGAATCCAGCTCCGCCGGCTGCTTATAAGAATGGAGAAATTCATTTTGATGACAAAGACCTAATACAATTAACTAATAAACAGATGGAGAGTATTCGAGGTTCAAAGATTGGAATGATTTTTCAAGACCCGATGACTTCGCTAAATCCAACTATGACGATTGGTAGCCAGATCACTGAGGGTTTAATTAAGCACCAGGGTTTATCGCGTAGTGAAGCGAAGGTGCAAGCGATTGAAATGCTTAAATTAGTTGGGATTCCGAATCCAGACCTTAGAATTAAGCAGTATCCCCATGAGTTTAGCGGAGGCATGCGCCAGCGCGCGATGATTGCAATCGCTCTTGCTAGCAAGCCACGATTACTTATAGCTGATGAGCCGACAACCGCACTTGATGTAACGATTCAAGCTCAAATTCTGGAGTTGATGAAGGATTTGCAAGCGAAGCTTAACACGTCGATTATTCTAATCACACACGACTTAGGGGTTGTTGCTAACATGGCACAACGTGTAATTGTTATGTATGCTGGTGAAATTGTTGAAATTGGTTCTAAGGATGATATATTTTATAATCCACAACACCCTTATACTTGGGCCTTACTAAGGTCAGTGCCGCGAATTGATTCGAAGGGCACGCGTCTTTTGACAATTGACGGAACACCACCAGATATGATTGATCCACCGAGCGGTTGTGCGTTTTACCCGCGCTGTAGTTTTGCAATGGATATTTGTACTATGATAAATCCAGAAACCACTGTGATTTCTGGTGGACATAAAACAAAATGTTGGCTACAACATGAGTACGCCCTTAAAGAGGGATTACCATTTCAAATAGGGGGTGCTAAAGATGACAAATAATATTGATGATAAGAATGATATTATTCTGGAGGTTAAGCATCTAAAAAAATATTTTAAGGTACCGGCTGGTAATGTTAAAGCAGTTGATGATGTTAGCTTTGCAATAAGAAGAGGAGAGACCCTCGGTCTGGTTGGTGAGTCAGGATGCGGAAAGTCAACTACGGGGAGGACGATTATTCGTCTATACGAGCCAACGGATGGTGAAGTAATCTTTAAGGGTAAGAATCTTGTGAATCTTTCCAAAAAAGAGATGAAGAGTTTTTCTCGTTCTATGCAAATGATTTTTCAAGACCCTTATGCTTCACTTAATCCGCGAATGACCATTACCGACATTGTTGGCGAAGGCATTGACATTCACAAACTGTCCAAAGGGGAAGAACGTGCCGAGCGTATTTATGATTTACTAGAAACTGTAGGACTTAATAAAGAGCATGCCAATCGTTTTGCGCACGAGTTCAGCGGCGGTCAGAGGCAGAGGATTGGTATCGCAAGAGCCTTAGCGGTTGAACCTGAATTCATTATCTGCGATGAGCCGATATCGGCATTAGATGTCTCAATCCAGGCGCAGATAGTCAATCTGTTACAGGATTTGCAGAAGGAAAAAGGACTAACCTATCTATTCATAGCACATGATTTATCAATGGTTAAGCACATAAGTGACCGAATAGCGGTTATGTATCTAGGCCAGATAGTCGAATTAGCAGATAGTGTAGAGTTAAGCACAAATCCCCTACATCCATATACAGAAGCCCTATTATCGGCAATTCCCATCCCGGATCCTAACATTGAGCGAGCACGTCAGCGGATTATCCTTGAAGGTGACGTTGCTAGTCCGATTAATCCACCTGATGGCTGTCCATTCGCCCCAAGGTGTCCAAAGGCTATGCCAATCTGTAAAGAGGTCAGACCAGTGTTTGAAGAGGTAAAACCAGGACATTTCGTAGCGTGCCACTTATATAATTAAGAAAATCAAAAGCTGAGGTCACAATCTAAGCGACCCCAGCTTTTTTATTACTAATCTTAAATTAGGAAGAGTAAAGTAATTGATATTATTAGAAGCGCCAACCCAACCGTGAGCGGGAGGAAGATGAACAGTTCTTTTTTTGCTGCTTCACGGAGAAGTTCAGTTTCATTTTTGCTATCTGATTTTTCTTCATGCTTAAAGTGATCTCGATCCTTTTTATCATCCCTTGTAGAGAAGAGGAACTTGGCTCCTTTACCAAAAACTTCCCAGAAGCCATAGGTTATCGTATAAGCGATACCTGCGAACATTAGAAAAATTAAGCTAATGATGAAGCTTGTATTTAAATAATTGACTATAAATTGATCTTTCAACAAGAGCGCAATCATTAATACAATTATCAGTGCTATTAAGGTTATAAGTAGTCGAATCGACCAAATTCTTTTTTTCATCATATATCTCCACTTTATTTTGATATATATCACTATAGCATTATCGTAAAAATTACTCTATCATACTAGAAATTAAATTTATAACATAGCCATGCATATTTAATATGGTATAATAAATAATAGTTATAAAATTGGATTAATGTAAATAGAGAGCTTAATCGCTCTTATTATTTATAAATCTGAAATCTAAATTAAGGAGGAAGAAACATGGATGGAAGAGTAGTAGATATGAAACCTAAATTCGATAAAAGTTCAGTTAAATGGATTGTTATCGTCGTAATTCTATTAGTAATTGCTTTACTTGCCTATGGTTCTATCGTTATTGTTCAACCTGGGCATGTTGGTGTAGTTGTCCATTTAGGTGAGGTACAACCTAACTCGGTTCCAGAGGGTCTGTTTTTTAAGATCCCAATCATTCAAGAAGTTGTACAAGTAGAGGTTAGGGTTCAGAAACGAGAGTCTGAACAGACAGCAGCATCGCGTGATTTACAGATTGTTTCTACAAACATTGTTGTTAACTATCATTTAATAAATGGAGAGGTCCCTCAACTGTTTAAAAATGTTGGACTTACCTATAATGAAAGAGTAGTTGACCCGGCTATTGGTGAAGCAGTTAAAGCTGTCGCTGCACAATTTACTGCAGAGCAACTGATCACAAGACGTGCTGAGGTTAGTGCGTTAATTAAAGAAGCTTTACAAGAGAGATTCAATAATTATAATATGATTCTTGATGAGATTAATATTACTGAATTCCTCTTTAGCACAGAGTTTAATAATGCAATTGAGCAGAAACAAATTGCTGAGCAACAGGCTTTAAAAGCACAACTAGACTTGCAAAGAATTGAAATTGAGGCGAAGCAAACGATTGAAAGTGCTAAAGCGGAAGCAGAAGCTCTTAGATTACAAAAAGAGGTTATCTCTCCTGATCTAATTCAGTTGAGACAGATTGAAGCACAGATTGCAGCAATTAAGAAATGGGACGGGATTCTACCGAATGTGACAGGTGGAGCAACTCCTTTTATCGACATTGAGTCATTTCAGAGGAAATAATTATAAATAAACAGAAATATTTAAACAGCTCTCTTTTGGGGGGCTGTTTTTTTATATTTAACCTAATAAATTCTGATTGTTATGGTATGATTAATTAAGGAATAGTCATTAGGAATATGGGGTGGCATAGTGGAGAAATTAGTATTAATTGATGGCAATAGCTTGGCGAATCGCGCTTTTTACGCCTTGCCGCTTTTAATGAATAAAAAAGGTGTTTATACTAATTCTGTATACGGGTTTACACAGATTATGTTAAGGATTCTTCAAGACATTAACCCAGAATACTTATTAGTAGCGTTTGATGCGGGGAAACTCACATTTAGAAATGAGAAGTACGAAGATTATAAAAGTACAAGAATGAAAACGCCACATGAATTAACCGAGCAGTTCCCGCTAATTAAGGAATTATTAGACAAACTTGGCATTAGCTACTATGAGCAGCCGGGTTACGAAGCAGATGATATTATCGGAACTGTTTCCGATTATGCTGATAAGCATGGAATTGAAACAATTATTTATAGTGGAGATAAGGATTTATTTCAACTAATCTCTGATACCACAACAGTCCACATAACGCGAAAAGGTATCACTCAAGTAGACATATATGATAGTGCTGCCTTACTAGTCGAATACAATTTAAAACCGTCGCAAATGATAGATTTAAAGGGTCTAATGGGCGATAGCTCTGACAATATACCAGGAGTTCCTGGAGTTGGCCAGATAACTGCGCTTAAACTATTAGATGAGTATGGGACTTTAGAGAATGTATTTACGAATATCGAGAATGTTAAGGGCAAAAAGTTAAAAGAAAATCTAACAGAGCATCAAGAGACAGCAGTTCTTAGTAAATGGCTAGCGACAATAGATCGAACTGTACCGATGGATTTACAACTTGATCATTATCGGATTGGTGAAACTGATACTGAAGAACTTGCTCGATTCTTTAGACAATATGGTTTTAAATCCTTACTGGAAAGAATCGGCTGCGCTGATGTGGAGAAGACCTCAGACAAGGTTAATTTTTCTGTCAATGTAAGTATTTATCCACAGACTGAAAAAAGCAAATGGGACAAACATTTTAGAGAGAGAAAACCCAGCGCCCTTGCAATCTGTCTCAATAAACAGAAATTGCCTAAGCAAGAGATTGCCGGTCTTGCGATATCTGATGGAAACGAGTGCGTTTTTATGAGCTTAGATGATGCTAAGGCGAGTCCTGAATTTATAAATTACTTAGCTGACAATAGAGCTCCTAAGTATTGTTTCGATAGCAAAAGCGATGAGATTGCCTTATTTCGATCAGGCGTAAATCTTGCTGGTGTTTGTGGTGACCTAATGCTTAGTAATTACCTGCTTGATCCAGCAACTGGTGCCTACGAGCTTGCGGCGGTCGCCAGTCATTATTCGGAAATAAATCTAGACAGCGAGGAACAAATTTTTGGTAAGGGAGCAAAATGGGCGCTACCAGAGGTTGATATTCTGGCAAGCTATCTAGGTGGACAGGCAAGAGCGATTTTCCGCCTACTACCTATCTTGGAAAAACTTCTAGTTGCGAACGAGATGCTTGTATTACTTGAGGAAATCGAGCTTCCGCTGGCACGGGTATTAGCAAACATGGAAAAGCGTGGCTTTAAGATTGATGTTAAAAAACTGCAAGAGATCGGAAAGGATTTAGATCGGCGTTTAGATAATCTTGTAAGAGATATTTACGAGTTAGCAGGTGAAGAATTTAATTTAAACTCACCTAAGCAATTAAGCGTAATTCTATTTGAGCGATTAGAGTTACCAGTGATTAAGAAAACAAAAACTGGCTATTCAACTGATGTGGAAGTCTTAGAAAAATTGAATCCATATCACCCGATTATTGAAAAAATTCTCTTATATCGGCAGCTGGCTAAGCTACAATCTACCTATATTGATGGCTTACTAAAGGTGGTAGATCAAAAGACAGAACATGTTTATACGACCTTTAAGCAGGCACTTACGACAACCGGAAGACTTAGTAGCACTGAACCTAATCTGCAGAATATTCCGATTCGTTTAGAGGAAGGACGGAAAATTAGAGAGGTGTTTATCCCCTCTAATGAGGGCTGGACAATAATGGCTGCCGACTATTCTCAGATAGAATTACGTGTTCTTGCTCATATCGCCAATGATGAAACTCTCATAGAGGCTTTTACTAATGATATGGACATTCACACTTCAACAGCAATGGAAGTATTTGGATTAAGAGAGGATGAAGTAACGCCGATTTACCGCCGGCAAGCGAAGGCAGTAAATTTCGGTATAGTATATGGAATAAGTGATTATGGTTTATCGCAGAATCTTAATATTTCCCGTAAAGAGGCGCAGGATTTTATTGATCGTTATTTTGCAATTTATCCTGCGGTTAAGGAATATATGAATAATACTATAGCAAGCGCCAAAAAACTTGGCTATGTCAGTACACTTGCAAATCGTCGGCGCTATTTACCAGATATCAATAGTTCGAACTTTAACTTAAGAAGCTTTGCTGAAAGGACGGCAATTAATACACCTATTCAGGGGACTGCAGCTGACATTATTAAAATAGCAATGGTCAGAATCGAGCAGGCAATCAAAGATGCTGGTTTCAGAAGTTGTCTAAAATTGCAAGTACATGATGAGTTGATCTACGAGGTTGCACCTGATGAACTTGTACAAATGCGCCAGTTAATAAGGGAGAAGATGGAGGGTGCACTCCAGTTAAAAGTTCCAATCAAGGTTGATATGAGCGAGGGTAAAAATTGGTATGACGCGAATTAAAGGGGTTGAAGTAGAGTGCCAGAATTACCTGAGGTTGAGATAGTAAAAAATACACTTAAAGAATTGATTGTGGGTAAAATAATCGGGGAGATTGAAATAATTTATCCGAAAATAATCCGCACACCAAGTGATACTGATATATTTAAATTATTATTAGAGGGTAAAGAATTAGTAACAATTGACCGCAAGGGGAAATACCTCTTATTTATTTTTGATGACATTACTTTGGTCTCTCATTTGCGAATGGAAGGCAAGTATTTATATAAAACACCAATTGAGGCTGTGCAGATTTATGATAAACATACACATATTGTTTTTACCAACACAGATGGCTCGCAGCTGCGCTATCATGACGTACGTAAGTTTGGAACGATGGACCTAGTCTGGAATCACGAGCTTAGCAGTTTTTTCCCATTAACGAAACTCGGACAGGAGCCGATAGATCCCAATTTCGATTTAGCTGAATTCACTGAACAGTTAAGTCGTAGGAGAGGCTCAATTAAACAAGTCCTTCTAAATCAAGAGATTGTAAGTGGTTTAGGGAATATCTATGTTGATGATTCGCTCGCAAAAAGCATGATAAATCCGAATCGACCAGCAAATAGCTTAACAGATCAGGAGATAGAGCAACTTGTGAGAGCGATGCGTGAGGTTTTAAATAAGGCGATTCAATATGGTGGATCAACGATTAAATCCTTTGAAACGATATATGGTAAGGGTTCGATGCAGGAACACTTAATTGTTTATGGACAGACAGGCAAACCTTGTTTTCGATGCGGAACACCGATTGAAAAAATCAGAATAGCGGGGCGGGGAACACATTTTTGTCCCAACTGTCAGAAATTATAGCTGTTAGGAGTTGATGAAATGTTAATTGGTTTAACTGGTGGAATTGCAAGTGGTAAAACTACAGTTGCAGAGATTTTTGAAAATAGGGGTATACCAGTCGTTAGTGCTGATCTAGTCTACCGTGAGGAGATAATCAAGCCTGAGACACCAGTCTGGAAGGAAATTGTCGATTACTTTGGCGAGGAAATTTTATTAGATAACAAGGAAATTAATCGCAAAAAGCTTGCTGACATTGTCTTCCATAGCTGGTGGAAAAGAAGAAAACTTAACAAAATTACTCATGCTCCGATAATTAGACAGACAATGAGACGCGCTCGAGAGCTTGAGCGTGAACACCAGATAGTCTTAGTTGAATTTCCTTTACTTTTTGAGACAAAATCAGAAATGTTGTTCGACTTAATAGTCGTTGTTTTTACTGATATAAATAAACAAGTTGAACGTTTAATGAAAAGAGACCAGATATCTGAGCGTGAGGCACTCTATCGCATACATGCCCAGTGTTGCATTCGCAGGAATATCCGCAGAGGCGATATTATTATCTATAATAATAATGATTTACCAACCCTTGAAACTGAGGTTGACCGTGTTATTAAGCGTTTGGAGGATGAGAACATACGATAGGGACGATGCCATAGTTAATATAAATCGTCTTGTAATTAAAGATAAATTTAAGGAGGAAGCAATCGATGTCAATTAGAGTTGCAATTAATGGTTTTGGGAGAATAGGGCGGATGGTATTTCGTCGAATGGTTTCTGAGGATGATATTAATATTGTTGCTGTTAATGCAAGCTACACACCTGAACAGCTCGCACATATGCTTAAATACGATTCTGTTCATGGGAAATTTGAATATCCGGTTGACTACACCGATAATAGTCTAATTGTAAATGGTAAGGAGACTCTATTGATTTCTGAACGTGATGCCTCTAAGTTGCCATGGTCTGATTTAGATGTCGAAGTGGTGATTGAAGCTACCGGGAAATTTAGGAGCAAGGAAGAAGCCTCGGCACATCTTATCTCAGGCGCACAGAAGGTATTGATTACAGCGCCAGCAATTGATGAAGATGTTACGATTGTAATGGGAGTTAACGAAGATGAATACGATTACAAAAAGCATCACATAATCTCCAATGCATCTTGTACTACTAACTGTCTTGCCCCTTTTGTGAAAGTTTTAAATGATAATTTCGGAATTGAATACGGAATGATGACAACAATTCACTCCTATACTAGCGACCAAAAGTTGCTCGACAATATGCACAAGGATCCGCGTCGAGCACGAGCTGCAGCGCTCTCAATGATTCCTACTTCGACTGGTGCTGCAAGAGCTCTATCAATTGTTCTTCCGGAATTGGCCGGGAAATTGAACGGCTTAGCAATCAGAGTGCCAACTCCTGACGTTTCACTTGTTGACTTAGTTGTTAATGTTAAGGAGAAGGTCGATGTTGATATGGTAAATAAAGTATTTAAAACAGCAAGTGAAAGTTCTTTAAAGGGCATTCTAGGATATACAGAGGAACCATTAGTGTCAGTGGATTTCGTTGGTGATGAGCACTCCTCGACAATTGATGGATTATCGACAATGGTTATTGGCGAGAAGCAGATTAAAGTACTCGCTTGGTACGACAACGAATGGGGCTATTCCTGCCGTATTGTTGATGTTGCAAAATACATTTCTAAAGCTTATTCAGTTGCACGAAAATAAGGTCTTAAAGTAGTAAAATAAGTATTGCATTCATTTATTAAAAAGACTATAATGAGTGCTGGTAATTTATTTTAACTAGGAACCGGTATCTACTTAAAGGGTTAGGATCTCTTTGGACTAACTTTCCCCCGTTGTAGAAATAGGTCCCGCGTGCTTGAGAGGGCATGAATTTTAACAAATGGGGGGTATTCATATGGATACTATGGGACGTCATGTTATCGCTGAATTATGGCACTGCAATATTGAGAAATTAAACAATCTGAAGTTAATCGAAAGCATTATGGTAGACGCAGCTTTAAAAGCAGGAGCAGAGATTAGGGAAGTAGCATTTCATAAGTTTGCACCAATGGGCGTTAGTGGTGTTGTAATTATTTCGGAATCGCATCTTACAATTCACAGTTTTCCAGAGCATGGTTATGCAAGCATCGATGTTTATACTTGTGGTGATATAATTGATCCGAACGTTGCTGCACAATATATAGCCAAGCAGCTGGAAGCTACTGAATACGAAGCGATAGAAGTTGCACGAGGGATGGCGCCAGTTGCCGTGGAACAATCGAAAGTAGCTATTTACGGCTGATAGAACTTTAATTAAAATAAGGAAGGATGCCTTGCATCCTTCCTTTTATTTATGAATAAACATCTTCTTTAATTGCTTGTGCAATATTAAAGCAGTGGTCACTTATTCGCTCCAAGTTACCAATAATATCAAGAAATACTACGCCAGCGCCTCCACCACATTCACCAGTATTCAATCGTTTAAGGTGTGACTTGCGGTATTCAGCTTCCATACTGTCGAGAACCTTCTCATTCTCAATGACCTGCCTTGCTAGATCAGCGTCAAGATTCTCTAAAGCTGTAAAAATTTGTTTGCAACTTAAGAGAGTTAAATCAAACATTGTTCGTAATTCCTCATTTGCTAAGTCAGTAAATACTAATATATTTTTATGAGAAAATTGTCCAAGCTCAATAATGTTGTCGGCGTGATCGCCAATTCGTTCAATATCGTTTGCAATTTGCAGGTAAATTGATGCCTGTTTGGATTGTCTGGTAGAGAGTGAACGTTGACTGATTTCAACAATATATTTCGAGATATTCTTCTCTAACTCATTTACAATTTCTTCTTCTGCCGCAGCATGCGTAACTTTTTCCTCATTGCCAGTATAAAAATAATCAACCGCATCTACTAAAGCATCTCTTGCAACTCCGCCCATCCGCGCCAATTCGTGAACTACTTGTCTTAATGCAAGTGAAGGGTTGTCTAGGAGGCGTTTATCAATATATTTAACTCCGTATTCAAATTCCCGAATATCACCAGGAACAAGTTTAGTCACTACGTAGGCCAGTACACCGACAAATGGTAACTGAATCAATAGGTTAGAGAAGTTGAAAATCCCATGTGCTACAGCTATTTGCATCTTAATATTAAGATTACTAGCGAAAAACTCAATCATCAGCGGGTAGACGCCAATTTGTAATAGGAACATAAAGATAATCGTACCTAATATATTAAATAACATATGGCTCAGTGCGGTTCGTTTAGCTGCTACTCCAGCCCCAGTTGCTGCTAATATGGCTGTAATTGTTGTTCCGATATTATCCCCGAATAAAATCGGCAAGGACTGTAGAAGTGTGATAACTCCTGAATCGGCAAGCATCTGCATTACTCCGATAGTGGCTGAACTACTTTGTACAATTACCGTGAAGATGGTTCCAATCAGAACTCCAGTAATCGGATTATCGGCAAAATTCTGCATTAAATCAATTAGCATTTCTGATTCCCTAAATGGGTACATGCCATCACCCATCGTTTTCAATCCAAAGAAAAGCAAACCAAAGCCGAAGATTACCTCTCCGATATTATTAATGTTCTTTTTCTTGGAAAAGAAAAGTAAAAATGCCCCAACTGCAACAATCGGCAAAGAATATTGTGTAAGATTAAAACCAATAATAAAGCTTGTAATAGTCGTACCAACGTTAGCACCCATAATGATACCGATTGCTTGTCGTAGGTTTAAAAAGCCAGCATTAACCAAGCCAACTGTTAAGACAGTTGTACCTGTACTACTCTGAATCATTGCCGTAACAAGCATACCGGCAAATGCACCTTTGATCGGATTGGAAGTCATCCGTTCGAGAATCTTGCGGAGGTTATCACCAGCTGCTTTTTGCAAGCCATCTGACATATACTTGATTCCGAATAGGAACATACCAAGTCCGCCGATGAGTAAGAATACCATAGTCATCGTATCCACATATTTTCCTCCAGTATGAACTGAGTATCTAAAACTACTACAAAATGATTTTGTACAATTGTAAAACTATAATCTAATGTTATTATAAAAAAAATAATATTCAAGGTAAATATTTTGATTTCAAAGTACAATTGGCACGCTTAAGAATTGCTTGACCTTTTTCTTTTTCTAAGAGATTATATATAGTGATAACTTAATATTATAAAGGATGCGTTGAAAATGAGATGTCCATACTGTAATTACATGGGAACTAGGGTGATCGATTCTCGTCCAGTTAAGGATGGTAAATCAATCAGGCGAAGAAGAGAGTGCGAATCTTGCGTTAAACGCTTTAATACCTATGAAGAGGTTGAAAAGGCACCTATTCTGGTAATTAAAAAGGATGGCACGCGTGAGGAGTTCTCTGGCGACAAAATTTTGCGCGGTCTAATTCGAGCGTGCGAAAAAAGGCCGGTTTCGATGGATACACTTGATAACATCGTTGAAGAAGTTGAACGCGAACTGAGGAATGACTTAGTTTCTGAGGTTGAGAGCAAAGAGATTGGCGAAATGGTCATGGAGCGATTATATCAAGTTGATGAGATTTCATATGTTCGTTTTGCTTCAGTCTATCGGCAATTTAAAGATATTAATGTATTTATTGATGAAATTTCAAATTTGTTTGATAAATAGCATAGGGGGATCAACTTTTGAAAAAAACCATACTACTAATTTTACTTGTATTGGCATTAGTCTTAACTGGATGCAATCTGACAGAGAAGGAGCCAGATGATTTAGCACCTCTTGAGGGTGGAGAGTTAAGCTTCATGCTAGAGAATATTTATTATGATCCGCTACAAATCATGGGTGAGGAACTACCCATTAATAATTTTCAAGCAGCAATCTATCGTGGACTTTTTAAATATAATGATAATTTTAAGATTGTCGGAGATCTCGCAGAAGAACTTACAGCCAACATTGAGAACAACCAAGTTAAATTCAAGTTAAAAGAAGGAGTTAAATGGGAAGACGGTAGCACGATTACTTATGAAGACATTCTCTATAGCTTCGAACAATATAGCGGAACTAACTACCATGGCGTTTGGAAAGATTTATCATTTAACCTTATAGGAACAGATAAATTTAGAACTAAAAAGGCAGACCACATTTCCGGTATTGAACTTGATGAAGAGACTAATGTTATTACCTTTAATTTTGAAAAGCTAAGTTATAACGACATAGAATTTCTGACAGCACCTCTTGTTTCTAGCAAGAAAAGTAGCTCAGGGCAGCCATTAGCGAGCGGTCCATTTCGTATCGATGTGGTAAATGAGAATGGCCTAGAGCTAGTGCGAAACGAAAACTACGGCGAGCAAGTTTTTCTTGATCGAATCAGTTTAAGCACATCTTCTGACAAAGCAAACGCTGGCGCTTTCTATGCAACGCCGACTGATGTTAAGAATGAACTTTTTGCTAAAAGCAAGGTCTACGACCTAGCTGGTGCCAACTATATTTATTTAGGCTTTAATATGAACTCCGACAAACTAACAGATAAAGTGATAAGAGAATCACTCGCTTCAGTAATTAAAGTTGATGAATTGATTACCAATAAATTTGCGGGACACGCTGAGCGTCCACTATCTATTGTGCATCAGGATTCCTGGCTATATCAGAAGAGCTTTAATTATCTATCCGCTCGCGATAGCAAAGCTAATTTAAGTGGAAGCGATCTATCATTAGAGTTAGCCTACGCTGATACTGCGCTCTATCAACTCATTGCGGAAAAAATTGCTGCAGATTTTGCAGCAAATGGGGTCACTCTTAAGTTGAAACCGATCGCAAACAAAGATTTTGTTGCAGCACTTTATTCCAAGGGTGAATACGAATTATTTCTGGCAAGCAACAATTTCGAACTCAACCTGACGAAAGAAAATTATAAATGGCTTGCCAGAAATGATGTATTAAATAATGGTTATAATGTAATTCATTTAAATGATGAAATATCGGATAAACTTTTAAACGAAGCAAAGACTATCATTGAATCTAAGCAGGCTATGGTCAAATATCAAGAGTGGCAAACACATTTTGGCGCACAACATTATATTGTGCCACTGTTAACACTTGATACAATCCTGCTTGCTAAACCGCAATATCAGATTAGTATCAAGAATAGTCTTACACCTTATAATGACATCGCTAACTGGTGGTATTATGCTAAGGCGAAATAAGAGCAAGTAAAAATACTAGATGCCCTGCAAAATTGCAGGGCATTTCTTATTTTACTGTGGTAAAATGTAGATACACTATTTTGCCAATTAAGAAGAAAATCGTAAATAGGTGAGTGAGGGAGGAGGAAGTCTAATGCTTGCTGATTATAAGGAAATAACGCCACAAGATGCTTATTTAGTTACTGGAGCACACCTCACATTTGATTTTTCAGTTCTGTTAGACTTGTATCAACCAATTATTGGTGTTGAAGCCGTCAACCTTTACCTTACTTTACATAATTGTGCAAAAGCGACTAATATTACAATCAAAGATGCCAGATTACACCGGCATTTAGTCACTGCAAGTAATCTTTCATTTCCCGCTCTAATTAAAGCTAGGCACACTTTAGAGGCGGTAGGTCTATTACAAACTCGCTGCTATAAAAAAGTTGATGATGATAAATATCTTTTCGAATATGGTTTGCTTGAGCCTTTAAGTGGCACTAGTTTTTTCAGTAGTGATGTGCTTAGTCTCCTACTTTATAACCGAATAGGGGAGAAAAGTTATCTCACTATCAGGGAAAAGTATGCCGACAACTATGATTGGGCGAAAGGGGAATACCTACTGCAGTCAGATATTACCAGATCATTCGATGAGGTTTTTGGACATATGACAAAAGGTGATCTTCAATCACTAACAAAATCAGATAATTTATCTAATTTTCGACCGGACCAATTGAAAAATTCCGCGATTAAGTTACAGGAAAATTACTTAGACATCGAACTCATTAAAGGACTGGTTAGTAATCTACATAGCGTTGAAAGAAGTTTAGATGATAAATTGATTGCCAAATTAAATGAGTTAGCCTTTTTATATCAATTTACAGATTTCGAACTAGCAACCCTACTAAACGATCATTACATTTATAATGGCGATGGAATTATAGACGAGAAACTACTACGAGAACGTGCGTTGGAGAAATTTCAAGCGAGTGGCAAGAAGCTTACAATCTCGTCTAAAGAAGGGGCTCGGGAGTCAGATCAGAAGATTGTAGGCGCTGCAGATTCGACCGATATTAATCTCACTAAAGCCGAGCGCCATCTGCAAGTCCTTGAAAACTACTCCCCAATTCAATTGATTCAGCAGTATCAGGGCAAAGGAATGATTGCAAATGCTGATCTTAAAATTATTGATAGCTTATTATATGAGTATCAACTTTTACCAGCAGTTACGAACGTCTTACTTGAATACATCATGCTGACGAATGATTATAAGCTGCCGCGTAATCTTATTGAGAAGATTGCAGGCCACTGGAAACGACTTAAATTAACAACAGCGGCGCAAGCTATGGATGCTGCTAAAAAGGAGCATCAAATTTATCTCGATTGGTCGACTGACAAAACGCCTAAGAGCAGTGGAACTGCAAATAAAAGAGCTCAGAGAGGTAAAGGTGGACAACTTCCAGACTATATTGTCCAACAGGATGAGCGATATCACAAAGGATCAGATAAGACGGCAGAAGAACCATTAGACCCAGAACGCCTGGCAGAGATTGAACGACTGCTAAAGGGATTAAGCTAGCACAAACAAACTAGTATAAATAATGAAAGTGTGGTTAATGAAAATGAAGTATAATCTTACAAACAAATTGGTAATCGCTGTTGCCTCCAGTGCACTTTTCGATTTAACGGAAGCGGATCAAGTTTTTCGTGAGCAGGGTGAAAATGAATATCGCATCTATCAGCGAGAAAATGAAGATGTGACTCTTAAACGTGGGGTTGCATTTCCATTGATTGCGAGGCTTTTAAGAATTGACCCAGAAGCACGACCGGTTGAGGTTATTCTGCTTTCTCGCAATGACCCGGATACTGGTTTGCGCGTCTTTAAATCGATTGAACATTATGGATTACCAATTATACGTGCTGTTTTTGTAGCTGGTAACAACCCTTTTCCTTATATGGACTCTTTTAACGCTTCGCTATTTCTATCTGGTAACACTGGGGATGTCAAGGAAGCTGTTAAACACGGTTTTCCTGCTGGTACAATCTATCCATCTAGCTATGTTGATGATGAGGATGATCAAGAGCTGAGAATTGCTTTTGATTTTGATGGAATAATTGCTGATGATTCAGCAGAAACAATTTTTAAAACAGAAAAACTTGAAGGTTTTAATAAACACGAGAGAGACCTAGCGGCATCACCACTGCCGCCAGGTCCGCTGGCACGTTTTTTTAAAGAGATTTCTAACCTACAAAAGCGCGAACTAGAGAAACACAGCAAGGATAGTAACTATAAACCGAAAATTAGAATCGCGATTGCCACCGCGCGCAACGCACCGGCACATGAGCGAGTGATTACCACGCTCCGTCGTTTGGATATTATGGTGGATGAGGCCTTCTTCTTGGGAGGTATCGACAAATATAGTGTTCTTAAGGTTTTTAAGCCACATATCTTTTTTGATGATCAAGTAGGGCATATTGAAGGGGTGGCGACGCAATTTCCTTCTGTTCATGTTCCCTTTGGTGTGGCGAACATTATAAAGGAATCGACAGAATAATGGTAGGTGTAACTGATGGTCGAGGTAGAGTTCTATCCAGCAGAAGAAATCAAGATTGAGCAGGTAACCTATGTTATTATCCTTGCTCGTTACCTTGGTAAGTGGATATTTGTTCGTGAAAAGGGGCAAAGTAGCTGGTCACTTCCAGCGGGGCACCTTGAATCCGATGAAACAACTTTCGCTGCTGCCCTACGAGAACTACACGAGGAAACAGGAATGGTTAATTGTGAGCTACTATCTGTCAACGGTTACAGCGTCTTAGAAGATGGTAAAATAGGTTATGGTCAGCTCTTTTTTGCTGAAGTTCATCGCATGGGCGAATTACCAGAATCAGAAATAGCGCAATGTCAGCTACATGATAGGCTACCAAATAACTTAAGTTATCCAGATATTCAACCATATTTTTACGAGCGGGTTAAGGAATTTTTAAATGAGAAAGTTTAGTTAGGTGAGGAGCGGATTAAATGAAAAGCCTTAAAGATATTATTAGTGAAATGATGCCTGGCATTGAGCAAGAACAGGAGCGCTTGCTGCAGCGAATCTATCAAGATGAGGAACTAGCCGCAATGATTAGCAAGCAGGAAATCCCTGAAGAGAGCTTGCGTCCAGCTCTTGCGACACTCTTTCAATATATGGAGGAAAGAGACAATTGTCTTAGTTGTCCTGGCATAATGGAGTGCCCCAACCTTTTTGCCGGTCACTTTACTGCGATTAGATATAGTAAGCAATTCTACTCTTATCTTGATAAATGTAGCAAACAGGAGACGAAGGAGAATGCTGATTATAAGAATCGACTTTTTAGAGGTCAGCATATACCCGACGACCTTTATGATGCCACCTTTAATAACTTCGATCCGACAGGCGGAAGACTTGATGCGTATGAAGCTCTCTTACGATTTGTTACGGTTTATGAAAAGGGGAAGAAGCAGCGCGGTATTTACCTCTACGGGCCGCTCGGTGTTGGCAAAAGTTATATGCTCGTCGCTCTAGCAAGGAAACTTGCGGAGCGAGATGTTGCTACGCTAATGGTTTACCTACCAGATTTTTTCCGCGATATCAAACAATCGATTGGAGATGACAGCCTACACCAGAAGATTGAGGCGCTCAAGAATATCGAGGTTCTCATCCTTGATGATATTGGGGCAGAGTCAATCTCTCAGTGGGAGCGCGACGAGATACTAGGAGCAATCTTACAAGCACGTATGGTAAAAGGCTTACCAACAATTTATAGTTCTAATCTGGATTACGATGCTTTAGAAACGCACCTAGCGTATTCAAGCAAAGGTGGCGAAGAAGTTCTTAAAGCCAAGCGAATTATGGAAAGAATTCGTCACTATACTGATGCTTATTTAGTTAATGGACCTAATCGTCGAAAATAAAAAATAGCCTCTCACTATGATAGTATCTGGCTCTATATATGGAATATGGCTGTTTTCTGTGATATAGTTTATTAATTAAGTATTGCTGAAAAGGTGACATTAAACGATGGAAACAAATCAAAGCTCTAACTTTATTAGAAATATTATGATTGAGGATTTAGAAACAGGGAAACACGAGCAGATTATCACTCGTTTTCCACCTGAGCCGAATGGTTATCTGCACATTGGGCACGTTAAATCGATCAATATTAACTTTGGGCTAGCTGCTCAGTTTAACGGCATAACTAACCTGCGTTTTGACGATACCAATCCACTAAAAGAGGATGATGAATACGTCGAAGCGATTAAGGAGGATGTCGCTTGGTTAGGTTTCAAGTGGGACAACCTCTTTTTTGCATCCGATTATTTTGAAGAGATGTACAATCGAGCAGTGCTATTAATCAAGAAAGACAAGGCCTTTGTCTGCGATTTAAGTGCTGAGGCAATTCGCGAATATCGTGGTGGTTATACGAAGCCGGGTGTGGAGAGCCCTTATCGCAGCCGCTCAATTGAGGAAAATTTAGATCTTTTTGAAAAGATGCGCAAAGGTAAGTTTACTGATGGCGAAAAAGTACTTCGCGCCAAAATCGATATGTCCTCTCCCAATCTTTATCTGCGTGATCCAGTCCTGTATCGGATTGCACATGCCGAGCATCACAATACCGGCGACAAGTGGGTAATTTATCCGATGTATGATTTCGCCCATCCGCTAGAGGATGCGATTGAGGGGATTACTCATTCCCTCTGTACAATTGAATTTGAAGACCATCGTCCACTTTACGACTGGGTTGTTGCTGAATGTGAGATGGAACATGTGCCACGACAGATTGAGTTCGGTAAACTCTCAATTTCCAATACAATAATGGGCAAAAGAAACCTCAAGTTACTTGTCGATAATGGCTATGTTGACGGTTGGGATGACCCGCGTATCTATACAATATCTGCACTAAGACGACGAGGTGTTACGCCTAATGCCTTAAATAATTTTGTTCACGAAACTGGTATTTCCAAAAATGATGCTGAGGTTGATGTGCGGATGCTCGAACATTTTATTCGCGATGATCTGCGTTTAACTGTTCCTCGGACAATGAGCGTGCTTGACCCGCTGAAGGTAGTTATTACCAACTATCCAGAGGGACAGATTGAGATGCTTGATGCTGAGAATAATCCCGACAATCCTGAAATGGGAAGTCGTCAGATTCCCTTTTCTCGTGAAATTTATATTGAACGAGAAGATTTCATGGAGGATCCGCCAAGCAAATATTATCGCCTCTATCCGGGCAATGAGGTTCGCTTACGAAATGCCTATTTCATCAAATGTAATGATGTGATTAAGGATGAAAAGGGCGAAGTTGTTGAATTACATTGCACCTACGACCCAGAAACCAAAAGTGGTAGTGGGTTTACAGGACGCAAGGTTAAGGGCACAATTCATTGGTTAGATGCCGGTGGTGCAATACCAGCAGAGTTCCGTCTATATAGTGAAATAGTCACTGATCAGGTAATTGAGGAAGATGAGGAGCATGAGATTGAAGAGAAATCTATCTTAGACTCCTTCAACCATGATTCAATAGAGATTAAGCAAGGCTATATTGAGGCAAATATGATTAACGCTAAAATAGGCGACCGCTTTCAGTTTTTCCGCCATGGATACTTTGCAGTAGATAGCAAATTAACAACTGAAGAGAAGCCAGTATTTAATCGTATCGTTGCTTTAAAGAGTTCCTTTGATCTAAATAAAAAGTAACAACAGACTAGAATCAAATAAAGTGGGTGTAGAAATGGAGTTTTTAACAATTAAAAATGAGTTAGAATATAATGCACTAAGATATCGTCTCAAAAAAGAGTTGGAGGATCTATTTGTCTTGTCTGGTTATACACAGATTGAGCCACCCATTTTTGAAGAGTATGATAGCTATACCGCGGTTAACAGTGGTATTAACAAAAAACAATTGGTTAAATTAATCGGTGGAAATGGCAAGGTGCTGATTCTGCGGCCTGATACGACAATCAACGTTCTTAGAAGCTTGATTCCTCGTTGGCAAGTAGGGAGCAAGTTAAAGTTGTTCTACAATTCGACCATTTACCGTAACCGGCGCGACATGAGCATTAAAGAGAGAAAGCAGCTGGGCATCGAGTATCTGGGCGAAGAATCACTGAGCGCGGATCGCGAAGTAATTGAGCTGGCGCTTACGCTTTTACAGAAATATAATCAAGGGTTTTTACTAGAACTTGGTAGCAGCAAGTACATAGGTGGCCTGCTAAATGAGATTACTGATCAGGAACAGGTTACTACACTGAAACAACTGCTTGCACGCAAAAATGAGCCAGAGCTTACTAGATATTTTGCAAGTATCGAACTTGAACCGGCGACGAGCAAAGCGCTAAAAGCACTTCTAAGTTTGCAAGGCGATGTACAGACTGTACTTGTTGACGCGAAGGAACACTGTCTTAACGAAGAAATGAGATCTGCTCTAAAAGAACTTGAATCCTTGACTACAACCTTTGCGCAGAATAGTTCAACTGATAATATTCACCTTGATTTATCAATGATAACCGAGCTTGACTATTATGACGGAGTAACCTTTAAGGGTTATTTCCCCAATTCAAACTATGACATTTTAAGTGGTGGTCGCTATGATTCGCTGACCGCGCTTTTTGGTAAAAGTGTACCAGCAATCGGTTTTTCTATCAATTTAGATAAACTACTCTGGTCACTGATAGAGGGAGGCGACGCGAATTGGAATATCTAACAATTGCACTCTCCAAAGGGAGAATCGCTGAACAAGCGAGTAAAATTCTAGCTGCGGCGGAGTTCGGCAAGCCAATCGATCTGAATAGCCGCAAATTAATTTTTAACGACGAAGAGCAGCGGATAAGCTATATTTTTGTGAAACCAGCTGACGTTGTGACCTACGTAGCAAATGGCATCACTGACCTAGGAATTGTTGGGCGTGACTCGATTATCGAGTACGACCGCGAGGTTTATGAGTTGTTTGATTTTGGCTTTGGACGTTGTCAGTTAGCAATTGCCGGTCGCAGTGGACAGCGACTTTACAACAAAGATGAAGTGTTGAGAGTTGCGACGAAATATCCACATCTGACGAAAAAATATTTTGAAGAGAGAAATCAGAAAACAGAGATTATTTTTTTAAGTGGTTCTGTTGAGCTAGCGCCGCTAGTTGGTCTCTCCGATGTGATCGTCGATATAGTGGAGACGGGTAATACTTTGCGGGCGAATGGGCTTGAGGTAATTGAGGATATGTATGACGTAAGCGTGCGCTTAATCTCCAACAAAATAAGTTATCGCTTTAAGCATAATCGAATCAAACAACTAACAGATATCCTAAACGAGAGTATTGGTGAGAGCAATGATTAGAATAATTGAAGCGACAAAAGATGACAGTTACTTGGAGCGATTACTTGCACGTAACCAGTTTGAGAATGAGGAAGTAAATCAGACTGTCAGCTGTATTCTGAAGAATGTTAAGGATAAGGGCGATGAAGCGCTTTTTGACTATACCGAAAAATTTGATGGTGCCAAACTTACCGAATTGGAGGTTACGGCAGAAGAGATTGCCGGAGCTTACCGTGAGATTGAGCCAGAACTTTTAGCAGCCTTAGAGGCGGCAAAAGAAAATATTGCTCGTTTCCATCGGGCGCAGCTACGTGAACCATATATATTAGAGAATGCCGATGGATCCTATGTTGGGCAATTGGTTAAGCCGATTGCTAAGGTGGGAGTCTATGTCCCTGGCGGCACTGCAGCCTATTCATCAACCGTTCTAATGAATGTTGTTCCAGCCAAAATTGCTGGAGTTAAAGAGATAATTATGGTAACCCCACCAGCAAAAGATGGTAGCATTAAAGCAGCAATTCTTGTTGCGGCCAAGCTTGCTGGTGTTGATCGTATTTTTAAATTAGGTGGTGCACAGGCGATAGCTGCCTTAACCTATGGCAGTGAATCAGTGCCTCGTGTTGACAAAATAGTTGGGCCTGGCAATATCTATGTTGCGATGGCGAAAAAACAAGTTTCGGGATATGTTGGTATCGACATGATTGCTGGACCGAGTGAGATCCTAATCATTGCCGACGAAACGGCTAATCCACGTTATGTAGCTGCCGATTTAATATCGCAGGCAGAACATGATGTTCTGGCTGCGGCGATTCTGATTACAACATCATCTGACTTAGCAAGTGCTGTTAAGGAAGAGCTTAAACAACAGACGGCGCTTCTTGAGCGCGTAGACTTCATCGCGCAATCGCTTGCTGATTATGGACAGATTATTATAACAGACACACTTGATAGTGCGGTGGCAATTGCTAATCAAATCGCGCCAGAGCACCTGGAGATAATGACGGTTGATCCACTTGAGCTTAGTAAGAGCATTGATAATGCCGGTGCAATTTTCTTGGGAGAATACACACCAGAGCCAGTTGGCGACTATTATGCTGGTCCTAACCATACGCTGCCGACGAGTTCAACAGCACGTTTTTCATCACCGCTTTCTGTTGATGATTTTATTAAAAAAAGTTCGTTAATTTATTATAATAAGACTGCACTAGCTACCGCGAAAGAAGCGATTATTAGAATCGCTACGGATGAAGGCTTAACTGGTCACGCAAATTCCGTGAGAATTAGATTTGAGGAGGAAGATTGATGAAGTGTGTTAGAAAAGATTTACAAGACTTTAAGGGCTATGTACCAAAACAGGCGCCCTGTGAAATAAAACTTGATGCGAACGAAGGAAAGAACCTGCTACTTGAGTTGGCATTTCCTGATGGCATTCTATTAGATAGTAGCCATGAACTTAATCTTTATCCTGACAGCATGGCATACGAGTTACGAGCAGAACTAGCTGAATATGTAGGCTATTCTTGGGACAATATTGTGATTGGCAATGGTTCTAACGAGCTTTTGGAGACAGTTCTCAAAACCTTTCTTGAGCCAGGCGGAACTGTAATGAGCTTCCTGCCGACTTTCCATATGTACTCTGTCTTTACACAGATTTATGGCGGAAAGTTTGTGGGGATTGAGAGTGAGCCGGATTTCTCGTTTGATTACGATAAACTAATTGCCGAGGCTCAGGATTTAAAGCCGGACATCATTTTTATTGCTAATCCCAACAACCCTAGTGGCTATCTAACACCACGCAATGACCTAATTAAGCTAATTGAGAGCGTTGATTGCATGGTCGTGATTGATGAAGCCTATTATGAGTTCTGTGGTGAGTCAATAATTGATCAGGTAAATTATTATGATAACCTCATTATTCTGCGTACACTTTCTAAGGCTTTTGGCCTTGCTGGCTTGCGAATTGGCTACCTGATTGCTAATAAGAAATTAGCAGGTATTATTGATGGTATTAGAACGCCATATAATACGAGCAATTTGTCGCAATATCTGGCGATTTTAGGAGTTAAACATCGCGACCAACTTTTAACCTATGCAGAAACGGTCAAAAGCGAGCGCACCCGCCTTGCTGAGCGTCTAAAAGAACTTGGATTCACCACCTATAAGTCCTACGGCAATTTTGTTTTTGTGCATACGCTGATTCCGGCCTTTGGAGAAAAGGTTGGAGCGGAGGGAATTCAGATCCGTGACTATAGCTCACAGATGAGTGGTTTCTACCGAATTACAGTTGGTGATTGTGCTGATAATAATGCATTTATAGAAATTGTAGAAAGGATTGTGGGAAATGAGAAAAGCTAAAATTGAAAGAAAGACAGCTGAGACGACAATTACGCTTGAACTAAATCTTGATGGAAGAGGGCAAGCGGAGATAGAGACAGGAGTTGGTTTTCTTGACCACATGCTGACACTATTTGCATTTCACGGTAATTTTGACTTAAAGGTTGCTTGCAGCGGCGATACGTTTGTTGATGATCATCACTCAGTTGAGGATATCGGCATTGTTCTGGGACAGGCTTTTGTACAGGCGCTTGGCGACAAAAGAGGGATTCAGCGCTATTCAGATATTGCGCTACCAATGGACGAGGCACTTTGCAATGTTGCTGTAGATATTAGCAATCGTCCATATCTCGTCTATAATATTGACTTTAAGGCTGAGAAAATTGGTGAAATTGATACACAGAATTTCAAGGAGTTTTTCCGTGCTTTTGTTAATGAGGCTCGCATCACCTTGCACATAAATTTAAGCTATGCTGAAAATGATCATCATGCGATTGAAGCTTGTTTTAAAGCTTTTGCCCGTGCTTTAGACAAGGGCGTCCGAATCGTTTCTGATCAAGTTTCATCATCCAAAGGAATGTTATAGATGTTACTATTACCCGCAATTGACCTAAAGGACAATCAATGTGTTCGTTTAACCCAAGGCGATTATTCGCAGCAGACAGTCTATTCCGATGATCCGCTGAAGATGGCGCTTGAATGGGAAAGACAGGGGGCTAAGTACTTGCACCTTGTTGATTTAGATGGAGCGCGAGGAGATTTTGCCGTAAATCGCGATACGATTGAGAAGATTACGCGTGGGATTTCGATACCAGTTCAGGTTGGTGGTGGAATTAGGACAGCTGAGCGGGCACGCGAGCTGCTCTCACTTGGTGTGGCACGTGTCATTCTTGGAACCGCTGCGATTGAGAACAGAAACTTAATTGTCGAGTTACTTGCTGAATTTGGTAGCGACCGGATTGTTGTCGGTGTTGATGCCAAAGATGGCTATGTTGCTGTTCATGGTTGGGAGGTTATAAGCAATGTCGGTTCTCTGGAATTTTGTAAGGAATTGGAGAGTATCGGCCTTGAGATAATTGTTTATACCGATATTTCGAAGGATGGCATGTTAGAGGGGCCGAATTTTGAAATATATCAGACTCTGCAAAAGCAGACTGGACTTAAGATAATCGCATCTGGCGGCGTGTCAGAGCTTTCAGATATTGTTAAGCTGGCTGAAACGGGAATGTATGGCTGTATTATCGGTAAGGCCTTATATAATCAGCAAATAGATTTAGCCCAAGCGCTAGAGAAGATAAATCCGCTAGATGAAGTGGACCTAACTGATTATGTTCGAATTATACCTTGTATGGATGTCCGTAATGGGCGCGTCGTTAAAGGCAAGCAATTTGTAGACATTAGGGATATTGATAGTCCAGAAATTCTGGCTGAATTCTATAACAAAAGTGGTGCCGACGAACTTGTTTTCTACGATATAACAGCTAGTATCGAGGGGCGCGCACCAGCCCGTGAATTTATTAGGAAGGTTGCTGAAAAGGTAGATATACCTTTTACAGTGGGCGGCGGTGTTGCTAATTTAAATGATTTTGCTGATTTACTTGTGCTTGGGGCTGACAAAATTTCAATCAACTCCGCAGCTCTAAAAAACCCAGAACTGATTACTGCGGCCTCAGTTGAATATGGGTCTGGAACAGTTGTCGTGGCAATCGATGTTAAACGTAAGGAAAATGGTACTTGGAATATCTATGCCAAGGGTGGCCAAGAGGACACTGGTGTGGATGCGATTGAGTGGGTAAGAAAAGCAGTAGAACTTGGAGCAGGTGAGATTGTTGTTAATAGCATTGATGGTGACGGCATGAGGGACGGATATGATATTGAACTACTAAAAGAGATTACATCTGCAGTAAATGTGCCGATAATTGCTTCTGGCGGTGCCGGTAAACTGGAGCATTTCTATGAAGCTGTTGCTGAAGCTAAGGTTGGTGGATTACTTGCTGCTTCCGTCTTTCATTCTGGTGAGATTCAAATAAAGGATCTTAAAGAATATCTTAAGTCTAAGGGTGTAAAGGTCAGAAACTGAGGTGACATATGAAGTACGATGAATTGATTGGAAAAATTAAATTTAATGAGGCTGGTTTAGTGCCTGCGATCGCTCAAGATTATCGGACAGGAGAAGTGCTGATGCTTGCTTATCAGAATGCAGAAGCGCTCCAAAGAACGCTTAAGGAGAAAGAGGTCTACTATTATAGTCGTAGTCGGCAAGAACTCTGGAAGAAGGGTGCAACATCTGGTAATATTCAGGAACTCAAGGGTTTATATTATGACTGTGACGCTGATACCGTGCTACTTAAGGTTAAACAAACAGGCGTGGCTTGTCATACGGGCGAGTTTTCTTGCTTTTTTAACCCAGTGATTGCCGATGAAAGCGAATCAACTCATATTCTGCAAGAACTTTATGCGATTATTGAGGAGCGCAGAAATAATCCTGGTGAAGATTCCTATACTAACTATCTTCTCTCAACTGGACTTGATAAAATTCTGAAGAAGATTGGCGAAGAAAGTAGCGAGATAATTATCGCTGCTAAGGGCGACGATAAAGATGAATTAATCTATGAAATTAGTGACTTAGTCTATCATCTACTGGTACTGATGGCGCATGAGAATGTGAGCATTGAAGAAATTAAGGATGAGTTGAAGACTAGAAGAAAGTAAAGAAGGAAAACCTATGCAGAGAATGCTTGCAAACTGGCCACGAAATGATTGGTCAGAGATTCTAAAAAGTGAATTGACTGAAACGTACTTTATTGAGTTAGCTGCTAAGCTAGAAGCGGAGTATGTGGGACATACAATTTATCCGGCAATAGGCGAAATCTTTACTGCACTGAATCTGACATCCTATGAGGAGACCCGCCTTGTGATAATCGGGCAGGATCCCTATCATGGTGTTGGACAGGCACATGGTTTAGCTTTCTCCGTTAAGGAAGGAGAGACCTTACCGCCTTCACTACGAAACATCTTCCGCGAGTTAAATCAGGATTTAGGTCTACCGATTTCGATAAGTGGTAACCTGACCAAATGGGCAAAGCAAGGAGTCCTTTTGTTAAATACAATATTAACTGTTCGCGAGGGGCAGCCCAATTCTCATAAGAAGCTTGGCTGGGAACAGTTTACAGATCGGGTAATTGACGTTCTTAATAAACGTCAGGAACCGATTATTTTTATTCTGTGGGGACGCAATGCTCAGGCAAAAGCTAAGCAAATCTCCGCTTCTCATCACTACATACTAAGTGCAGCGCATCCTAGTCCGCTCTCTGCCCATCGTGGATTTTTCGGTTCACGCCACTTTTCGCAAACCAATGAAATACTGCGTGAACTAGGTGAGCAGGAGATAGACTGGCGGATCGAATAAGCGCTTGAGCTAAGCGCAGGAACAAGCTGGATGCTTGAACAAGTTAGACGTGTAAAATATCGGTTTAGGAGAGAAATATGGAAAGAGTAGAAGAACTTTTGCAGAAGAGAATTGAGGGAGAACGGCTTTCTGAAGAAGAGGGCTTATTTCTTTACGAGCAGGCGCCACTTGAGCGATTAGGTGAGGTTGCACATCAGATTAGGCAAGAGTTACATCCGGGACCGCTGGTGACTTTTGTGATTGGACGAAATATAAACTATTCTAATGTCTGCGATACGGGCTGTAGTTTCTGTGCTTTTCATAAGAAGCCGGGCGAGGTGGGTGGCTATGTGCTTTCGACGCCGGCTATTTTGGAAAAGGTGCAGGAGCTAGTTGATGTTGGTGGAACTGAGATTCTGATGCAAGGTGGCACGCATCCAGGATTACCGCTAAGCTACTATTTGAAACTTCTGCGCACAATTAAGGAAAACTATCCCGGGGTTCATATTCATAGCTTTTCAACTGCAGAAATTCTGAAAATGGTTGAGAAATCTAAAGAGCCACTTGAATCGGTAATTAGTCAGCTCAATGAGGCTGGATTAGATTCATTGCCTGGCGCTGGTGCGGAGATCCTTGATGACCGGATTAGATTAGAAATTAGTCTTAAGAAAGGCTCCTGGGAGACATGGATGCATGTTATGAAGACTGCTATTAGCTTAGGTTTAAGTACGACCGGAACGATGGTAATCGGTCTGGGTGAAACGCTCTATGAAAGAATTCTTCATTTAGCTCGTTTACGCACAACACAGGATGAAACAGCTGGTTTTCTTGCCTTTATCCCTTGGACATTCCAGCCTGACAATACGGAGTTAGCTTCTAAGAAGGCTTACTCAAAGGTTACGCCAGAAGAGTATTTACGTCTGGTAGCAATTAGTCGGTTATTCCTTGATAATATTCCAAATATCCAATCTTCCTGGGTAACCATGGGGGCTGAGGTTGGACGTCAATCGCTTCACTACGGTTGTAATGATTTCGGTAGTACCATGATGGAAGAGAATGTTGTAGCCGCAGCTGGCACAGAGTTTAAGGTGAATACTAATCAAGTGTTGGAGCAAATTCGTTTAGCAGGTTTTATACCGGCGCAAAGGAATACGCGCTATGAAATTCTGCGTATTTTTGCTGAAGGTGAACAGGTGGATCAGGATTTCGTAATGTAACTTGACTAATTAAAGATGCAACCTTATAATTATTACAAATAGAGAGTTAATAAATGCGATGAGTAGGACATGGGTAACAAACGCTAGCAAAAGAGAGAGAATCAGTAGCTGAAAGATTCTTAGCTGGGCCTGATTACTTACCACCGAGGAGCAGTTGTTGTGAAGTGAAGTAGCAACTACCGGTTAGTAACCGTTATCATCATCAATGAGTGCCTAGCAATAGGTGGAATTTGGGTGGAACCACGACATGCAATCGTCCCATGGGGGATTTGATGCATGTTTTTTGTTTTTTAATAAGCTAAGGGGGAGAAAGAATAAAATGATTAAAATAACTTTTCCGAATGGAGATATTAAGGAGTTTGCCAAAGGAATTACTACTGAGGAGATCGCTGGTTCAATCAGTCCCGGGTTAAGAAGACGGGCATTAGCTGGTAAAATCGACGACCATTTAATTGACATTTATACGCCGATTACTGACGACGCTGCACTTGAGATTATCACCAGTGATAGTCCGGAAGCACTTGATATTTATCGTCATAGCTCTGCGCATTTATTGGCTCATGCAGTTTCGCGTCTTTATCCGGAGGCGAAGTTTGGCATTGGTCCAACAATTGATGATGGTTTCTATTACGATATTGACTATCCGGAATCTTTCACGCCGGAGGATCTAACGAAAATTGAAAAAGAGATGAAAAAGATTATAAATGAAAATGTTCCAGTCAAAAGGCGCGTGCTTTCACGCGAGGAGGCGCTAGAACTTTTTGAAGATGCTGATGAGAGCTATAAAGTAGAATTGATTAAGGAGCTACCAGAGGACGCTGAAATTTCGATTTATGGACAGGGTGATTTTGTAGACCTCTGCCGTGGACCGCATCTACCGTCAACAAGTGGAGTTAAGGCCTTTAAATTATTAAGTGTTGCAGGTGCTTATTGGCGTGGCGATTCTGATCGGCCAATGCTCCAAAGAATCTATGGAACATCTTTCTTTAAGGAATCAGAGTTAAAAGAGTATTTGGACTTTCTTGAGGAAGCGAAGAAACGTGATCATCGCAAACTTGGCAAGGAACTAGATTTATTTTCTTTCTCGGAAGAGGCTCCGGGCATGCCTTTTTATCATCCCAATGGGATGGTGATTCGTAACGAGTTAGAAAACCTATGGCGTGATGAGCATCAGAAGGCAGGCTACCAAGAAATTAAGACACCGATTATGCTAAACCGTCGGCTTTGGGAGCAGTCAGGGCACTGGGAGCATTATCATGAGAATATGTACTTTACAAGAATTGATAATACGGAATTCGCAATTAAACCGATGAACTGTCCGGGTTCCATGTTAGCCTACAAGACTAAGCTGCATAGCTATCGTGATTTACCGATACGCTACGGTGAGCTTGGCTTAGTGCACAGGCACGAGATGTCTGGTGCCTTAAGCGGACTCTTGCGGGTACGCAGTTTTACTCAGGATGATGCGCATATTTTTTGTCGTCCGGACCAGATTGAGAGCGAGGTAACTGGTGTAATCGATTTAATCGATAAATTCTATAAAATATTTGGTTTCACTTATCATGTTGAACTTTCTACTCGTCCGGCAAAATCGATGGGTTCAGAAGAGCTCTGGGAGCGGGCAACTGCTGCACTGAAGAATGTCCTGGATACCAAAAAAATTAAGTATATAATTAATGAGGGTGATGGCGCATTTTATGGTCCTAAAATTGATTTCCATGTGTCCGATACACTACGCCGCACTTGGCAAGCGGGGACGGTTCAGCTTGATTTCCAAATGCCGGAAAAGTTCGACCTATCTTATATAGGCGAGGACAACTCGCGTCATACACCGGTAGTTATACACCGCGTTGTATATGGTTCTTTGGAACGTTTTATGGCATTATTAATTGAACATTACGCTGGTGCCTTTCCGACTTGGTTAGCGCCAGTTCAGGCTGTAATTCTACCGATTGCTGAGCCACACAATGGGTATGCCAAGGAGTTATTTAAACAGATGCAAGGAGCCGGTATCCGTGTCGAATTAGACGATCGTAATGAGAAGATCGGTTATCGCATTCGCGAGGCGCAACTAAAGAAGATACCATATATGCTGGTACTAGGTGATAAGGAATTAGACGATCGTGTGATATCCGTGCGCAAAAGGGAACAGGGTGATGTAGGGACACAGCCAGCTAAAGAGTTGATCACGAATATCTTGCAAGAAATCGCAACAAAATCGTGACTTTTGTTTGACAGTTAACATTTATCGTGTTAAACTTCATAAGTGAAATAAAATATTGAATAAAGCAGAAGCGCCCGCTTCTCACCTTATCTGCTACTGGCGTTGGGTTAATATAACTTTTGATTATTGAGTGTGGGCGTAATATGTCCACACTTTTTTATTTTACTAGGAATTAATTCGGGGGTGAATGACAATTAGCAAAGAGAATTATATTAACGAGCAAATTCGTGCTCGTGAGGTTCGTGTAATAGGACCAGACGGTGAACAGATTGGGATTATGCCGATTAAGGAAGCTTTAAAGCTTGCAGAGGATCAGGATTTAGACCTAGTCAATATTGCACCACAAGCAAAACCACCAGTATGTCGTATTATGAACTACGGTAAGTTCAAATATGAGCAAACGAAGAAAGAGAAAGAAGCACGTAAGAATCAGAAAATCATAAGTACCAAAGAAATCAGGTTTAGTCCAACGATTGATGAACATGACCTACAGACCAAACTTAGAAATGCGCAGAAATTTCTTAAAGCCGGTGACAAGGTGAAATTTGCCGTAAGATTCAGAGGGCGTCAAATTACACACCAGGACATTGGCATGAATTTATTGAAGCGTGTGGAAGAAGAGATAGCTGAAATAGGGATAGTTGAATCAAGACCTAGACTTGAAGGTAGAAGCATGATTATGATTGTTGCGCCTAAATAAATTGATTTTGGAGGAGGACATATAAATGCCTAAAATGAAAACACATAAAGGGTCAGCTAAAAGATTTAAAAAGACTGCCACAGGCAAAATTAAAAGAGGTAGTGCTTACAGAAGCCATCTTCTTAGCAATAAAAGTCAGAAACAAAAACGAAAAGCACGCAAGGGTGGCTATGTAAGCTCTGGCGATCAAAAAAGAATCGAGCAGATGATTACATATCTCTAGAGGATAGTGCATCTAATTAGGAGGGAAATATTATGGCAAGAGTAAAGGGTGGCTACACAAGTCGTCGCCGTCATAAAAAAACATTAAAGCTAGCTAAGGGCTATGTTGGTTCGAAGCACCGCTTATATAGAACCGCTAAAACACAGGTAATGAAATCATACATGTATGCGTATCGTGATCGTCGCGTCCGCAAACGTGATTTCCGCAAACTGTGGATTTCAAGAATTAATGCGGGTGCTAGACAACACGGTCTTTCATATAGCATGTTTATCCATGGTCTGAAAGTTCAAGGAGTAGATATTAACCGCAAAATGCTTTCTGACCTTGCGATTAGCGATCCACAAACTTTTGCTGAACTAGTAGTAATTGCTAAGGG
>CAZKBI010000004.1:0-3702 GCA_964551195.1 uncultured Caryophanales bacterium | reverse complement strand
CCGAAAGCTAAGGCAGAGCCGAAAGAGAAAACTGAATAATATTTTATTGAGCAGTTAAATATAATAGATTATGATACATTTATGATAAGCACCTGATAAGGTGCTTATTCTTTTATAATTATGATGAGGAAGAGCCGATGAAGACACTATTAATAACCTTAAATGCTAAATATATTCATACTTCTCTGGCGCTACGCTACTTAAGAGCTTATGCATTGCCCGAGCACCAGGTTGAGCTCATTGAGTATTCAATTAATCAACCACTAGAAGAGCTAACTTATGAAATTTGCGAAAAGAAGCCTGAAGTAGTTGCTTTCTCTTGCTATATTTGGAATATTGAACAGACATTAGAACTAATCAGGATGCTCAGCCTCAAGCTTCCGGAATTAACAATTATTCTCGGCGGCCCTGAGGTATCCTATGAATTATCCTACTGGTTGGAACGTGAACCAGCTATTGATTATATTGTCTATGGTGAAGGTGAACGCTCGCTGAAGGAACTTTTAGATTATCTGCACGGAAGCCGAAATTTAGAGGATTTAAAGGGAATCGCCTTTCGAATGAACGAGGGCATTGTAATCGCGCAACCACAGGAGCTGCTTGAACTTGACTCAATACCATCACCCTATCAGCATGAAGATCTAAGTAAACTTAGAAATCGTGTCGTCTATTTTGAAGCGAGCAGAGGTTGTCCTTTCTCTTGTAGTTATTGCCTTTCCTCGCTTGATAGTAGAGTTCGTTTCTTCAGCATCAAGCGAGTAAAAGCTGAACTCACACGCTTACTTGCAGCCGATATTAAGCTAATTAAATTTGTCGATCGAACATTTAATATCAAACAGGATTTTGCTATAGAAATTTTTGATTTTCTCGTTAATTATTATCAGCAACATAATTCGCAGACTGTTTTTCAATTTGAAATAACAGCCGATTTACTATCGAATAAATTAATTGATTATCTAGTTGAATGTGTTCCGTCTGGACTTTTTCGCTTCGAAATTGGTGTGCAATCGACTAATGATTTGACCAATCGATTGATTAACCGACAACAAGATTGGCAGCGGCTAAGTGAGACTATCGTCCGTTTACAAGAGAAAGGCAACATCGAGCTGCATCTTGATCTGATTGCTGGTTTGCCGGAAGAAGATCTCTCTTCTTTTCGCAATAGCTTCGACCAGGTATTTGCTTTAGGTGCTTCAGAGTTACAGCTTGGATTTCTCAAAATGCTTCGCGGAACAGCAATCTGGCACGACCAGCATGTTTATGACTACGTCTACGATGCAAAACCGCCTTATGAGGTGTTGAGTAATAAGGTGCTTTCAGAAAACGATATCGCAGCAATCAAACTAGTCGAGCAGATGCTAAATCGCTATTGGAATACTAGTTATCTGCGACAGACGATTACATATTTAACAAGAGAAGTTTATTTATCATCCTTTGATTTGTTTCTCAAACTCGGTCAATATTGGGAGGAGCAGGGCTGGAGTCTAATCGGTTACCAGTTGGAGGAGCTTTTTGGCCGCCTCTATCAATTTCTCGAACAGGAAGATTTGGTGAAGATTGAGTTCATCTACGACCTGATGAAATACGAATTCTTTACGCACTTCAAGCACAAACCACGCCGCGTCTGGTGGCCTTATATTTTTGACAGAAAAATGCAATCAGCAAGATTAGAAGAGCTGGTAGCACATCCGGAACTAGCTGAAAAGGTTGAAATCGATCAGCAAATAGACCCGTCGAGCTCTAGTTTCGCGAATTTGAAGTTAACTAAACAAGAGATGGAGAAGCACATAATGATCGATCAGTTGAAATATGACTTGCCGCATTATTTAAAAAGCGGAGAAGTGCGCAAACAATCGCTCTTGCACCTTATCTATTTTGATTTTGTTGATAAAAGCAAAGCTTATTATGTTCGCATTAAGTAATTGCAAAGCGCTTTAAATGCTGATAAAATTTCATAGAGGTTCAATTAGGAGGCAATAACTTGACTAACAAAAAATATATTCTCTCAATTGATCAAGGGACAACTAGCTCGCGCGCTATTCTTTTCGATCGGGGAGCGAGTGTCTATGCTGTAGCTCAGCGTGAATTTACGCAGTATTTCCCGCAGCCCGGCTGGGTTGAACATGATGCAGAAGAAATTTGGGAGTCAGTTGTCGCTGTACTTGAGCAACTTCTTGCTGAGCATCCTGGCATTGAGAAGGATATCGCAGCGATCGGTATTACTAATCAACGTGAAACAACCCTTGTTTGGAATCGCCTAACTGGTAAGCCAATTTACAATGCGATTGTCTGGCAGTCACGACAGACGAGCGATATCTGTGAGAAATACATAACTGGGGGACATAACAAAAATGTCCGCGAAAAAACAGGTTTACTGATTGACTCCTATTTTTCAGCAACAAAGATTAAATGGTTACTCGACAAGGTGCCAGGTGCACGTGAAGATGCGGAACGCGGTGACCTACTATTTGGAACGATTGATAGCTGGTTAGTCTGGAAGCTAACAGGTGGAAAGCAACATCTGACTGATTACACAAATGCTTCAAGAACACTTCTTTATAATATTAATACTTTGGAATGGGATGAGGAGTTACTTGAATTATTTGAGGTTCCGAGGCAGATGCTGCCAGAAGTCCGTTCTTGTTCCGAACTTTACGGACACACTAACGAGAAACTTTTTAAGGGGAACCCGATTCCAATCGCAGGAATTGCGGGCGATCAGCAGGCTGCACTTTTTGGCCAAGGATGTTTTACTAAAGGAATGGCGAAAAACACATACGGAACAGGTAGTTTTATGCTGATGAATATTGGTGATCGACCAATTCTTTCGGAGCATAATCTTGTAACGACGATTGCCTGGGGAATAGGCGATGAGATAACTTATGCGCTTGAGGGGAGTGTTTTTATTACGGGTGCTGCTGTCAAATGGTTGCAGGGCTTGACAGTTATCAAAAGCTCGGCGGAGTCTGAGCAAGTTGCAACCAGCGTCGATAGCAGTGAAGGACTTTATGTAGTTCCAGCTTTCACTGGCTTAGGAGCCCCGTATTGGGAAATGGATGCAAAGGGGGCAGTTTACGGGATTACTCGAGGCACAACTGCTGCACATCTAACGCGTGCAACTCTAGAATCGATTGCCTATCAGATTAAGGATATTGTAAATTCTATGGAAGCTGATTCACAGATTAAACTTAATGATCTGCGCGTTGATGGTGGAGCGGTAGACAATAACTTCCTGATGCAATTTCAAGCGGATATCCTCGATGTTCCTGTTGAACGGACAAAAGTACACGAGAGCACGGCACTTGGTGCGGCTTACCTAGCGGGGTTGGCTGTAGGCTTCTGGCAGGATCGCGATATAATTACTAATAACATAGAAGTGGAGCGCATTTTTCAGCCGGGAATGAATCCTGAGCAAAGAGATAAACTTTATCGTGGTTGGAAGAGAGCAGTTTCTAGCACGATATACTGGGCGCAACTCAAATGACTAGTAAAGTCATGCGGTATGGCTAAAATTGATTGACAATATACTTGAAAAGTTGTAAACTTTCAATTAAGATACATACAAATATATGATTTTCTAGAAGCGTTCGGAGTTAGAGAGACGGATAAATAGATTACTGTTGAAAGGAGGGTACAAATGAAGAAAATTATTAGCGTTCTTTTAGTAGTAGTTCTTGCAGCCTTCATTTTTGCACCAGCAGC
>CAZKBI010000003.1:45293-73973 GCA_964551195.1 uncultured Caryophanales bacterium | reverse complement strand
CCGCCAGGTGTTAAAATTGATATACCGATTCAGGCTTATTTCCGTATCAACACAGAGAATATGAGTCAACATGAACGAACATTAATTATTGTTGATGAGGGAGCTTCAATTCACTATGTAGAGGGTTGTACGGCACCAAGCTATAGTTCTAACTCACTCCATACAGGTGTTGTGGAAATCATTGTCAGAAAGAATGCCTATGTACGCTACACAACAATTCAGAATTGGTCTGATAATATCTATAATCTTGTTACTCAACGCGCAGTTGCTGAAGAGGGAGCAACTATGGAGTGGGTTGATGGGAATATAGGAAGTAAAATAACGATGAAATATCCGGCAGTTATTATGAAAGGTAAGGGTGCTAAAGCTAATATCCTTTCGATTGCCGTTGCTGATAAAGGTCAGTTGCAGGACGCTGGTGCAAAGGTGATCCACTTAGCAGAAGGCTGTACTTCAACAATTATTTCTAAGTCAATTTGCCGCCGTGGTGGGAAAGCAAACTACCGTGGACTAGCACATTTTGGGAAAGATGCAGTAGGTTCTAAATCGAGCATCAAATGTGATACTTTAATCCTTGATGATTTATCGACATCAGATACCTTGCCGACCAATCAAGTATTCAACAATAAGACAGTGCTTGAGCATGAGGCGACGGTCAGCAAGGTTAGTGAGGAACAGCTATTTTATTTAATGAGTCGGGGGATTTCGCAGGATGATGCGGTACAGATGATAGTTATGGGCTTTATTGAACCATTTACCAAGGAGTTACCGATGGAATATGCTGTTGAGATGAATCGATTAATAAATTTGGATATGGAAGGATCAATCGGGTAGACGATATTATGGAATATGTATTATTAATATTAACAGGGATTGTAGCGGGAAGCATGGGCAGCCTAATTGGTTTAGGCGGTGGCATCATAACCGTTCCAGTCCTACTCTTTTTTAATGAGATGGGTTGGTTTTCGCAACACTTAGAGCATCAACAGATTGTTGCGCTTTCTTTGATGGCCATTATTTTTACATCAGCCGCCTCAACAATCACTAACTATAAACTTAAAAGAATTTGTTTCAAGAGTGGACTTATTTTTTTCATAGGAGCAGGCCCTGCGGTAATACTTGGGGCCATGGCTGGGAAGTTTCTTTCTGGTGGTCTTTTTTATATTCTGTTCGGGATTTTAATGTTTTTCACAACTTATCTTTTAACAGTTCGAGATAAGATCAAACCGCTGAGAATAAGATACAATATATCGCGCTCCTTTATCTCGCAAGGAGTAGAGCATAATTTTAGTTTTAACAGCTATCTTGCTATTGCGATCTCAGCAGCTGCCGGTTTTTTTGCGGGTATTTTCGGTATTGGTGGTGGATCGATCTACGTACCTATGATGGTTATCCTATTCAAATTTCCGGTACATATTGCCACAGCTACATCGATGTTTATTATTCTTCTGACGAGTATTATTGGCGGTATTTCTCATATTTTACTAGGCAATGTGGTCTTATTATATGTAATTACCATTGGAATAGGCGCCTACATCGGCGGCGCCCTTGGTCCAATAATTGCTGCGCGTTTAAGCAGCAATACTTTAGTTTTAATTCTCCGTTTAGTAATTATTATAGTAGCGATTCAACTAATTCTTAAAGGAATACTATAATAACTTCTGCTTTCTATTTTCGCTTTTCTGCAAGTTTTTTTTCATAAGCTATGGCACGCATCGTTAATGGATCCAATTCAATTAAACCACAAGTACGGGACTCACCACAGCCTTGTGTCATATAGCAAGGCATATCCAAATCACCAAAAAGTCGCGGTGAAACATCAACTAATTGGTCGGTAATCGAGCGATAGAGCAATCTAATCTCCGTCTGTGCGCGTAGGCAGAGTCTTTTCATGATGTGATGGCGCCAGCCAATAGCATTTCGTGAGTCTACATAGATTGTTGCCGTTCCCAGCGGTAGAATCGAGCGTGCATGCTCATTTTCCATCAGCTCTTCATCAGTATATTTACAGTACATCGCGAAAGTTTTCTCATGATGTTTAATCCAATCATTTAATTCCTCTTCTTTTCCTTTTCTACGCAGGACAGGCGGAATATAATATTCGAAGCCACCATCGTCTAGTCGCACATACCGAAGGCTACGCTCATCATAGCTCGCATGTCTTGCGCGCATATCCTGTCTAGCTACAAAGATCGGAACTTTTTTGATAAAAGAGAAGATGTTATGTTCAAGCACCGTATTATGCCCGCTATCGCGACAGTGATTAACAATTTGTAAATGGGGCTTGCTCTCATAACAGAGTGAACCAGCCTCAGCAGCAAAACGGTCAGCATCATCTGTCCATTGAACAAGCTTGGCACCGTTAATTGGCAGTGCACGCCCGAGCTGGACTAAGGTAGGGTATTCCTCTCCATTATATTTGAAATCGATTGGCATCCTCAAAACCTCCAGAATTATTAAAATTTTGTTCAAGATATCGCACTATTTTTGCGACATTATTAATTCACATATTATCATTAAACCTTGCTTAAAACAAAAAATGTTGTGTATAATTGATTAAATACTAGAACTTTTATTGGAGGCTGTTCATTGAAGAATTATATTACTAACTTGTTAAGTAAACAACTGGATTTAGAGCAGGAAGAAATATATCAACTTCTTGAGATAACACCAAACCGAGAGCTCGGTGATATAGCCTTTCCTTGTTTTTCCTTAGCAAAAGCTTACAGGAAATCACCGCAGTTAATTGCCGATGAGTTAGCAGAACAGATTAACGACGATCAAGTTCGCGTCGAGGTTGTTGGTGCATATTTAAACTTTTTCTTTAAACGAGCTGCTTATGCTAATCAATTATTAGCGAAAATGCTCTTTTCTGATTTAACTTATGGCGAAAGCACTGAGGGCGATGGTAAAACGATAGTTGTTGATTATTCCTCGCCTAATATTGCTAAACCATTTAGTTTACCGCATTTACGATCAACAATGATTGGTAATGCAATTATCAATCTTTATAAAGCACGAGGCTATAAGACGGTCGGCATTAATCATATTGGTGACTGGGGTACGCAATTTGGTAAGGAAATCGTGGCCTATAAAAAATGGGGTAATGATGAGGCAATTAAGGCGAACCCAATTCAAGAACTTGTTAATCTTTATGTGAGATTTCATGAAGAGGTAGAAAATGAACCCGAGTTGGATGAAGAAGCACGGATCTGGTTTAAGCGTCTAGAGGAAGGTGACGCGGAGGCTGTTCGACTCTGGAAATGGTTTGTTGAGGAGAGTTTAAAGGAATTTAACAAAATATATGATTTACTGGGCGTTAAGTTCGATTACTATATGGGCGAGAGTTTCTATAATGACAAAATGGATCGTGTTGTAGATGAACTAACAGAAAAGGGACTACTCGTGGAAAGTGAGGGGGCACAGGTTGTAGATTTAGGTGAGGAGATGCCGCCGGCAATCATTAGAAAGAAAGACGGCTCATCCATCTACGCAACACGCGATCTTGCTGCAGCACTCTATCGCAAGGATACCTTTGATTTCGATAAAGTTTTTTACGTGGTGGGCAACGAACAGAGGCTCCATTTTGCTCAGGTTTTTACAGTCTTAAAGAAAATGGGTTACGAGTGGTATGACCGTTTGGTCCATGTTCCATTCGGTCTAATGCTTTTTGAAAGCAAAAAGATGTCTACTCGCAGGGGAACCATCGTCCTACTAGAAGAAGTGCTAGAGAAGAGTATTGAGTTAGCCGACCAGATTATTGAGGAGAAGAATCCGATGCTTGTGGACAGAAAAGCGGTTGCAGAGGCAGTTGGTGTTGGTGCGATTGTCTTTAATGACCTCAAAAATAATCGACTACACGAGGTAAACTTCTCGTGGGAGGAGGCGCTGAATTTTGAGGGTGAAACTGGCCCCTATATTCAGTATGTCTACGCGAGGATTCAGAGCCTATTAAGAAGGGCGGAAGTAACTGAGCGCGATATGCAAGCGGCCGATGGGGAATATCTCGAGAGTTCTGCTAGCTGGGAGTTAATTTACTTACTAGGCCAATATCCAGATGTGATTGAACGTGCAGCGGCACGTGTTGAACCATCTGTGCTTTCAAGATATTTACTTGATTTAAGCGCGGTCTTTAATCAATTCTACCATCAAGAACGTGTGCTTACAGAAAATCTTGAGGAGCGAAATTCTAAACTTGCTTTGGCAAAGGGAACAGCGGATGTTATCAAGCATGGCCTGCAGATATTAGGAATAAAGAGTCCTTCAACTATCTAAAAAATTTAGTGAGGTGGATTAAGTTGACGAGTGAACAACACTACAAAAAGGGTCGCTCAAACTTAGAGCATACGGATCGAGCAATGTGGAAGATTGAGGTCTCTTTAGATGACATGAATCCTGAATTATTCACATATATTTGTGAAAGGTTAGATGAAATTAATGTTAATGAATACTACTTTCAGTCTGTTTATATGAAAAAGAATCGTCCGGGACAGATACTTAATGTTATCTGCCAAGATGAAATACTTGCAGATGTTATTGAGTTATTATTTATGGAAACCACAAGTTTGGGTGTCCGTTACACACCTTACAATGTTGAACGATTAGAAAGAGAGTCTCTTCCAGTGATGACAGAATGGGGAGAAGTTACTGTAAAAATTGGCATAAGAAATGGACAGATTATACAATTTTCTCCTGAATATGAAGAGTGTGCAGCTATAGCGCGAAGAGAAGATGTTGCCCTCAAGAGTGTTTACGCGCAGTCAAGAGCAATTGCCTATCGTCAATTGAAAAAATAAAGTCGGATCGTTTTTGTTAGTAAGATACCTTAGTAAAATATAAGGAGGGGTGGAAATGAAACCTATTTATATTGTTATAATTATTGCAATATTAATTATTTTACTATTGTTTGTGGTCTACTACATTAATATAGGTAATAAAGAAGATGATGTGGTTGATATGGATAAAGGTAATGATAATGATAATGATAATGAATATATTGTTGCTAACTATGAAGTTATATACTTAGCAGGCGGTTGCTTCTGGGGTGTTGAGGCGTTTTTCGAGAGGATAGATGGAGTAATAGACTCCGTATCAGGTTATGCTAATGGAAATATGGTAAATCCGTCCTATGAAGATGTAATTCACATGGACACTAATCATGCAGAGACTGTTGAGGTCAAATACAACCCTCAAGAAATCGATTTAATAAGCATCTTACTCTATTATTTTAAGATAATAGATCCTACCTCATTAAATAAGCAAGGCAATGATATAGGTACTCAATATAGAACGGGGATCTATTACACAGATGCGTCTAAATTAGATGTAATAGAGAATGTTGTAAAAGAGGAACAGAAAAAATATAAAGAGCCAATAGTGGTTGAAGTTAAAGCTCTTGAAAACTTCTACCTGGCCGAGGATTATCATCAAGATTATCTTAGTAAGAACCCTGGCGCCTATTGTAGTATAAATTTAGGCTTAGCAGATGAAGACATTGATCGTGATAATTTTATTGATCAAGATCGTAGTTATAAGAAACCAACTGACGAGGAGATAAGAGAAAAATTAACCGCGGAGCAATATGAAATTACGCAAAATTCTCATACCGAGATACCATATAGTCACGCATATAACAATTTATATGATAAAGGTATTTATGTTGATATAGTTACCGGTGAACCTTTGTTTTCATCACAAGATAAATTTGATGCGGGTTCGGGCTGGCCTAGTTTTACAAAGCCAATAGATAAAAACGCTGTCATTGAAAAAGAAGATAACACACTTGGAATGAAAAGAATTGAAGTGAGGAGTAAAATTGGTGATTCTCATCTAGGGCATGTATTCCCAGACGGACCAAAGGATAAAGGTGGAATGCGATATTGTATAGATGGAGGCGCCTTAAGTTTTATAGATTTTAAAAATATGAAAAGAGCAGGATATGGCTATTTAATAGATATATTTGAATAAAATTAAAAAGGCACTCTACATTATATAGAGTGCCTTATCTACTTCCTCAATTAATCATTCTCGTTATTTTCAGATTCCCCAATTACTTCTACACTATCCGCTGCTGTTTCTGTAGTTTCATCAGAATCTTCTTCTTCGTATTGCGTAGTACCATCGTTGATTGATAAGACAACGTGCTCTGGTTCGATATCAACTGTTATACCTTTAGGAAATTCAATATCTGCAATAGTAATATGGTCTCCTAACTCTAAACCAGTTACATCAACTTCAATGTGATCAGGTATATCTTGAGGTAATCCCCTAACAGGAATTAAGTCTAACTGTTTAACCACAAGTAATTTTCTTGCTTCAACTTCATCTCTACCATTAATTCCAATTTCTAACGTTGTTCTCATTTCTTCTGATAGAGAAATTTGATGAAAGTTAACGCTTAATATTCTCCTAGTAATCGGGTCCTGTTGCATGTCTTTAACCATCACTGTATATTTTTTTTTGCCCTCTAAATCAAGAGTATATAAATAGTTTTTACCGAACCTGTGAAGACTATTATTAAAATCATTTTCTTTTACTTTAACTGAGAATGGTTCAAGTCCTTTACCAAAAACACTTCCAGGTAAGTAACCATTATCTCTAAGTCGCTTACTTTTCCGACTATTTGCTAAATCTCTTTTTTCAACTTTAATTATTGCTTTTTCTTTCATCTAATTGACCTCCGCTTCTTTTCTCATTACATAGAATAACACATTAATGAGAATTGCACTAATTATATCAAATAAAGGCCTATTCTACAACACTCACAATCGGGCGATATAGAAGACTAATTATTTTAATAATCGTAAAAACTCTTTTGGTATCTTTGTCTCAAAATGCATCCGCTTATTTGTTCTCGGATGTGTAAAAGTTAAAGTCTGGGCATGTAAGCCTAGTCTTCCGATTGGGTTAGTTTGTGCTCCATATTTTCTGTCGCCAATTATGCTATGCCCGATATCTTTCATGTGAACGCGTATTTGATTTTTTCTGCCTGTTTCTAAATGGATTTCAAGCAAGGAATAGTTTTCGTTATTTTGAAGAAGTTTATAATGAGTGATTGCCTCTAGCCCGTCTCCAGGAGTGAAACTACTATACATAAGCTTAGTCTTTGTCTCTAACAACCAGGATTTAATTACGCTTTCTTTGTGGACAACCTTTCCTTCAACAAGTGCTAAATAAATCCGTGCCTCTACAAGATCTCTCCAGGAATTCTGTAAGAGTTGTTGTATTTCCTCGTTTTTGGCAAACATCATCACGCCGGAAGTATCTCTATCTAAACGATGCACAATAAAAATTCGATTATTTATATCACTTTGTCGCACATAATCTGTTAGAAGGCGATAAGCAGTATCATTTTTGTTGACGTCGGTAGCAATTGTTAAAAGTCCTGCTACCTTATCGATAACAATCAGCTCATCATCCTCATATAAAATTGTCAAGTCTTTGCTTGCCTCTATATCTTCCGGGCGAGATGAGTTAATAGTTACTAGCTGACCAGGGCTCAGCGGATGATTGTATTGGCTAACAACTTTGCCATCTACCATGACTTGTCTGTAAGTTAATAGGGACTTAATTTTGTTGCGAGAGTGATTAGTTAATTTGTCTCTCAGAAATATCATCAATTCCGTTGGTTCAGTAACTTCTAATTTAGTATCCCGTTCACGTCTCTTAGGTGGCATTCTTTTTCGATCGTTAGGTTTTTTCATCGTTTCTCCTCTTATCCGGGATTATTCTTCTTCGTGACAGGAATATCGTTCTTATTAATCTGTTCATTAAATTTTTGAAAGTTAAATTCTGGTCGATGATAAGAGAACTGCTCTCCCGTAGCAACATAGGCTCTTAACACATTTGGTCGATCAGGTAGATCCATGGAACCTGCGCCATATCCAATCGCCTCCACAGTTAGTGGCGGCATATTCACAATCGAGCTGCTTAAAGCACTGATAATCGCAGCGCCTGTTGGTGTCGTGATTTCATATTGCAAGTCAAGAAGATTTACTGTTCTACCTTTAAGAATTTCAATTGTTGCCGGTGCGGGATTAGGATAGATGCCATGTTCTATATCGATCCTCCCACTACCCAGTGGAACTGGCGTGGCAAAAACCTGCGCAATATTTAGAGACTCAAGAGCAAGCGCGACGCCCACGATATCGATAATGGAGTCGATCGCACCAATCTCATGAAAGTGTACCAGATCAACTGGTATCCCATGAATTTTTGCTTCAGCTACAGCGATCACTTGAAAAATATGTGCCGCATTTTTCTTAACATCGGGCGCAAGTTTAGAACCGGTAATTAACTTTTTAATCGTAGCGTAGTTGCGGTTAATCGGAATAGTATCGGGCTCGAGTCTGATTTCAAGCTGCTTAGCGCTAATCCCCATTTTGTTAACTGGCTTCACCTTTAATTGCACAAAAGAATCCAATAAGAGGCTGATTTGCTGATTAATATAGTTTAAATTGGCCCCAGCATCTACTAGAGCAGCCAAGGTCATATCGCCACTTATTCCTGCAAAACAGTCTAAATAAAGGATTTTTTTCATACTAGCATTCCTCACTATTTATTAATTTATTTATTAGGCCGGCTTGATAGCCAGCTCCGTAGCCATTATCAATATTTACAACAGAGATACCGCTTGCGCAGGAGTTTAACATTCCCAGCAGAGCAGATATTCCATTAAAACTTGTGCCATAGCCGATACTTGTTGGTACTGCAATAATTGGCTTACTAACTAAGCCGCCAATAACGCTGGGTAGCGCACCCTCCATGCCTGCAATAACGATAATTACATTAGCCTGGCGAATTCGATCTATATGGTGGATCAGTCGGTGCAAGCCAGCAACTCCAACATCGCTAATCAATTCACACCGGCTTCCAAGAGCCCTTACAGTCGTACAAGCCTCCATTGCCACCGGTAAATCAGACGTGCCAGCACAGACCACACAGACATAGCCAGGATAAATTGGCTCATGTGATTTGGCCGCAAGCAGTGTTCTTCCACAGCTTTCATAGTTGGCCTCAGGGATTTGTTGAATTACATGTTCAGCTTTTTCCGGAGACACGCGTGTCGCAAGAACAACATTGCCGTTATGATAGAGTTTTTCAAAAATAGCCAGCAACTGGTCCGCAGTTTTTCCTTCTCCATAAACAACCTCAGGCACTCCTGTACGCGCTTCACGTTGCAAATCAAGCTGGGCGAAGCCGAGATCAATTGAATTATTTGTGTAATTCTTTTTTTTCTTCATTATCAATCATTCCTTCTATTCTGATCAAAGCTACCTGAACGTAGACCCTGTAAATCTAAAGCAATTTGCTCGAAACCGAGTTCCATAAAATAGCTAACAATCTGTTCTCTATAATTAAAAATTAATTGGAAATTATCAAGCGGCACTTCAATCCGTACTTGATTATCTTCCAGTCGTACACGGCAAGAGGCAATCCCTAATACATACAAAAACGCCTCAGCCTGCTCAATCTGCCTTAAACTCTCAGCATTTAGTGACTGATGGTAAGCAATTCTTGTCGCCAGGCAAGAGGATGCTGGTTTACACCACTCAGCCAGCCCGTACTCATATAGCCGCTCGCGGATTTCCTCTTTAGTAAAACCAATCTCGCTAAGGGGGCTACGAATTTCAAGTAACTTCAGAGCTTTAATTCCAGGTCGATACTCGCTCAGGTCGTCATAATTGGTTCCATCAAGCAAGATGTTTATTCCATCTTTTTCAGCCCTTAAACGTAGAGTTTTCATAATCTCCATCTTACAATAGTAACAGCGTTCCTCACTATTTTCGCTAATTAGTGGGTTACTTAGAACTTGCAGATCAATAATTTGATGTTTGATCCCAAGTTTTTCTGCAATCTCCCTGGCAGATTTCAGCTCTTTTTCAGGGATTAATCCCGTATTAACAGTAATCGCGATTGCACCAGCACCGAGCGTCTGTTTGGCGATTGACGCAAGATAGGTACTATCGACACCACCAGTAAAGGCGATTGCGACACTTTTTAATTCCCTTAATAATTCAATTAACCGTTGCTCTTTTATATAAGAAGTCATTCTATCATTCCTTTATTAAAGATTCTGGTTTAGCAAGGAAAGGAAAAGTCCAACATCAGTTACGAGTCCTTTTGCCTGTGCAGAACCACGGTCTACAAGTTTATTTACAACTGCCGGATTAATATCGACACAGACTGTCTCGACATAGCTAGGTAGCATATTGCCCGTTCCAATTGAGTGCAACATTGTCGAAAGCATAATTACAATATCGGCATCTTGAATCATCGCGGCATATGCTTCTTGTGCCTCAATTAAGTCCATCAGGGTATCAGGCAATGGTCCGTCATCTCGGATCGACCCCGCCAAAACAAAAGGCACGTTGTTTTTAACCAGTTCATACATAATACCGCTTGAGATTGTGCCATCCGCAACGGCCTCTGCAATACTACCAGATTTATTAACGGCATTAATTGCTCGCATATGATGACTATGGCCATCAGGTACAGCTTTGCCGGTTTGTAAGTCAATTCCTAGCGAAGTGCCTAACAGATCATATTCAATATCATGTACTGCAATTGCATTACCCGCTAATAAGCCAGAGATATAACCTTTTCTAATAATATCTTGGAAATGTGTCAGGCCTCCTGTATGAATAACGACTGGACCAGCAACTACATATATTTTGCCACCATCGGCAATGATTGTTTTCATCCTCTTAGCAAGTTCTCTTACTGCTAATTCAACATGGCGCTCAGAACTAACCTCATTAGTCATGAAACCAAAAGCTTCAACAGTTTTCTGCTTATTATTAATTAAACGAACACCTTGACTGGTGCAGACGATTAAATCGCCTTTTTTGATATCGCGTAGTTTTATTGTATGGATGATACCGTCACGCAGGACCAACAAAGCGTCCATTCGGATATTCTTAGCAGACAACCAGTTACCATTGATAAAAACTTCTGTCGGATGGTTAGTGGTTGAATAGAAGTCAATTGGAGCAGTGGCATCCTTAAGGCTAGGTTTAAGTATCGCTTCCTCCTGCACAAAGGGCTCAACCTTAGTCACCTTCAAAAGCACTTTCATAAGCTCCTCGAGCTTATCCTCATGAACATCAACTGCAAGCTTAATGTAAGGAAGGTCTTGTTCAGTCTCTTCCACGTTGATTTCAATAATTCGATATTTAGCATCATATTCCTTAATCGTTTCGTCGATTAATTTAAGAATATTATTATTTATTATTTCACCACGTAACTCAACTATTTTTTCCACGGTTCATCCTCCAGGTAATTGTAATTATTACATTAAGTATATACTCTTAAGGGGCTTTCTATCAAATCATTTTGCTTGCAAATTGTAATTGTTGCGCTAATTAGACAGTTTTACAATGATATACTTGAAGAGTATAATAGAAACAAGGTAATTGAGTGAGAAAAGCGTGTTTAGAGGGAGCCTACATGAGAAAAATTATAATAATGCTACTGATAGGCACATTTGTTTTTCTAGCCGCGGGGTGTTCGATAAAGGCTCCAGACGGGTCTGAGCAGATAGATGTTCCTATTAGTGTATATACGACACTATATGTATTGGAAGATTTTGCTACGCAAATTGGTGGCGAACGTGTGAGAGCAGTGAACTTAATTCCAGCTGGAGTAAATCCGCATGATTACGAACCATCGGCGCGAGATATCACAGCTGTGGTTAAGGGTGATCTATTTATTTATAATGGGGCAGGGATGGAACTCTGGATAAGTAATGTTCTAACGAATTTGCGTGATACACAGGTGAGGGCAGTAAACGCGAGTGAACGTGTTCAATTAATGGAGACTAGTCACGCTGGTCACAGCAGTAGCTATGACCCACATACCTGGCTTTCTCCAACCAATGCGATTTTGATAGCGCAGGAGATAAGGGATGCACTAATTAGTATTAGGCCTGAACATACGAAATATTTCAACGATAATTATCTCTTGCTCGAAGAAGAACTTCTCGACTTACATGAGAACTTCCAACAGTCATTAGGCAACTTAGAACATAAAGAATTTTATATTTCGCATGCTGCTTTTGGTTATTTGGCCGAAGCTTATGGACTGATTCAGCATTCTATTAGTGGTTATACAGCTGAGGATGAACCAAGCCTTAGTGAATTAAGGGAATTATCTGAGCGTATCAGCAGGCAGGATACGAAATATATTTTAGTTGATAAGACTGAATCTACCAAAATCGCGGAGGTCTTAGCAGCGGAACTTGGTTTAGAGACGATTCCAGTATACACGATGGGAAGTCTAACCACTGACCGCGCAGCAGCGGGTCTAAATTATTTAGAGCTGATGGAAGAAAATCGACGAGCTTTACTAAAAGCTTTAAGGGAGTGACAATGATACCATGGCGAAGAATGTGATCGAAATACATAATTTATCCTATAAATATGGTGACCGTCTTGCTCTGTCAGATATTAATTTAACCATTGAAGGGCAGGAGTTTGTCGGTCTACTTGGACCGAACGGTTCTGGCAAAACTACCTTACTTAAGGTTATCCTGGGACTTCTTCCTGTTAAAACGGGCGAGGTCTTCCTTTTTGGAACGCCTCTGCGCAAGTTTAATCAGTGGCACCGCATCGGTTACGTTTCTCAGAAGGCTCATAGCTATAATACAAGCTTTCCGGTCAATGTTTTTGAAGCTGTATCAATGGGACTTTATGGCCGCAAGGGACTTTTTCATAAGATAAATGCTGAGGATAGGCAAGTGATCATGGAAACTCTAGACTTAGTTGGACTTGCTGGTTATGAGAATCGGACAATTGGCATGTTGTCCGGTGGTGAACAACAGCGCGTTTTTATTGCTCGTGCTCTCGTTAATCAACCAGATTTGTTGATTCTTGATGAACCGACAGTTGGTATCGATCATGGGGTGACTATTCAATTCTATGATTTACTCAATCAGTTAAATCGCGAGCGTGGCTTAACAATTATCATGGTCTCACACGACATTAGTGTAATTTCTAATAAGGTTACAAATATTATTTGTCTTAACAAGAAAATGTTTTACTGCGGAACGCCCGAGTTTTTTAGTGTTGATTCCTTTGCGGCGCTGCAAAATGCCTACGGCGAGGACATGGAGCTGGTTAATCACGACCACCATGGTCATCATGATTCGGCTAAAGCGGACTTGGAGGAATGATTGATGTTAGAGATATTTGAGTATGCCTTTATGCAGCGAGCATTCCTAGCGGCCTTATTAGTTGGAGTAGTTAGTCCGGCTATTGGCAGCTTTATTGTTATGCGACGTCTTTCCTTTATCGGCGATACGCTATCACATACGGCACTGGCGGGTGTCGCCATTGGTATCATCGCTGGGGTCAATCCAATTATTGGCGGAATGGTTATTGCTGTGCTTGCGGCGCTCGGCATCAACAAGCTGCGCGAACAGTATAAGAATTTTGAAGAGTTAGCAATGCTGATCGTGATGTCAACTGGTATGGCCTTGGCCGTTGTTCTAATAAGTATTTCTGGTGGATTCACAACGAGCATCTCTACATATCTTTTCGGTAGCATTGTAGCGGTAACGAAAGCAGACCTATTAGCTATTACAATCATGGCTGTGATAATTCTAGCGGTTGTTGCTCTCTTGTATAAAGAGTTGTTATTTATCTCCTTTGATGAGGAAAGTGTGAAAATCAGTGGCATTAAATATCGGTCCATAAATTTAATTTTCATGATATTGATTGCTTTAACGATAGCTGTTTCGATGCGAATTGTGGGTATTCTCCTTGTCTCGGCAATGATGATTATTCCTGTCGCAATAAGTATGCAGATTTCCAAAAGTTTTAAACAGACACTCTGGCTGGCAATTCTATTTGCCGAAATCTCTAGCATACTAGGATTTTTCATTGCTTATTATTTTAACATTGCTTCTGGAGGTACGATTGTTCTAGTCAGCGTAGCGCTTCTACTGATAACATTATTCGTTAAAAAATTGAGAATAAATGGCTAGTAAAGGCCAGTAGATATGCTACAATATTAATGCGGGAGGTTAAGAAAATATGATTAAAGTAAATGATATTTCCTATACGCTAATTGAGCAAAAAAGGGATGCCTGGAATGAGGAGGCTTTTCTTTCGCGTTATAGTGATCTACTGGAGAAGTATGATTATGTAGTAGGCGATTGGGGTTATGAACAGCTTCGATTGACTGGATTTTATGAAGATAACCAGGAAGGCGTTCCTGCTGATCGCAAAATAAGTTCCTTACAGGATTTTATTCTAGAATACTGCAACTTTGGTAGCCCCTATTTTGTTTTAGAACGGGTGGGGAAGCCAAAGAAAAAGGTGAGACGTAGAAGAAAACGTAAGACAGGGGTAGAGAAATAATGTCTATTGATTATGGCGTAATTATCTTTATTTTTATAGTGCAGGTACTTTACGTAACGCTTTTAACGATACGAACGATTTTAATGGTTAAAGGCTTAAAATATTTTGCAGCCGCTATCAGTGTTGTTGAGGTTTCAATAAATATTATTGCCTTAAGTGTTGTCTTGAGTTACATTCAGGAGAGTTGGATTTACGTCATTATTTACGCAATCAGCTATGCTGTTGGTATTTTAGTGGGATCGAAAATTGAAGAGATGCTTGCTCTTGGCTATGTCACAGTTCAGGTAATTTCACAGGATATAGAATCAAATCTTGCCGAAAGATTGCGGTCCGCTGGCTATGGTGTAACTGGTTGGCTTGGTTTTGGAATGGAAGGTGAGCGTTTGGTCTTACATGTCTTAACCAAACGCAACAGCATGCGCAACCTGGTTGCTGAGATTAAAGAGATTGATGATAGAGCTTTTATAATCTCTCATGAACCGATTTTTTTCAAAGGTGGTTTCTGGGCAAGGAAAATAAAATAATATAAAAAACCATTGGCACAGTCGCCAATGGTTTTAGTTTACTTATGAGTGAGAACTATTGAACCTGCTGTACGCCAATCACTTGGCCAGGAAGTTCTTCTAGTAATGCGCGTTCAATTCCGTGTTTCAAAGTCATTGTTGCACCAGGACATGTTCCACAAGCACCTTGTAAGCGTACACTTACAACCCCGTCTTCTACTGAAACTAATTCAACATCGCCACCATCTCTTTGTAAGAAAGGGCGTAATTTCTGGATTACTTCATTAACATCATCAAATAGTGCCACTGCTATCTCTCCTCCTTGTTTATATTAAATTCAGTATTTTCTTTATTTAGCATATTTATATTAACACATTTAATAGCGACTGACTACACTTCTAATACTCTTTAACTATATTATAGAAAGTATCGCGTTCAATTGGTTGTCGGTTAGCACCTTTAATTAACCAGACTAGATCATCCCTTGTTAAGCCGGCTTCAGTTTTCGCACCAACCGCGTGACTTATCCGCTCCTCAACAATTGTCCCGTGAATGTCGTCTGCACCATAGGAAAGGGCTATCTGCGTTAATTGCACGCCAATATCAATCCAATATGCCTTGATATGCGGTATATTATCAAGCATTAAGCGACTAATCGCAATTGTTTTTAAATCATCATAAGCTGCTGTTCGCATTTGAATGGAGGCGGTTAGTTTCTTCGGCTGTAAAGCAAGTGGTATAAAGACTAGGAAACCTTCATGTTTATCCTGTAACTCACGGATTTTAAGCATATGAATAATTCGTTCTTCATAGCTTTCAATTGAGCCATAGAGCATAGTTGCATGAGTTTTCATACCCATCTCTTGTGCCATCTCGTGAACATCTAGCCACTCTTGTGCTGTTGCTTTATCGGGGCATAATTTCTGGCGGTAGGTCTCAGTTAGAATCTCAGCACCACCACCTGGCAGCGTATCTAGGCCAGCCTCGGCTAGTTTTTGTAGAACTTCACGCACAGTTAAACCCGAAATCTTTGCAAAAAATACTACCTCCGCCGCAGAATAAGCTTTAATCACCACTTCGGGATATGCCTCTCTTAACACACTTATCGTATCCAGATAATAGCTAAAATCAACATTGTCGTTGTGTCCGCCAACAATATGGAACTCACGAATATTTTCCGTATATCGTTCTGCTACATACTCCAGCAGTTCTTCCATGCTCATTGTGTAGGCACCTTCGTCATTAGGACCGCGACGATACCCACAGAAGGAGCAGGTCGCTTCACAAACATTAGTTGGATTAATATAAAGGTTCTGAATGAAGTAAACCTTGTCACCATTGCGCTTGCGGTTAACATAGTTAGCCATCATGCCGATCGTTGATAAGTCTGGCGAGTTATACATGATAAGGCCGTCCTCTAAGCTTAAACGTTCATTATTTTCTACCTTTTCTATGATTGGTAGGAGCTCTAGATCTTCAACAAATTGTTTCACTTGATTCACCTATCTTTTAATAAATTTTTAGAACATTATATAAGGTATCACGCTCGACAGGAATTCGACCTGCATCACGAATCATCCTTAGGAAACTCTCTTTAGGAATCATCCGGGCTGCCTCTGAACCAGCGGCGTGGAAAATATTTTCTTCCATTACTGTGCCATCAAGGTCATCAACACCAAAGTGCAAGGAGACCTGTGCAAGTTTTTCACCTATGGCAATCCAGAAGGCACGAATGTGCGGGAAGTTATCAAGCATCAAGCGGGCAACGGCTAAGAGTTTCAAATCATAGATGCCAGTTGTTTCGCCATGAAGCTGGTATTCTTCCGCTAGTTTAGTCCCATCAGGATGAAAGGCAAAGCCAAAAAAGGTATTGAAGCCACCTGTCCGATCCTGTAGCTCGCGTAAGCGAATCAGGTGATCGATAACGTGTTCTGGCTTTTCAATATGCCCATAAATTATCGAGGCATTAGATTTCATACCAAGTTGGTGAGTTATTTCGTGGATCTCTAACCAACGATCCGCACTACTTTTGTGGCCGGCAATAATCTGACGAATTTCTGTATCCAGAATCTCAGCACCACCGCCAAGCAAGGAGCCAAGACCGGCCTGTTGAAAGCGACTAATTAGTTCTTTGATCGGGATTTTATTTAATTTCGCAATTGAATCTAACTCAACAGCGGTGAAACCCTGAATATGTATTTGCGGGTTTAATTTTTTTGTAATTTGTAGCATCTCTTCATAGTAAGAAAGGGGTAGCTTAGGGTTTACACCACCAACAATATGGATTTCTCTAAAACCCTGCTCGGAGAGTCCGGTAACTCGTTCCTCAATCTCCTCAAGCGAGAGCGTATAGGAACCACTATCACCCTCTTTTAAGGCATATGCGCATAGCTTACAGCCCATCTGGCAGACATTAGTATAATTAAGATGGGTGTTGATTATAAAGGTGACCTTATCGCCGTTTTTCTCGTAGCGAACTCTATCAGCAAGTTGTCCCAGTGCTAATAAATTATCAGTCATTAATAAACGAAGGCCATCTTCGTAAGAAAGCCTTATTCCTTTATCAATCTTTTCTGCTATATCAGTAAATTGCTCTACTGTGCGTTCGCTCATTACTATCACCTCAGATTATAAAAGACCAAATATTCTTAGTTTTTAGATGTTCTGCATTCGCGGTGGTTGTAGCCGTTCTTCTGGATGCACGTAATGCTTCGCATTACTAACAGCAGTTGCTGCTTCTCCAAAACCAGTTGTGATTAGTTTGATTTTGCCTGGGTAGCTAACGATATCGCCAGCAGCATAGACGCCATCAATACTTGTTTTCATTGTTGTATCTACAGCAATTAAACCGTGTTCAAGCTCAATGCCCCAGCTAGCAATTGGCCCCAGAGAAGAAATGAAACCGTGGTTGACAATCAACTCATCAATCTCAATTATTTCTTCATTATCGCCAGTATTCGGATCAGCAATCTTCACGGCTTCAATCAGATCGTCGCCGATTAATTCACTTATTATACGTGGAACAAGTACATTAATATTAGATTCATATAGCTGTTCAACACTGTATTCATGTGCGCGGAAATTTTCGCGGCGGTGAATAATAGTTAGTTCCTTAGCCACTTCTTTTAGCATAAGAGCCCAGTCGACAGCCGAGTCGCCACCACCAAAGATTAGGACGCGTTTATCACGGTAATACTCGATATCATCAATGAAATAATGCAAATTTTTCTTTTCAAATTGCGCAGCATTATCCAATTCTAATCGACGAGGCTCAAAAGCACCAATCCCCGCCGTAATAAGTATTGTCTTGGAAAGATGGGTTCCTAGTGTTGTCGTGATTAGAAAATCACCATCGTTTTTTTTGGTGATTTGTTCAACGCGTTCTTCCAGGCAGAGGGTAGGTTCGAACTTGCTAGCCTGTTCCTGTAAGCGCTCAATTAGTTGGCCAGCTTTTATTTTCGGATAACCAGCCACATCATAGATATATTTTTCGGGGTAGAGGGCACGTAGCTGTCCGCCAAGTTTGGGCATCGTGTCGATTAATTTAACACTTGAGCCACGCATACCTGCATAAAAAGTTGAGAATAATCCAGTTGGGCCTCCGCCAATAATTGTAATTTCATACACCTTTTTATCTTCTCTCAAATTGTTACCACCTTTACGCTTTTTATCATATGTTCATTATAAACATTAATAGGGATTATTAAAAGTGAAATCTATTAACTCTTGCAAACTACAGAAAAAGCTTGCATATTGTTCTATTTAGTATATAATACGATAGGTATTTTTATAGAGGCTATTTTATCAAGAAATAGTTGTTGAGAGGAGGAGTTGCTCTTGTATTTTACAAAGAGCAGTCGAGCGAAATTAACTCTTTCAATTTTGCTCAGTGTCGTACTCGTTACTACTATCGGTTTGGTACTCGGCTTCCCTACAAACAGTATACTTAATGATTTTTCATTAAAAGAAGAAATTAATCAGAAAAGTTTATCAGAGCAGAATATAAATAATCTTTTAATAAATGAAAGCAGCAAAATCGAGTATCTAGGTAATTTCAGTTTACAGCTTGAAGAGCTTAAAAGAAATGACCTAGGATTATTAGTTAGTGAGATTGCAAAAAAAGAAAGCGCACAACTAAACAGTTACCACAAGGTCCAGGTGACTGCAACAGGTTATACAGCAGGGATTGAGTCGACCGGTAAGACGATCGAACACCCACAGTATGGTATGACCTATTCAGGAGTACAGGTTCGTCGAGATTTATATTCGACGGTAGCAGCCGATTTAGGTTTGTTTCCTTTAGGAACAGTACTTTACATTCCGAACTATGGTTACGGTGTGGTTTCTGACAAAGGATCAGCTATTGTCGGAAATATGATAGATCTGTATTTTGATTCAGTTGATGAGGTTTATGAGCAATGGGGTAAGAAGAGCGTGACCGTCTATGTAATTGAGTATGGTAAGGGACGAGTAACCGAAACATTGTTAAACGAGTACAATGATGCCGGTAGGGATAAAATATTTATGTAATTGCATTAAGTATGATGGAGTCTGTATTATATGAAAATATAATACAGACTATTTTTTCTTTTAAGATATGGTATCATTATAGAAACAAATAAATTTGACAATTATAAAAAGGTGAAAAGGGGAGTGTAGAAATGAAAATTGATTTATTAAAAGTTGCTGCTCAATCAGTAGAAACTGATTTACTAGCAGTTGGAATTTTTAAGGACGAAGAGATAGCAGATGGAGAAGTAGGCGCACTTGATAAGGCTTTAGCTGGTAATCTTAGCGAGTTACTTACCAAAAGGCCAGATCTTGCAGATGCTAAGGAGAGCACACTGATTTACAGCTTTGGGCGTGTTCCTGCTGAAAAGATTTTGTTAGTTGGTCTTGGCGAGAAAGAGAAATTTGATGAGCGTGTCGTTCGTGAATTTATTGGAATTGTAGTTAAAGCCGCAAATAAGGAGAAAGTTACAAATGTAACTGTTGGCATCGCTACACTATTAGACGCTGGTATCGAGACTAATGTATTAGTACATACAATGACAGAAAGTGCTTTATTTATGAATTATAATTTCCGTGGTTATAGTAATGAAGAGGACAAGAGCAACAAGATTGATGCTTTTAATTTCTTGGTTACTGGTGATTCCGCAGAGTTTGAAAAAGGAATTGAAACTGGCAGAATCTATGCAGAGTCTACAAATTTTGCGCGTGACTTAATCAATGAACCAGCAAATATGTTGACGCCAACTGTACTTGCAGAGAAGGCTAAATTGATTGCTGATAAACATAATTTGGAGTTTTCAGTACTTGATGTAAAGGAAATGGAAGAGCTAGGCATGGGTGGAATCCTTGGTGTAGCACAAGGCTCCGAGGAAGCGCCCAAAGTAATCGTCCTGAAGTATCTAAATGGTAATGACAAGGACGACATTGTTGGACTTGTTGGAAAGGGCTTAACTTTTGATTCGGGTGGTATCTCGCTCAAACCCGGCCTAAATATGCATGAGATGAAGACCGACATGAGCGGAGGAGCGACAGTACTTGCTGCTATCGATGCAATTGCTGGCTTAGGGGTAAAGCAGAATGTAATTGGTGTAATTGGTGCAACTGAGAATATGCCCTCAGGAAAAGCGACTAAACCAGGAGATGTTCTAACAGCTATGAATGGCAAAACAATTGAAGTGTTAAATACAGATGCTGAAGGTCGCATTGTATTAGCAGATTGTTTAGTTTACGCACAGCAATTAGGAGCGACCCGCTTAATTGACATTGCAACTTTGACGGGAGCGATGGTCGTGGCACTCGGTGATGTAACTACGGGTGTGATGTCTAATAACCAAGAGTTTGTTGATGAGTTTCTTGCAAGTGCTGGGACAGCTGGTGAGCGAGCTTGGCAGATGCCACTTTTCCCAGAGTATAAGGAAATGATTAAAAGTGATATTGCTAACGTGAAGAACATCGGTGGACGTGGAGCAGGTAGTATTACAGCAGCCTTGTTTTTAGAAGTCTTTGTTGACGATGTACCTTGGATTCACCTTGATATTGCAGGTTCTTCTTGGAGTAGTGTAGAGAACAATCTTATTCAAAAGGGTGGAACTGGCTCAATGGTTCGCTCAATCGTCCAGTATGTTATAGACAAAAAATAAAAAATCTGCATTATCTGCAGAAAATTAATAAAAATAATAATAAAAAGACTCATTGCGAGTCTTTTTATTATTATGAAAATGGTGTGCCTTCAGGTGTATAAACTCGTTTTGGTGTAGCAATCTGGATATCATTTTTACGGAAGTGTTCGATCATGATTGTTCGTATCTCTATACCCATCGACCAGTAGTATTGGTCCTGAACTAGACCGACTACTGTATATTTTAAACCATAAGTCTCATTGCTAATATCTGTAACGCCATAAAGATGGATGGGTTCTACTATCAGTCCATTTTGGTTGCGTAACAGCTTGCTCTCGTGTTTCTCATTTATCTCATCACAGGCAAGTTTAATAACCTTTTTTACTTCTTCAACTGAGTATTCATAAGAGATTGTGAAGTTGATAATCGGCCGCATTAGTTCGCGGTTGAAATTAATTGATTTGTCAATCGAACTATTAAGTAGATGCACCTGTTTACCTGACCATTCGCGTATAACCGTGCTACGTAATCCGATTTCTTCTACTGTGCCAGTAATCTCACCAATTTGTACAAAGTCACCAATATGCATCCAATCTTCAAAAAGGATAAAGAAACCAGAGATTATATCTTTGACTAGATTCTGTGCACCGAAACCAAGAGCTACACCCAAAATACCCGCGCTCGCAAGGATGGGAGCAGTTTCGACACCCAGATATCCGAGTATAATAATTCCGGCAACTATTAAAATTATATATTTAGAGAAGGAAAGGAAGATCGAGGATAATGTTTGCTGTTTCTGTAGATCCATTCTAGTTGCGTGAAAAATCCGTCTGCTAAATTTACCCCTTGCCTTCATTAATAGCCAGGTGATAATTATTACAATTATTATTTTTAGCAATACGACAGCAATAGTTTCAAAGGCTAAAGAATAATTTATATCTATTAGATTGTTAAAAACTTCAGTAACTTTGGCGAAAAATTTATTAAATAAACTATCCTGATTCATGACAACCTCCAAGTAAATTGTTATTTACAATATAACATACATTGAATAGGCAGTCAGCAACTTAACTTAAATTGACAGTTGCTCGTTGATTAAGATAAAATTAAGTTTATGCAAGAATGGCAGAACTAACGGAGGAACATTGATGACAAAGGCATTACATTATATTAGAAGATACTCTCTTCCGCTCATTGCCGGTGTGATTGTGGCATTATTGTGGGCAAATATACATCCTGCAAGTTATCAGGCTTTTGTATTTACAGAGATTGTGGGTAATATTAATTTTCATTTTTTAATTCAGAATATTTTTATGGCATTCTTTTTTGCTATTGCAGCAGTTGAAATCACCCAGAGTTTCCTACCGGGTGGGGATTTGAGTCCCATTCGAAAGGCTATAAATCCACTGATGGGGACAATTGGTGGTATTCTGGGACCAGTCGCATTCTTTTTTCTTTTTAATGCTTTAATGGGAAGTCCGGAATATGGGAAAGGTTGGGCAATTCCAACAGCTACTGATATTGCTTTAGCTTGGATGCTTGCACGATTTGTTTTCGGTAATAAGCACCCGGCAGTTGCCTTCCTTCTATTATTAGCAGTTGTAGATGATGGAATTGGCTTAGCGATTATTGCAATTTTTTATCCTGATCCATCGATGCCCTTTGAAGCACTCTGGTTACTGTTAACGCTCTTAGGCGTCGTAATAGCTTTTGTTTTAAGAAAACGTAATGTTAATAACTATTGGCCTTATTTAATTATTGCCGGAGTTTTAAGTTGGATCGGCTTATATAATGCGGGTATTAGTCCTGCCTTATCATTAGTTTTTATTGTACCTTTCTTACCACATTTATGTGAATCGGATGGTGGTATTAGGCAAGACACAGCCCCAGCGGTTGCAGCTCTTAATAAATTTGATCATCAGTGGAGTGGTTTCGTCGATTACGGACTATTTTTCTTCGGCATAGCGAATGCTGGTGTATTGCTGGGTGCAGTTGGACCACTGACATGGATAGTTCTACTCTCGTTAATTTGCGGAAAGATAGTAGGCATAACTTCTTTCTCTCTGCTTGCTAGCAAAATGGGTTTCCCCTTACCAACAGGTATGGGAGCCAAAGAGTTAGTAACCGCCAGCCTTGTTGCGGCGATGGGACTAACGGTTGCATTATTTATTTCCGATGTAGCTTTTACTGATTTGGCAATTCAAGGAGCGGCCAAGATGGGAGCACTATTTAGCGCCATAGTATTTATCTTAGCACTAGTCCTAGGTAAGATTCTGAAAATTAAAAAGATGAATTAGTATAAAAGGAGAGGTTGTAATGAGTGATTCAGTCTTAAAAATAATTGAAGATTTAACTAATGCGCCGGGCATTTCTGGACATGAGGCGCCGGTCCGTAAAGTAATGTGTGAACAGATTGAAGCTTATGCGGACGAGATTATAACTGATAATATTGGTAGTCTAATAGCACGCAAGGGTAATGAAGGACCGCGTATCCTTATAGCAGGACACCTTGATGAAATTGGCTTCATGGTAACAAGAATCACTGATGAAGGTTTTATTAAGTTTCAAACGATAGGCGGCTGGTGGTCGCAAGTAGTCTCTGCTCAAAGAGTTCAGGTAATGACGCGTAAAGGCGAGTTGCTGGGTATTGTTGGTTCGCGTCCACCCCACACCTTAAGGGAAGAAGATCGAAAAAAACCAGTTGATATCAAGGATTTATTTATAGATATTGGTGCACAGAGCCGCGAAGAAGCCGAGCAGTTTGGTGTGCGACCTGGTGATTCAATTGTTCCTGATTCTAAATTTTCACCAATGGCCAATCCGAAAATGTTCATGGCCAAAGCAGTTGACAACCGAATCGGTTGTGCTGCAGTTGTTGAAGTTTTCAAACGTTTAAATAACAAAAAAATGGTCAACACAATTTTTGGCGCTGGAACCGTGCAAGAAGAGGTTGGCCTGCGTGGTGCAAGAACATCCGCGTATACAGTCGAACCAGATATTGCTTTTGCACTAGATACTGGTCTAGCAGGAGACACCCCTGGCTTTAATCAAGATGATGCTGTTGGCAAACTCGGTGCTGGACCACAGATAATTATTTATGATGCATCGATGGTGCCGCATAAGGGCTTGCGTGATTTTGTGATTGATACAGCTGAGGAGGAAGGGATTCCTTATCAGTTTTCTACACTGCCTTTTGGCGGGACAGATGCTGGGTCTTTTCATCTTTATGGCAGAGGTGTGCCTTCCTTATTTATTGGTGTTCCAACACGCTACATTCATACACACGCGAGCGTTTTCCACCAAGATGATTATGAGAATACAATTAAACTATTAATTAAACTAATTGAAAAGCTTGACGCCAAGACAGTCGAGCAGATTAAAAAATCTAGTTAATTCTAATAGAGGGTGATGTTATGAGTAAGCAATTCGCAGTTATCGGTTTAGGGCGTTTCGGTAGTAGCGTGGCATCAGAGCTTTACCAGTTAGGTAATGATGTTCTAGCAATCGATATTAGTGAGGATCGAGTTCAAGAGAATATCGAAAATGTGACGCAGGTTGTGGAAGCAGATGCAACTGACGAGGCAACTTTAAAATCTCTAGGTATCAGTAATTATGATGTAGTCGTAGTTGCTATCGGTGAAAATATTCAGGCGAGTATTTTAACAACATTAATTGTTAAAGAGCTGGGAGTGGAAACCATCATAGTTAAAGCTCAGAATGATTTGCAGGCTAAGGTTCTTTACAAAATAGGTGCAGATAAGGTGATTTTTGCCGAAAGAGATATGGGAGTACGTCTAGCACATACTTTGGTTACGCCGAACGTACTGGATTACATTGAACTTTCTGAGGAATACATTATCGCTGAAGTTAAAAGCGGTGAAAAAATGATTGGCAAAAGTCTAGCGGAATTAGAAATTCGCTCTAAACATGGCTTTAACGTAATTGCCTTAAAAAATGTTGAAAAGATTAATGTTTCACCTAGCGCTAGTGACGTAATAGCGCAGAATGATATCCTTGTAGTTATCGGAAGAAACGAGGGTCTGAAAAAGTTTGAGGAATATGTAACTAATCGTAAAAAATGAGGATTGAGAGTGTAGGATAAATGGATATTGAATCGATAAACAATCCAAGGATAACAGAGTGGAATCACTTAAAGACGAAAAAGGGACGCGAAAAGCAGGGGCTCTATTTGATTGAGGGGACTAAGTTGATAGTAGAGGCTTTACAGTCGGGTCAAGAGATTGAGACCTTAATTCTAAGCGAACATCACGAAGTAACCGAGGAATTGGAACAATTACTTCTAGCTGACAGTCTGGTTATTGAGACGATTTACGTTTCTGATGCAATTATTACCAAACTAAGTGATACGGTAACGCCACAAGGGATTATTGCAGTAATTAGAAAGAGTGCAGCGACAGTTAAGGAGCTGCTGGAGATTGAGCAACCAGTATTCTTAATTATCGACCAAATCCAAGACCCAGGCAATTTAGGGGCGATGATCCGTAGCGCTGATGCTGCAGGTATTGATGGTATTATTATCGGTCAGGATAGCGTCGAACTGTATAATTCAAAGGTGATCCGTTCAGCGATGGGTTCAATCTTCCATCTACCAATTGTTACTGATATCGATTTAGACAAGGTACTTGATGGGCTAAAGAATAAAGGTGTTATAATATATGGAACTAGTCCGCACACTAATCATATTTACTATGATTTACCTTTAAAAGAAAACATTGCTATTATAATTGGTAACGAGGCAAAAGGACTAAGTGAATCGCGCATCGAAATGGTTGATGAAATGATGCGGATCCCGATAGTTGGCCGGGCGGAATCGCTAAACGCGGCAATGGCGACCTCGATCGTTCTTTATGAGCATGTCCGCCAGCAACAGTTAAAGTAAGAAATACATAATATAAAGAGATTAAGTGGAGGTATTTAGATGAAAGAGAAATTGGAGCAGCTTAAACAAGAGGCGATAGAAAAGATTGCTGATGCAACGACACTTGCTGCACTACAGGAAGTCAAGGTTAAATATCTGGGTAAAAAGGGGCCAATCACTGAAGTTTCGCGAGGGGTGGCTACTCTGTCAGTTGAAGAGCGACCACTAGTTGGTCAGGCGATAAATATTCTAAAGAATGAGCTTAGTGAAGCGATTGTAGTTAAGGAAGAGATACTGAAAAAAGCACAGGTCGAAGAACAACTGCAGGCAGAAAATATTGATGTTACCCTGCCAGGGAAACCGCTTTATCAGGCTAATGCCCACCCACTAAGCGGTATCATTGCAGAAATCGAGGATATCTTTGTAGGCATGGGTTTCGAAGTTGCTGAGGGACCAGAGGTTGAAAGCGATTTCTACAACTTTGAGGCCCTAAATCTGCCCAAGGATCATCCGGCGCGAGCTATGCATGACTCCTTCTATATAACAGAGGATGTTTTATTAAGAACACATACCTCACCGGTGCAGGTGCGCTCCTTGCTTGCTCATAAGGGTGAAGGACCAGTGAAGATTATTTGTCCTGGTGTCGTCTATCGTCGTGATGACGATGATGCAACCCACTCACATCAATTTATGCAGATTGAGGGTTTAGTAGTTGATAAACAGATTTCAATGTCGGACTTAAAGGGTCTGCTGCTGAACTTTGCGCAGGAAATGTTCGGTTCTGATACAAAAATTCGTTTACGTCCAAGTTTCTTTCCATTCACTGAGCCGAGTGCAGAGGTCGATGTGAGCTGCTTCTTCTGCCATGGCAAAGGTTGTTATATTTGCAAGCAGACAGGCTGGATTGAGATACTTGGTTCGGGGATTGTTCATCCACAAGTGCTAGAAAATTCTGGTTTTGACACGAAAGAATATACTGGTCTTGCCTTTGGCTTAGGTGTTGAGCGAGTTGCAATGTTAAAATACGGGATTGAGGATATTCGTCATTTCTACACCAATGATTTACGATTCCTTGAACAGTTCAGGATAATATAGGAGGGCTACATGAGAGTATCATATAATTGGTTAGCAGAATATGTTGATATAAAAGATATTACACCTTACGAATTAACTGAAAAGCTTACTGCGGCAGGTGTTGAAGTAGGTGCCGTGATTGAAACGGGCGAGGGGATTGAGAATGTTGTCGTAGGCTATGTGCGAGAATGTGGACCACATCCTAATGCAGAACGCCTAAGTCTTTGTAGTGTTGAACTCGCTGATGGAAGAATCGAGCAGATTATCTGTGGTGCAGCGAATGTTGCTAAGGGGCAGAAGGTTGCGGTCGCTCAGGTAGGTGCTGTATTGCCTGGCGATTTTAAGATTAAGCGAGCAAAGTTGCGGGGGATTGAATCCTGTGGCATGATCTGCTCGGTTGATGAACTTGGCTTAGACAAAAAATATTATAATAAGGACGTCGCTGAGGGCATCCTTGTTCTAGACGAAGACGAACAGGTTGGCGACGATATACGTGATGTGTTGGGTTTAAATGATTTTATTTTAGACCTTGATTTAACTCCCAATCGTGCTGATTGCTTAAGTATGATTGGCGTTGCTTATGAGGTAGCGGCAATTCTGGACCGCGAGATTCGCTTTCCAGAAATTTCACTTGATAACAAAATTGATAGCTCAGGCCGCGTCAAAATTGAGCTTTCCGCACCAGATGGCTGTTCCCACTATGCGGCGCGCTTGCTCTCTGATGTTAAGGTAGCTGAGTCGCCGGAGTGGCTGCGTAACCGCTTGATTGCTGGCGGGATTAGACCGATTAATAATTTAGTTGATATTACTAACTATGTTCTACTTGAGTATGGACAACCATTACATGCCTTTGATTTCTCTGCAATTAAGGACGGCTTAATCGATGTTCGTTACGCAAGAGATAAGGAGGTATTGGTTACATTAGATGAGCAGGAGCGTAAACTTGATCCAGAAATGCTTTTAATCACCGATAAAGAAAAAGCTCTTGCAATTGCTGGCGTAATGGGTGGCGCAAATAGTGAAGTCACTTCAGAAACGACAGAGGTACTCTTGGAATCAGCTTACTTTAACAATCTCTCTGTTGGCAGAACTGCGCGTAAGCTGGATCTGCGTTCAGAGGCTAGTACTCGTTTTGAGAAGGGCGTTGACCCCAATCGTATTTATGCGGCGGTAAATAGGGCAGCTGAGCTTCTAGTAGAGATTGCTGACGCCAAGATTATTGGTGATATTTATGAAGCAAAGGTTAATGAGCCAATTGAGCGTGAGGTAGCACTTAATCTAGATAAACAGAATAGTATTATTGGAACGGAAATGACGATCGAGGAAATGCTAGATATTTTCAGGCGCCTACGCTTTTCAGTTAAGAAAACAGCTGCAGGGCTTGTTGTTGAGGTTCCAACAAGAAGGGGCGATATTTCGATTGAAGAGGATCTTGCTGAGGAGCTGGCAAGGATTTATGGTTATGAAAATATACCGACAACCTTACCAGTCGGCGTTTACACGCGCGGGCATTTAACTACTGAGCAGAAGTTAACGCGTCGCCTCAAAAACAACTTAGAAAGCTCTGGTCTCTATGAGGTAATCACCTACACACTTGTCTCCAAAAAGAGTATTGATCGCAAGAATAATCTCTATCCTGATTTGCAACCAATAAAATTACTTACACCATTGAGTGAGGAACGTGAATATTTAAGAACGCAGTTATTAAGTAATCTGCTTGAAATAGCAGAATA
>CAZKBI010000003.1:18891-45193 GCA_964551195.1 uncultured Caryophanales bacterium | reverse complement strand
TGGAGGATTTAGAACTTTTTGACCTATACACCGGTTCACAGCTGGGCGAGGGCAAGAAAAGTTTGGCTTATTCATTAACATTTAGAAGTAGGGAAAGAACCTTAACAGATGAGGAAATTAACGTCATCAATCTGAAAATAATTAGAAAACTTGAGGATCAGTTACAAGCTGAAATTCGCAAATAAAAAGTGGAGAGGATAGAAAGAGATGAATTACCTAGATATTATTATTCTAGTCATATTGCTCTTTTTTGCGATACGTGGATATCATTCGGGACTAGTTAAGCAGCTAATTAATCTGCTAGGATTTGTTATTGCCTTATTAGCTGCTTACTTTTTCTATGATAAACTGTCGCCCCTTCTCCGCGAGTGGATTCCTTTCCCTGAATTTCAGAGCGGAACATTGGAGTTATTTTCTCAGACCTTTAATTTTGAGGTGATGTTCTATAATGCGCTGGCTTTTATTATAATATTTATTGTCGTGAAATTTATTCTCTGGATACTTGGAATCGCCTTAGATGTGGTTGCTAAGCTACCCGTTATTTCGACATTAAATAAATTATCGGGATTGCTCATTGGTCTTGCACAGAGCTTTTTGATTATCTTGCTCTTAGTAAACTTTGCAACAGTTCTGCCATCAGAGGCGGTTGCGACACATTTAGCTGGCTCTGGTATTTCCCAGGCAATGCTTGACGCAACACCTGGCCTAACAGAGAAAGCTTATAATCTATGGAACACCTGGATTGATTAATCAGATGGTTTTTTAGCCGTTTCTTTCTTGCAGATTATACATATTGTAATAACGCCCCTGCATCTGGAGTAACTCTTGGTGTGTACCGCGCTCGACAATCTCACCCTTATGTAGAACAAGAATCAGATTCGCATCATAAATTGTTGAAAGTCTGTGTGCGATCGCAATCGTTGTCCTTCCCTTACGCATCTCTTTAAGAGCGAATTGAATCGCTTTTTCCGTCTCTGAATCGATATTAGCTGTCGCCTCATCAAGCACTAAGATTTTCGGGTCCAAGGCAATGGTCCGCGCAAAAGAAATCAATTGCCTTTCTCCGCTAGAGAAGGTACTTCCCCGCTCGCCAACAGGATGCTCGTATTTCTGTGGTAATTGTTCAATAAATCGATCCGCCTGAACAAAACGTGCTGCATCGATAATTTTCTGGTCGCTAATCTTTTCATTAAACAATCGAATATTGTGGTTAATATCACCTGAGAAAAGAAAGGCATCTTGCAGAACGAGTCCCAACTTACTCCGTAACTCTTCTTCTTGATAGAGGTTTAAGTTCACCCCATCGATCAGAATCTCGCCCTTATCAAAGGGGTAGAAGCGCATGAGCAGGTTGCTGATCGAGCTTTTGCCACTGCCGGTATGTCCAACTAAGGCAACTGTTTCCCCTGGTTTAGCCGTAAAGCTAATGTCCTTTAACACATCAACCTTGCCATCGTAGGAGAAGGTTACATTCTTAAATTCGATCAGGCCATCAGTTATCTCGGGTTCTTCATTACCAAGAGCTGTGGGTGCTACCTGGTCTTCGTCGATTAGACCGAAAACACGCTCAGACGCGACAATCGCTTGCTGGAATTGAGGGATTCTCTGCATAATCATGTTAATCGGTTCGAAGAAACGTTCCAAATAATTGATAAAAGCATAGAGCACACCAAGCTCAATAAAACCGTTAAAGCTCTGAACGCCGAAGAAAGCGAGAATCAATGTCAAGCCAAGCAGGTAAATAATATCTACAACGCTTCGACCGAGTAGTGCATTAATTTTTACATGCCTGAGTGTTGCCTTATAGAGTTCATTATTAGTTTGAGCGAAGTTAGCGCGGAAACGTTTCTCCTGACGCATTGCTTGGATAATTGTCATTCCCTGAATTGATTCATTTAACTTAGTATTGAGTTGACTCAGCTTTTTCCGCACTAGATGAAAGACACGCGAGCTAAAGTACTGATAGGCACGGATAAGCACAAAAATAACCGGCAAAAAGATTAAGTATAATAGTGCCAACGTCGGGTCAAGATAGAACATGGCAATAATGATACCGATTAACATTACGATATTCTGGACGAAGGTAGAAAGGACGGCAATATAGAGCTCTTTAATCGCCTCAGTATCGTTAGTTATCCGTGAGATTAAACTGCCACCCGAGGTCCGATCGAAAAATGCCAATCCCAATCTTTGAACGCGACTGAAGGTATCGATCCTAATCTCGTGAATGATTTTTATAGCAATCTTCTGAAAGAAGAGCAGTTGTAGGTAATTTAGAAGACTAGAACTAATCATTAGGATAAAATAAACCACAGCCAGTGTAACAAGACTATTTATGGCGAAGTCGCGCGGGACCAAGTGATCATCAATAAATATTTTCATAATTATTGGGCCCAGCACATCGGCAAACGTTGCTAAGAGTAGAATTAAGAAACTGAAAACAATTAGGCTGGTGTGCTTATTCGCATAACCAGCAAGCCGTCTAACTGTTCTTTTGCGTGTAATATTCTCTTTAGTTGAATGATCTTGGAGAGTCAAAGTTTCACTAGACATTTAGCTCACCGCCTTGCTCTAATAGCTGCTCAAGCTGCTGTCTTAGATAGATTTCTTTATACCAGCCATCACCTGCGATTAACTGCTGATGAGTTCCTCGTTCAACTAGTTGGCCGTTTTCTAACACAATAATTAATTCGGCATGACTAAGCGAACTAATCCGATGTGACGCAATAATTGTCGTTTTACCCTGACGCAATTTAATTAAATGGTCTAGAATTGCCTGCTCTGTTTTCGCATCAACAGCGGAAAGAGCATCATCAAGTATCAGAATTTCAGGATTAAGCAGCAAGGCGCGAGCAATTGAAATTCGCTGTTTCTGCCCTCCAGACAATGTCGTTCCTCTTTCACCAACGATAGTACCGTAGCCATCCGGGAATTGCATAATATCCCTATCTATGTAGGCGAGTTCTGCCACCTGACGAATCTCTTCTAAAGTCGATTCAGGTCTCGCAAAAGCAATGTTTTCCGCGATCGTAGTTGAGAAAAGGAAATGGTCTTGCGGTACATAGCCGATTGCTTGGCGCAGGGAATCAATTCTGTAGTCGTAGATTGAGTGCCCCCCAATTAGAATATCGCCGTCGCTTAGATCAAACTCACGCAATAAGAGACGCGAAAGTGTGGATTTACCGCTGCCAGTTCGACCGACAATACCAAGAGTGGAACCGCGCTTGATATCAAAGCGTATCTCCTTTAGAACTGGCTCCTCGTCTTGATGATACTTAAAGCCCTTAATCCGATAGCTAATATCACCTTGTGGTACTGTAAAGAGGGCATCCTCTCTGTCGACAACAGATGGTTTAATATTTAACAGCGCTTGGATGCGGTCGTAGGAAGCGTGACCACGTTCAACAATATTGAAGAGCCAGCCAAAAGCGAGCATTGGCCAGATTAAATTACCTAAATACATAATAAAGGTTGTCAGCTGACCGATGGTTATTTTGTCGACCACAACAAAATAGCCGCCAAAAGAGATTGCTAGAAAATAGGAGATTCCTACAATGAAGAAAATAGTCGGATCAAAGAGCGCATCGATTTTCGCAACAGCAATATTTTTCTTAACAGTATCATCAGATTTTTCCGAAAAATCATTAATTTCTGCTTTTTCAATTCCGAAGGATTTAGTAAGGCGAATACCAGAAACACTCTCTTGCACCTTATCGTTTAGGTTGGAAAAAGAGGACTGAGCTAAGGAGAATCGCTGGTGAATCAGCGTCCCATAGCGTCCTGTAATAATTGCCATGAAAGGCATGGGTAATAAGCTAATCAAGGTTAGTTCCCAGCTAACGAAGACGGACATCATCATAATAACCATGCCACCCATGGTAATTGAATCGATTAGAGTTAGAATACCGTCTCCAGCTGTCATCTCGACCGCCTGCACGTCATTAGTGGCATGCGCCATTAAGTCCCCTGTTCGCTGCTCATTGTAGAAATCAGATGTATGATCAGTAAATCTTTGGTAGAGTTGATTCCGCAAATTCTGCGCTAAACGGGCTGCCGCACCATAAATCATAATTCGCCAGAAGTAACGTAGACCATAAAGGATGAAACCACTAAAAGCAATCAGGAATAACCAGGTAAATAAAGTCTTCCCGGTTAAGGTCCCTTGGTCGATATGGTCAACAATAATCCCAACAGCATAGGGTGGAAAGAGCACAATTACCGCTACAATGATTAGAACAAGGATACCAACAATATAACTTTTCTTTTCCTGTTTAAAAAACCAAGAAAGGTCTTTGAAAACACTCATGATTAACCCCTATTTCCATATTTCGTAAACATCAATACAAATAAAAACGCATCGGTTGTCCCAACGCGACTTTTAAGTGGCTTATTCTACTTAGATGAGTATATCATTATCAGCAATCGGATACTAGATAATTTTCAACTATATTAAGCATGCGCGAAAGTATATAATGATTAATAAGAGGTGAAATGGACGTGAATGTACGGAGTTTAAATGCATTAGAGTATCCAAAAATTATCGCGAAACTTGAGGCCAAAGCGGCTACTGCTATGGGCAAGGAATTAACGGCGGCTCTAGTGCCAACTACCCGACTAGAACTTGCGGAATCTTGGCAGGCGGAGACGCGTGAAGGTCTAGACCTCTTTCGTATTAGCGGCGGGGTATCCTTAGGTGGCGTTAAGGAGTTACGTCCTGCACTAAAAAGGCTGGATAAGGCAGGAGTTCTGTCGATTGAGCAGCTTTTAGATATTGCTAATACAATCTATGCTGGTAGGCGGGTCAAACGATCACTTCTTAGTTTTGCTAAACCAAATCTAATCCCTAAACTGTTTGAGCTGGCAGGCGTAATTGAGGATTTATCGAATTTGGAGAAAGCAATTCTTGCGGCAATAGATGAGAATGGTGAAATTAAAGATTCGGCATCTCCCGAGCTAAATCGTATTCGTCAAAAGATTTCTAGTTCTGAAGCGAAACTTAAATCCAAGTTGGAATCCATCATCAAGAGTCCGGTTAACCAGAGTAAACTTCAGGACCCAATTGTTACAATTCGCAATAATCGTTATGTCATTCCGGTGAAACAGGAACATCGGATGCATTTTGGTGGAATAGTTCATGATCAATCGGCTTCTGGTGCAACAATCTATGTTGAGCCGGCGGCGATTGTAGAGATAAATAATCAGTTGCGAGAGGCAATAATAAATGAGGAGAAGGAAATAGAAAAAATTCTCCAACACTTAAGTGCCCAAGCTATGGCTGAACAAGAAATACTAATGTTAAACGTGGAAGCCTTGGCGCAGATTGATTTTATCCAGTCTAAGGCCGAGTTGGCAGAGGAAATGCGTGCTACTAAGCCACTTTTAAATAAAGATGGTTGGTTAAATCTTAGAAAAGCTAGACATCCCCTGATAGCCAAAGATGAAGTTGTTCCAATTGATGTGGAGCTTGGCAGAGATTATCGGGCGATTGTGATTACGGGCCCTAATACTGGTGGGAAGACGGTCTCCCTGAAGACGATCGGGCTCTTGAGTTTAATGGCGATGGCCGGCCTGCACTTACCTGTTGAAGAGGGTAGTGTCGCGAGTCTTTACTCAGCAGTATATGTTGACATTGGCGATGAACAGTCAATTGAACAGAGCCTTAGTACCTTCTCCAGCCACATGACAAATATTATCAGCATTCTCGCTGAATTTGATGAAAATAGCTTAATCTTACTTGATGAATTAGGCGCAGGAACGGATCCAACAGAAGGTGCTGCCTTGGCGATTGCACTTCTAGAATATATTCGCAGTGTCGGTGCGTCTGTTGTTGCAACGACACATTATAGCGAGCTTAAGGCCTATGCCTATAATAATCCAGGAGTGGTTAATGCGAGTGTCGAGTTCTGCGTAGAGACGCTTCGGCCTACCTATCGCTTAATGATTGGTGCACCTGGAAGGAGTAATGCCTTTCTAATTGCCAAGCGTTTAGGACTGGATGATGAGATAATTGAAGTCGCAAAAGAGCAGCTCAACCAGGACGATCGACAGGTTGAATCGATGATCGCAATTCTTGAGGAGAATCGTTCTTTAGCTGAAAAAGAACGAATAGCTGCGGAGGAGTTAAGAAAACAGGCTGCACGAACAAGCTCAGAGTTGGAAGATCGTTTAGCGCATTTTGAATTGGAGCGAGAAAAAATTTATACCGATGCACAGCGTGAAGCTGAGGAGATAGTTGAAAAAGCGAAAAAAACGGCAGAGACGGTAATTAACGATCTTAGGCAATTTGCTCTAGCGGAAGAGGTTAGCGTGAAAGAACACCGCTTAATTGAAATGAAGAAGCAACTTGACAGCGCGATTCCGGAGCAGAAAAAAAAGCGGATACGCAAGCCGGATAAGTCAGAGTTAAAGGTCGGTGATGACGTGCATGTATTAAGTTTCGACCGACGTGGAACAATACTCGACCAACTTTCTGCAGGGGAGTTTCTCGTGCAGATTGGTAGCCTCAAATTGAAACTTGAACGATCCGAGCTAAGTTTTTTGCCAAAAGAAACTGAAGTGAAATCATTTGTAGGAACTAGCTTTAGGCGTAGTGAGAGTAATGTTCGGCCAGAGATTGATTTACACGGATATAATGTTGAGGATGCGATTGCCGAATTAGATACCTATCTTGATAAGGCTTTTCTCCAAGGTTACTCACAGGTGACGGTAATCCATGGCATGGGAACTGGTAAGCTGCGAGCCGGCCTGCAGGATTTTCTGCGACGCCATCCACATACCAAAGAGCTGCGGCCAGGGCGTCATGGCGAAGGTGGCGGTGGCGTAACGGTTGTAACCTTCAAGTAGTTAGGATTGGAATAAAATTACATAATTTACTATACTTGCCATGTAGATATTAGTCAGTATTGATGGTATAATTTGAAAATCATAAACAATAGAGGAGGATTTGTATGGCACTTATCGATGTAACGGATCAAACGTTTGCTGCTGAAGTTGAAGGTGGCGGCTTAGTACTGGTTGATTTCTGGGCAGCCTGGTGTGGACCTTGTAGAATGATTGCACCAGTTCTAGCTGAGCTAGCAATTGATCTAGGAGATCAAGTAACTATTGCAAAATTAAATGTAGATGAAAACCCAGAAATGTCAAGAAAATACGGAGTTATGAGCATTCCAACAATGATTTTATTTAAGGATGGCGAGCCCGTAGACAAAATTGTTGGCTTTGCACCAAAGGACGAACTTAAGGCAACTATCAAACGGCATCAATAGTTTAACCAATTAATGCTGTATGAACACCAACCACTACCTGTTTGATCAGTTTATTCTGATGGACAGCTGGTGGTTTTTTCAATAGCAAGTTCCAAGAGGTTGTTTGAAAAATTTATGATAAAATATATCTAATTAGAAATTACTGAGAGGGGCGATAAATTTGAGTAGAGCAGAGCCGAATGATCAACTAAATAAGCTTAAAGAGAAGCTAGCTGTTCTGCCAGATAATCCTGGTTGTTATCTAATGCTCGATGATAGTGGCAAGGTTATTTATGTTGGCAAGGCTAAGTCCTTGCGTAGTCGGGTTCGCTCCTATTTTACTGGTAGTCACAACCGTAAAACACAGTTACTAGTCAGCAAAATTGCTAATTACGAATATATAATCACCGATTCTACTGTCGAGGCCTTAATTCTGGAGAATAATCTAATCAAAAAATATCGCCCGCGTTATAACGTAATGCTCAAGGATGACAAAACCTATCCTTACATTAAGCTCACCGCTGACGAGCATCCACGCTTAGAGATTGTGCGGAAGATTAAAAGGGATAAGGGCAAGTATTTTGGTCCCTATCCAGATGCCGGTGCAGCTAAGGTAGTAAAACAGCTACTGGATCGGATCTATCCACTGCGAAAATGTAAAACAATGAAGAAGGAAGTTTGCCTTTATTACCATATCGATCAGTGCCTGGGTCCTTGCGAGTTTCCAGTTAGTCGAGAGGAAAATCAACGCATGGTCGCAGAAATTACTCAATTTCTCCAAGGCGACTATCAGAAAATTAAGCGAAAACTTGTGACTGATATGCAGGAAGCCTCTGCGCGAATGGAATACGAGCGTGCCAATGAAATTAAACTGCAGCTCGCTGATATTGAGGCAATTATGACCAAGCAGGCGATCAGCATAAATGACCGAGTCGATCGAGATATCATCGGTTACTATACTGAGGACGGCTGGATGGCAGTTCAGATTTTCTTCATGCGTCAGGGGAATCTGTTAAAGAGCGATCTCAGAATTCTGCCCTATTACACCGACGAGGCGGAAAGTTTTCTTTCTTTCATAACCCAGTATTACTTCGAGCATCCAATCCTCGCAAAAGAGGTCCTGCTCCCTGAGCATTTAGAAGTTGAGGACTTTAGTGAGTGGCTTCCAGCAAAAGTCCTGCAGCCTAAACGCGGACAGAAGCGGAAATTAGTGCGATTGGCCAACAAAAATGCGGAGAATGCACTAAAAGAAAAGTTCCTGCTTGCACTGAGTAAGGAAAGACGGACCAAGGAAGCGGTTGAGAGCTTAGCCGAGTCACTGGGGATTGAGCGATTGCAAAGAATTGAGGCTTTTGATAATTCCAATATTCAGGGGGCTAATCCAGTCTCTGCGATGGTTGTCTATATTGACGGTGAACCCGATCGGAATAGTTATCGTAAATATCGCATTAAAGAGGTCACAGGACCTGATGATTACGAGACGATGCGTGAGGTAATTCGCCGCCGTTATACTCATGTTCTCTTGGAAGGGCTGAATCTCCCCGATTTAATTATAGTAGATGGTGGACAGGGACAGATTAATGCCGCGCTTGATGTCTTAGAGAATGAATTAAGTCTGGATATTCCAGTAGCTGGTATTGCCAAAGATGATAAGCATCGAAGTTCACAATTAATTCTCGGCAAAGAAGGAGAATTAATTAAATTGGAGCGGAATTCTCAGGAGTTCTATCTTCTACAAAGAATTCAAGATGAGGTCCACCGCTTTGCGATTACCTTCCACAGACAGTTACGTACAGGTAGCATGTTGAGATCTGAGCTTGACGATATAGCGGGTGTTGGACCTAAACGTAAGGCTTTACTATATCAGAATTTTGCTTCGATTGAAGAACTGAAGAGAGCTAGTAGCGAGCAGCTGAGGGCACTCGGCATTGGGGAGAAATTAGCTAATAATATTCTAGATCATCTGAATAAGGATTAAGGCGCGGGAAATTGCCACTCGCGGAAGCGCGCAAGGTCAGGTGGATAGGGAGCATGGAATTCTAGGCGCGCTTCCTCGGCGCCAGGCGCCGGCACCCGTGGGTGCGCGAACGCAATCTCCCAGGCATGCAATGCCTGCCGCTGGATGGCGATGTTATGGCCACCATATAAATCATCGCCAACCAGCGGGGCGCCTAACCAAGCCAAATGTGCCCGAAGCTGGTGTGTTCTACCAGTAAGCAACTCTAACTCAACAAGTGAAAAATCAGCACTCTCGTTTAGAACACGATAGCGCGTCAATGAGGCTTTCGCCTCGCTATTATTAAAATCGACAATTCTGCGCACGCTATGCTCAGGATCACGGATTAGCGGTGCATCAATCATGCCAGAAGTTGCAGGCAGTTTACCATGGACAATCCCATGGTAAATTCTTTTTAACTGGCCATTTTCCAGTTGCTGCGCCAAACGATGGTGAGAATACTGGTTTTTGGCGACGATAAACAGACCTGAGGTATCGCGGTCAAGGCGGTTAACCGGACGAAAGCGGAAGCGCTGGCCTTTTGTCTGCCAATAGTATTGTAAGCCGTTGGCAATCGTTCCCGAGGGATAATTGCGCGTTGGATGAACGACGACGCCAGCCTGTTTATTGACTATGACAATGTCCTCATCCTCACAGATAATATCGACAGGGACTGGTTCTGGCGGAACAGCCTCTGAGTGCTCCTCAGGTATATAGAGTGTCAATATATCATCTGTGGCAAGGCGGCGGGTAACATAAAGAGAGATACCATTAAGCTGGATATCCCCCTCATGTTTGATTTTGCTTAAGCTTTTACGAGAGAAGTTCAAATGATTAGATAGTAATTCCTTAATCATTAAACCGTCCCACTCCGGTAATATTTTAATTTCTAATAAAAGTCGCAAATCCAACGCTTCCTTTGAAAACTAATCTTAAATCATTTCTATTGTGAGTCGCGTGCCTTAATCTCAACACGGCGAATTTTACCGCTAATTGTTTTCGGCAATTCATCAACAAACTCAATAATCCGCGGATATTTATAGGGCGCTGTCACCTTTTTAACATGATCTTGAAGTTCTTTTTTAAGTTCATCGCTAGCAGTGTAGCCCTTAGCAAGGATAATTGTAGCTTTAACAATCTGGCCACGAATCTCATCAGGAACAGCGGTTATAGCACATTCAAGTATAGCTGGATGTTCAATTAAAGCACTCTCAACTTCAAAGGGCCCGATGCGATAACCGGAACTTTTAATCACATCATCTGTCCGGCCAACGAACCAGAAATAGCCGTCTTCGTCGCGCCAAGCAACGTCACCTGTATGATAAACATTATTATACCAGACGCTCTTAGTCAGCACTGGGTCGCGGTAGTAACCAGCAAAAATCCCAAAAGGAACAATATTATCTGTTAATACAACAATTTCGCCCTCTTCCCCAACATCGCAGGAAACTCCAAATTCATTAATAATATCAATTTCGTAGCCTGCCGATGGTTTACCCATCGAGCCTGGACGAACTTCAAGCCAAGGATATGATGCAACAATTACTGTTGTCTCAGTCTGACCATAGCCTTCAGTTAGCTTAAAACCTGTTGCATCAAGGAATTGATTATAAACTTCAGGATTAAGAGGTTCGCCAGCAATTGAGAAATGTGTTAAATTACTCAAATCATATTGTTTTAAATCCTCGCGAATAAAGAAGCGGAAGATAGTTGGCGGAGCACAGAAGGTAGTAACCTTGTGTTTGATTACCATCTCTAATAATTCAGTTGGAACAAATTTATCGTAATCATAGACAAAAATAGCGCTTCCACAGAGCCACTGCCCATAGATTTTACCCCATGCTGCCTTAGCCCAACCGGTATCCGCCACTGTTAAATGCAGACCACCATCGGTAACCCCCTGCCAGTATTTAGCTGTTACAATATGACCAAGCGGATAGAGGAAATTATGTTGTACCATCTTCGGCATTCCCGTAGTGCCAGAAGTAAAATAAATTAGTGAGATATCTTCGTTTTTGGTAAGTGCATTACCACATGGCTTTTTAAATCGAGTTGCCATTTGATCAAGCTCCGTGTCATAATCAATCCAATCAGCTCGCTCGCCACCAACCAAGACCTTCTGGAAAGATTTGGCCTCAACTTCTGCAGATTCAATTGACTCAACTACTCGCTCCTCATTTACTGAAACAATCATTTTAATATCTGCTGCATTAACGCGGTAGATGATGTCTTTAGTCGTAAGTAAATGGGTTGCTGGAATACAGATTGCACCAATCTTATGTAGTGCTAGCAGGCTAAACCAGAATTGATAATGGCGTTTTAGAATCAGCATAACAGCGTCGCCTTTTACGATACCAAGGCTGGTAAAAAGATTAGCTGTACGATTTGTATATTCCTGTATTTCTTTAAAGGTAAAGGTTCTCTCATCACCCTTATCATTGCACCAGACTAACGCCACCTTATCCGGTGTCGTTTGAGCAATTTCATCAACAACATCAAAGGCGAAGTTGAAATTATTTGGCGTTTTTATTTTAAAATTCTGATAGAAATCTTCATAAGATTCAAAGGAATCCTGAGTCACATATTTGCGATACATTATATTATCCTCACTCTCTTTTTTCTATTATAATTTACTATTAATTATTTGCGACAAAATTCTTTATTATATATTTTAATCTTGCAACAATGCTTTGTTTAATCGACAATTATCGCCAAAAAAACAACTCTTTCGTCCTTGATTGGCTCCATAGCATGCGGCAGTTCGGCATTATAATAGATTGAATCACCAGGGTTAAGGACTAACTCTTTACCATCAATCGTTAACCGCATATTACCCTCAAGCACATAGTTGAATTCCTGCCCATGATGCGAGTTGAAATCTAGCACCTTATTAGCCTTATCTGGTTCAATTGTAACCAGGAAAGTTTCCATTTGCTTGTTGGCAAAATTATAGGAAAGATTATGGTAATTATAGTTTTTACGCCTTTTCACAAAAATTCCTTTATCCTTGCGGACTAGCGCATAGTCGTGGAGTTTAGGATCTGCGCCTGTCAGAAGTGCAGTTAGCTCAACATCAAAGTAATTACCAACAGCATAAAGCGCACTAACTGGTATATCTACCTTGCCGCTTTCATACTCTTCATATTTGTCTGCCTCAATCTTTAGTTGCGCAGCCAATTTTTCAATTGATAAGCCAGAGATTTCTCGCAGCTCTTTTAGTCTAGTTGCAATTGCTTGTACCTGCTCTAACATTTATACCACCCTCCTTAATAATCTTTCGAATATTGAGAATATTACAACAAATAATACCATAAGCATACATAAATTTCAGCATAAAGCTCTTAACTCAACCTGCCGATTACTAATATTGTAATATTAAATCTGTTACTCTTATTATATAATAGAATATGAGAAATTTTAAGGAGACTTAATTATGCACACAAATCAACCGATCGGGATTCTAGATTCTGGTTTAGGCGGGTTAACCGTCGTTAAGGAGATTATCAAACAGTTGCCAAAGGAGCAACTAATCTATGTTGGTGACACAGCACGCTGTCCATATGGCCCGCGCTCAGCTGCAGAGGTGCAGCAATTTACTTTTGAGATTGTCGATTTTCTAATGAAACAGGATGTCAAAGCAATTGTAATTGCTTGTAATACAGCAACAGCCTATGCGCTTGCCGCAGTACGCGAGCAGGTTAAGATACCGGTAATTGGTGTCATCCGACCAGGTAGTATTGCCGCGGCCGAGGCATCAGAGAATGGTATAATCGGTGTGATTGGAACTGTTGGGACAATTAATAGTGGTGCCTATCAGGAGGCTCTAAAGTCAATTAATCCGCTCTATCAGGTTATGGGCTTAGCTTGTCCATCTTTGGTTACTTTGGCGGAGCAGGAGCACATTTATAACGATGAGGAAAAGCAACAGATAGTAGAGGAGGCGTTAGCTCCTTTAAGTGACTACCAGATTGATTCTTTGATTCTGGGATGTACCCATTATCCTTTGCTTACTCAGTATATTCAGGCGGCGCTAGGTCCGGAAATTAAATTGATTAGTTCTGCCGAGGAGACGGCAAAACAGCTAGCTACGATTCTGGCTGACTTAGGAATGCTAAGTGAAGATAGCGCTAAGGGGAAGGGCGCAAATAATAAGTATTTCACAACTGGTGACCCAGAGCTTTTCAAAAAGATTGGCGAAAAGTGGCTTGGCGAGGAACTGGTTGTTGAACATATTCAACTAACAGCAATTATTGAGACAGGAGAAGATTTAAATGAGAGCTAATCAAAGGGAAAATAATCAACTTCGAGTAATTACGATCGAAAGAAACTATCTGAAATATGCCGAGGGGTCAGTCCTAATTGAGTTCGGTGATACGCGAATTATTTGTAGTGCCACAGTTGAAGAACGTGTGCCAGTTTTTCTGCGTGGGGAAGGAAGAGGCTGGATCACTGCTGAATACTCAATGTTACCTAGGGCGACTCAGACACGTACACAGCGCGAGGCAACAAGAGGTAAGCAAAGTGGACGGACTTTAGAAATTTCGCGTTTGATTGGCCGGGCACTTCGTTCGGTAGTCGATCTAGAGAAACTTGGTGAAAGAACGATCTGGATTGATTGTGACGTTATTCAGGCTGATGGTGGTACGAGGACAGCGGCAATAACCGGTTCCTTTATTGCATTGGTTGATGCTTGTCGTTATCTGCTAATAGAGGAGAAAATTAGAGAACTGCCAATTAAATCTTATGTAGCTGCTACAAGCGTAGGTATAGTTGAAGGCGAAGCCATGCTCGACCTCGATTATTCCGAGGATTGCACGGCCGACGTTGATATGAATGTTGTGATGACGGAGGCAGGAGAATTTGTTGAGATTCAAGGAACTGGTGAGGAAGCGAACTTCACGCAAGATGAACTTACTACAATGCTTGCTTTTGCAAAAGCGGGGATTGAGCAACTTGTCACATTACAGAAGGGGTCATTAGATGGGTAAGCAACTAATTATTGCAACGAGCAACCAGGGAAAACTTAAGGAATTCGCTTTAATGTTGGAGCCTCTGGGCTTTATTCTGCGTTCCTTGGCAGATTACCCTGAGTTACCAGAGATTGTTGAGGATGGTAGCAGTTTTATTGAAAATGCTATCCTAAAGGCAGAGACAATCAGCCAGGCGCTGAAGCTACCAGTAATCGCTGATGACTCTGGGCTAGTGGTCGATCAGCTTGGTGGTGCGCCCGGAATCTATTCGGCGCGCTACGCAGGTGAACCACGCTCGGATCAGCGCAATATTGATAAACTTTTAGCAGAGTTAGGTGATCTACCCGCTGCTAAGCGAACAGCTAGATTTACGGCGGCAATCGCCTTTGCGGTCCCCGGCGAGGCGATTGTAGTGGTAGAGGGCTTTTGTGAAGGGGAGATTGCTAGTGAGCAGTCGGGAACAGGTGGATTCGGTTATGACCCAATTTTTCTATTGCCTGATCGCGGATTGACGATGGCGGAAATAACTGCAGAGGAGAAAAATCTCATTAGTCATCGCGCTGCAGCCCTGAAAAAACTGGTTGCGATAATGGCTAATTGTTAAATGCGTTGACTTAAAAAATTTCACATGTTATAATTTTTCGTGTTCTGATAAATTATAAGTGTAACCTGTCTCAGTAGCTCAGCTGGATAGAGCAACGGCCTTCTAAGCCGTAGGCCGGGGGTTCGAATCCCTCCTGAGACGCCATATTTTAACACTTTAATAGCACCCTGAAAGTTTGGGGTGTTTTTCAATGCTTGAAACGAGTGTTCTGTATGTTATAATTTATAGATACATTGATGCATATTACATGGACGATAATTTAAGGAGGAGTTAATTAATGAAAGCTACTTGGAAAAAAATAGAGGGCGAGAAGAACCAGGTTCTCTTGCGTGTAGAAATGGATAAAGAAGTATTAGACGCGGGTTTAGACCACGCCTTTAATAAAGCGGTAAAAACAGTGGAAGTTCCTGGATTTCGTAAAGGCAAAGTACCACGCAATATTTACGAATCACGCTTTGGTGTTGAGACACTTTATAGTGATGCAATTGACTATATTCTGCCAGATGCTTATTCGCAAGCAATTGATGAGACAGGAATCGAACCGGTTGACCGTCCTGATGTTGATATTGAACAATTTGAGCTAGGTAAGCCTTTTATTTTCACAGCTAAGGTTACTGTTAAGCCAGAGGTAAAACTAGGAAAATATAAGGGGCTCAAAATAGAGAAAAAGGACTTCACAGTAAAAGATAGTGCAATCGATGCGGAACTGGAATCACTGCGTGAGCGTCATGCTGATATTATCGTACTTGAGGACGGCGAGGTTCTAGACGGCGACACTGTGATAATTGATTTCGAAGGTTTCCTTGATGGAGTTGCTTTTGAAGGTGGAAAGGGCGAAAATCATCCACTAGTGATTGGTTCAGGCTCATTTATTCCTGGCTTTGAAGAGCAGATAATTGGAATGAAAAAAGATGAGGAATGTGATATTAATATTACTTTTCCTGAAGAATATCATAGCGAAGATTTAGCGGGTAAAGCGGTAATCTTTAAGATTAAACTACACGAGATTAAGCGTAAACAACTTCCAGAACTTGATGATGAGTTTGCTAAGGATATTGATTTTGATAGCTTAGAGGCTTTAACGACGGATATTCGTGAGCGTTTAGAAAAAGAAGCAGAGCAAGAGCAAGAAATTTATCTAAAGGATACCGCTCTTAAACTTGCGGCTGATAATGCGACTGTTGAGATTCCAGAAGCAATGGTTGATTTTGAAGTTGATAAAATGCTACGTAATTTCGATCAGCAACTATCGCAACAAGGTCTTACATTAGAACTTTACATGCAGTATATGGGTTCAGATGAAGAAACAATGCGGGCGCAATTCCGTGAGGATGCAGCTCGTCGTGTGCGCTCTGATCTAGTTCTTGAAGAGATTGTAAAAGTTGAAGAGATTACTGTAACTGAGGAAGAGGTAGATGAGGAGATTGCTCGCATCGCTGCAATATATGAAAGAGAGCCGGCAGAGATTAAAGAAATTCTGTTAGCAGGTGGTTCTGGTTATGAAAATATGGAATTTGATTTAAAATATCGTAAAGCCTTAGACCTACTAGTCGCTGAAAGCAAATAGGGGGGTGTTGGAAGTTAGCGACGAGATGAAAGTAGTAAAATGTTCATTCTGTGGAAAACCACAGGAGCAAGTGCGTACGCTTGTAGCTGGTCCAGATGCTTATATCTGTGACGGCTGTATTGATATGTGCAGTAGCATTATTGAAGAAGAACTTGCGGCAGAGATTGAAAAGAAGAACATGGTTTTACCGAAGCCACAGGAGATTCGGGAGAACCTTGATCAATACGTAATTGACCAAGAAATAGCCAAAAAAACATTGTCAGTTGCCGTTTATAATCACTACAAACGAGTCAATTCTCATGAGCAGAGCGATGATATTGAGTTGCAGAAAAGTAATATCATGCTTATCGGTCCGACAGGTAGTGGTAAGACATTACTTGCACAGACCATGGCGCGGATTCTCGATGTTCCTTTTGCGATTGCTGATGCAACTTCACTTACGGAAGCAGGCTATGTTGGCGAGGATGTAGAGAATATTCTACTAAAGCTACTTCAAGCAGCTGATTATGACGTGGAACGAGCGCAGACGGGAATTATCTATATTGACGAGATTGACAAAATTGCGCGCAAATCAGATAATCCTTCGATTACGCGAGATGTTTCTGGTGAGGGTGTACAGCAGGCCTTGCTGAGAATCCTTGAAGGTACGGTTGCTAACGTACCGCCACAGGGTGGACGTAAACATCCGCATCAAGATTTTATCCAACTAGATACTACAAACGTACTCTTTATTGTTGGTGGTGCCTTTGATGGCATTGATACTATTATTAAACGCCGCCTCGGCAAAAAAATAATCGGGTTTGGCACCAGTGCGATTGTAGAAAAAGCGCAGACTGCGTTTGAGCTTGCAGCACTTGAAGACGATGTATTGTCACATGTTCTGCCTGAGGACTTGTTGAAATTCGGGTTAATTCCTGAATTTATTGGACGCGTTCCGGTAATTGCAACCCTTAAGCACTTAGATGAGAAGACTTTAATTGCGATTTTAACACAACCGAAAAATGCTTTAGTAAAGCAATATAAAAAACTATTTGAGTTAGATCATGTTGAACTAGAGTTTACTGATGAAGCGCTTAAAGTTGTTGCGCAGGAAGCGATAAAACGCAATACAGGAGCTCGTGGTCTACGTTCGATTATTGAAACTGCATTACTTGATGTAATGTACGAATTACCTTCACGTGAAGATATTTCTAAGTGTATAATTACAGCGGACACAGTAAAAGCTAGTAAAGGGCCCTTACTATATAATATTTCGGGTAAGCTAATAGAAGATGAAAAGGACGAAGTGAGCGCCTAAGATTAGCGTAAATAATCAATAAGTAAAAGACCGCGGTTCAGTGAACCACGGTCTATTACTTATGGTTAATTTATTCAAGTTATTTTTCATCGGCACCGCCGGCACAGAAATCACAAGGGTCATCACGGTTAGCATCAATTGCTTCTTCAATCGTTCCTGTAAAGACAATACTTGATCTTGATAAGGTATGACAGTCAGGATCGAAGTGGTAGGATTTACCCCACTGTGTCCAGTAAGCAACACCGTCATTGTTGAGAACTGCGGCCTCAATCTGAGCCTCCAGATCCTCTGCAGAGACTGGATTATAATCAACTGAAAGCCCCACAGCAGCAATTAAAGCAATCGCAGCAACAACAGATGCGATTTTCTTGGTTGTCTTATTAAGGTCCTTATCTCTTAATAGTAAAACAACTAGTGGGAAGAAAGCTAGCACAGCAGCGATTACACCCATGTTATTCCACAGATAGAATTTAAATTTATTTTTCTCTGAAGCAGGATCAATTTTATTTGCTTTCTTCCAAAGAAATGCACCTGCAACAACAAGCGTTAGAATGAGTACGATACCGACAATGATCGAAATTAATGGGTCGATTGGAATATATAAAATACCGTTAATTATTGCAATTACTGCGACCTCAATTGCGATTGCGACTAGCCAGAGAATAAGGGCACCAATGCGCATACCATTAGCACGCGACTTTGCCGTTTTGCCATCAATGCCATCGGCAGCAACGTTTTTTGCCTTTTTACCAGTGCTAGCATCAACAAATTTTCGTTCAATTGGTTTCTTTTCGTCAGCCATATTATCACTCCTTATAAAATTAAATTTATATGTTTATATAATATCATAGAGCTAATTAGTAAACAATTGGATAATTAGTAGACAAGCAAGCATAGCAAAAGGTAGTTATTATAAGTTTTACTATATTTTGACAATTAATTTAAATAATGCTAATATTTATACATCTTTAAACTGTTGCGGCAAATAGACAAAAGCCGATAAGTAGGTTAAAATTTTGTCAACGGGGGTGTTATTATGAACAATAATTCAGAAGAGAAACAGATAGCCCTTTTACCACTAAGAGGACTGCTTATTTTTCCGCGAATGTCGATACATCTTGATGTTGGACGTGAGAAATCTTTACGCGCGGTAGATAATTCAATAACTGAACATGGATCGTTAATCTTTCTGTCGGGTCAGAAAGAGTTTAATATAGAGGATCCAGAGCAGGATGATATTTACCGTGTAGGTACTGTAGCGAAGATTAAACAGACCTTAAATCTGCCAAATGGTCGTATTCGCATTATGATTGAAGGCCTATATCGTGCTCGAATTGTGGAATATTTGGATAATGACGAGCATTTTGAGGTTCGTTATGAACCACTTATAGAAAAGGGTGTCGAAAGCATCGAAACTGTTGCGCTGGGAAGAACGGTACTGCGCATGTTTAATAACTATCTGACTAACGCCAATGTACCAGTGCCAGAAGCTGCGACAACGATGCTTGGCGCGGAGGAGCCCGATGAGATTAGCGATCTGGTCGCTTCTTTTCTACAGCTGAAGCTGGTTGAGCGACAAGAACTATTAGAGATGCTTTCAGTTCATGAGCGCTTAGAAAAATTATTTATTCATCTTAATGAAGAATCAGAGATACAAGAGATTGAACGACTCATACAAGATCGCGTCAAAGGACAGATGGACAAGACACAGAAGGAATATTACCTACGCGAACAGATTAAGGCAATTCATAAGGAGATTGGCGAGCAGGACGCGATGTTTAGTGATGCTATACAGATGCGTGAACGCCTAGAAAAATTTGAAGCGCCGGAAGAAGTAAAAGAGAAGATGGCAAAAGAGATTAACCGGCTAGAGCGAACACCAAGTAACGCAGCAGAAAGCTCCGTTATTTACAACTATTTAGACTGGCTTTTTAATTTACCATGGACTAATGAGACCAAGGACTTAATCGATATTAAGAATGTCAAAAAAATACTTGATTCTGAGCATTATGGCTTAGAGAAGGCTAAAGAGCGTGTGTTGGAATATCTTTCAGTACAGAAGCTTGTGGGTAGCTTGAAGGGACCAATTCTCTGCTTAGTTGGGCCGCCAGGGGTTGGTAAAACCTCACTTGCAAAATCGGTTGCGACAGCTATCAATCGTAAACTTGTGCGGATATCACTTGGCGGTGTGCGTGATGAATCAGAAATTCGTGGTCATCGTCGCACCTATATCGGCTCAATGCCGGGTCGAATTATCCAAGGTATGAGAAGCGCTGGATCAATTAATCCAGTCTTCGTTCTAGATGAAATTGATAAGCTAAATTCAGATTTTCGTGGTGATCCAGCATCTGCGCTCCTAGAGGTACTTGACCCGGAACAGAATAACACATTTAGCGATCACTATATTGAGCTTCCTTATGACCTTTCTAAAGTAATGTTTATAACTACTGCTAATTCGACTCACTCGATTCCGCGACCTTTGCTAGACCGGATGGAGATTATCAACATATCCGGCTATACGGAATTGGAAAAATTGCAGATTGCGAAGAATTTCTTATTACCGAAAAATATCAAGTCGCATGGATTGAATAAGACAAAATTAAAGGTGCAGGATAGTGCTCTGCAAAGAATAATAAGCGAATATACGCGAGAGGCTGGCGTACGCAACCTTGAACGTGAAATTGCGAAAATCTGCCGGAAAGCGGCGAAAGTTATTGTTGCTGGTGAGCAGAAGAGTGTGAACGTATCGGCGAAGAATCTGGAACGTTTTCTTGGTAAGCCGCGCTATCGCTATGGGTTGATTGAGAAAGAAAATCATCTTGGGGCAGCGACGGGACTGGCTTGGACAGCAGTTGGCGGCGACACCCTAACTGTAGAAGCTTCAATCTTTCCTGGTAAAGGTAAATTAATTCTGACTGGACAGCTTGGAGATGTAATGAAGGAGTCGGCAACGGCGGCCTTCAGTTATATTCGCGGGCGGGCTGGGGACCTAAATATTGACCCCGGTTTTAGTGAGAAAAATGATATTCATATTCATGTGCCGGAAGGGGCGATTCCAAAGGATGGTCCGTCAGCAGGAATTACCATGGCAATCGCTTTAATTTCGGCTCTAACTGGAACTCCAGTTTTAAGAACGGTTGGGATGACCGGTGAAATAACTTTACGCGGACGTGTCTTGGCAATCGGTGGGCTTAAAGAGAAAGTTCTAGCAGCTCATCGTGCTGGATTAACGACGGTAATTCTGCCGAAAGATAATGAGAAAGATTTAGAGGATATTCCGGAGGAAGTAAAGCAAGATATGAATTTCGTACTAGTCGAGACCTTAGACGAGGTAATTGCAAAGGCAATGGTGATACAAGATGAAAGTAAATAAGGCAGAGCTGGTGATTAGTGGGGTGGGAGTTGAGCAGTATCCAACAGATAATCTCCCGGAGATTGCACTTGCTGGTCGTTCCAACGTGGGCAAATCATCCCTAATCAATCGGTTGATTCAGCGAAAATCCTTAGTAAGAACAAGCTCTAATCCCGGCAAGACACAGACGCTCAACTTCTATTTGATTAACGAACATTTTTTTATTGTTGATGTGCCAGGCTACGGTTATGCCAAAGTCTCGAAGGCAGAACGCTCGCGTTGGGGAAGTTTTATTGAGGAATATCTGACAGTACGTGAAGAGTTGCAGGTCGTAGTTTTATTGATCGATCTGAGGCATCCGCCAACTAAGGACGATATTGCCATGTATGGATGGCTTAAGTACCATGAGCTGCCAGTAATCGTTGTTGGAACAAAATCAGATAAGTTGAATCGTGGTAAATGGGCGCAACAGAAAAAACAGATAAAAGAGACCCTACAGATGGATCCAGAAGATAAACTTCTAACTTTTTCCGCGGTCAAAGGCTATGGTTATGATGAATTGTGGCAGGAGCTAATGCCCTATATTGATGTGGCTGCAGAACAATAGTTATCGATTGAAACGAGTTAATAATACTTATGAATATTACTAATTAATTTTATAATAAAGGGTTACGCAACCGCGTAACCCTTTATTTTTCTATAGACCATTTCTCATCCATGATAAGAATTTGGTATATGCTATAATTGGGATTGTGATTTTGTTAAAGAATATTACTTTGTGGTAAAGTTTGATGTCTTTACACATAAAGAAAACAGTAGAAAGGGTGGACACCATGCTACCTATCTATTTAGCTATACTTGGAAGCGATAAAGAGCACGATAAATTTGAGGCGATTTACTTCAAATATAGGAATCTAATGTTTTATGCTGCAAATAATATTCTGAACGATCAGTATTTAGCAGAGGACGCTGTACATAAAGCATTTTTAAAGATTCTCGAAAATTTCGACAATGTAGGTGAAATTTCTTGTCACAAAACTAAGAGTTACGTTGTTACTATTGTTAGGAACACCGCAATCAATATGTATAACAGTCGTAAAAGACGACCTACAGTACCGTTACTGTATGAGGAAGTTTCATTTAGCGTAGATGCAGAAGAAATAAATAGGAATGATGATATAGATGAACTTGTGGCTGCTATTTTAGAGTTACCTATCATATATAAAGATGTGCTGAAGTTGAAATATATTCAAGGGTTTTCAAATGCAGAAATTGCAAAAATGTTTGATATTACCGAGGTGGCAGTTAGGAAGCGGATTGAGCGCGCAAGACGTATGCTTAGGGATGTTTTGGGATGAGGGGATTGCACTAATGACGATTATTTTTAACGCAAACATGCTAAGAGAAGCTGTTATCAGGGCTGATTCATTAGAGCTGAGGGTTCTTTCAGAAACACATCCAATAGAGTATGAATTTTCAAAAAAATTTGAACGAAAGATGAATAAACTTATACGACAGAACCAGCAAGAAAAACCGATTAAAGGGATTTCACCTGTATGTAAGCGAGCAGTTGCTGTAGTGGCGGTAGTCACAATTCTACTTGCTTCAACAATGGGTGTGTCGGCAGTACGCTATAAAGTTTTTGAATATGTTGCTGAAGTGTATGAAAAATTTACCCATATATTCTTTGAAGAAAGCTTGGAGAACTGGTCAATGCATGAGAAGTTTGTCGTATTTAGACCAACTTATATTGTGGACGGCTTTGAACTCGTTACCGAAATAGATGAGAATCTAGTTTTGTTGATTTATGAAATGGATACCGATTATATTATCTTTAGTCAGGATCGGCTTCAGGGTGTCTCATTACATATAAATACTGAGGGTGTCGAACTGGAGGAGTTCAAGTTTAATGGACTTCCTGCTAAATATTATTCCAACCGTGGTATTCAGAACCTACTTTGGTATGATGAAAAGTATCTCTATACAATATCATCAACATTGGACAGAGACATTATATTCGAGATTGCAGAGAGCGTGGAGGTAGTTAGAACAGATATTATCCCATAGAAATTAAAATAATTGCAAACAATAATCTGTTTTTTGTCACAAGGACCCCTTCTGAATTGTTCTATAAGTGAGAACTATTTTAAAGGGGGTAGGATTATGATTAAAAAAAGACTGTTATACACAGTTATTTGTATGTTGTTTTTTCTAGCGGTATCAGTCTCAGGAGTAATTGCTATAGAAGAAAAAAACGAGACCCCAAGATTGCAGATGTCACTATTGAATACATACATTAATCAGGTAAAAACTAGTCTAAACATTTCAGAAAATGGAACGTCTATTGTGTATGGATATGCTAATAAAACACTAGAAGGGAACGAAATCTACCTTTCTTCTATATTACAACGCAATATTAATGGTGTCTGGTCAAATCTTGAAAGTTGGTTTGTATGCACTACATTATCGACTGCTATCATCAATGAGATTTATCATGTGTCTCATGGGAAGTATAGGGTAGAAACCAATTATTATATTTCTGGTTATGATGGGGGATATGAATCCGGCACAATTTATAGTGATATTGAAATGTATTAGCTAACAATGACTTGGGGTGAGGGGTAGAAGAAAGATTCGAAGTTAAAAACGTATGATATATTTATTCAATATGAGCACATAAACTACTATATTGAACTAATCGGATATAAAACAGAATGACTTTTTATATTGTACACAAGGTAATCCAACGTTTATTGGATATATTATCCCATGTTATATTGAGATGTTTTGAAGGATCTACTAAAGGAGTGAGCTTGCCATGGAAATGTGATTTAGTTTTCCAATATCCAAGTCATTACTTGTAAAAAAACACATGGTTTTCGATTGAAATGAGTTAATAATAATTATGAGAAGAGGTGTATTGCAATGGCAAAAAGATATATAAAAATAATGTTTGCAATAATACTTATGATTGCGATGGGATTTCCTGCTGTGCAAGCAAGTGGTAATGCAAAAATAATTGATTCGGCATTAACGCCTACGCAGAGTTCCACTGAGGTCGACGTTACTTTTTCTTTAGCAAAAGATTTTTTAACTAAGTATTATTATACGATCAATCTAGGTACTGCTGGTAAGGAGGAAAGTTCGTTTCTAGATTCACCTATATTTGATACTGAATTAACAAAATATATGAAACAAAAGGTTAATACAGAGCAATATGTTATAACTGCTGTAAATGGTGAAAAGGAAAATTATATATTAAATTTTACAATATTAAACTCCAAAGTTACTGATGAAAAGGTTTTTCTATCTGTAACATCTGAGGCAACTTATAATTACGAAGGTTTAATCATAGAGTCAGGATTTGGTGAGGTATCTAACATGATTTTCGAAAAAACAGACTTTGGATATGTACTAATTGACTGGCACATGCCTTATGAATATTATGATGAATATGTGAGAGGTTATTTAGAAAAAGATACTCAATTAAATGCATTCTCTACAACAAAACACATGGAATATGCTAGTATACAAAATGAATTACACGAAAAAATTGTAAATAGTCTTTCGAAGGACTATCAAATAGATGAAAACTTGCTTGAGGTTAAGGCAGCTGACAAAAACATATCTACTAGGTCAACACTCTACACCTTAAATAAGTCTAATATTATATCTTACGCAAGGAACAATATAAAGGCTTACCCTAGCAGTGGTAACGGGGTTGTACCATACTATGATTTTTCTTCAATACCAGGTAATTATGACTGTACCAATTTTGTGTCACATGCGCTCTTAGCAGGTGGAGCAGTAATTTATGATACAAATAACTCGGGTATCTCTCCAACTGGTTGGTACTTCCGTAATATTAGTAATCGTTCTTCATCTTGGTCAGGAGTTCCTAATCTATACTCTTTTATAGTGAATAACTATATTAAAGGCCCCGCTGGTACTTCCATAATTTATAGAACATTTAATTGGTATTTACCTAACCATCCTTATGTATTAGGGGATATTTTACAATTTTATCAAAGTGGATCTTATAATAATTGGAGACATTCTACGATTATCACAGAGTTTTATGAAACAAGTCAACCTAATGTAGTGGGGGCACTGGTCACTGGGCGTACAGCGGTTGGACAATATAATAATAACGACAAAGCAGAATTACTTTATCCTGGAGATGCAAAAAGAGTTATTAAACTAAGCGGGTACTACAATTAATTTATATAAAGGAGATACAAAAATGACTATAAGAAAGTTAACGATTCTTTTTTTGGCGCTTTTATTGGCTGGTTTTGTATTCGTTGGTTGCACAAATGGTGATGCTGGTGAAGAACCAGGAAATGAGCAAACGAACGGAGAGAATGTAATAAATAACGGACAAGAACAAGAAACAGTTGAATATCTGGTTTATGAAGAGGGTCTTTTGTCTTTTTTAGATGGAGTTACGGCGCTTGAAATGTGTGAAGATGCGATAGATGCTTATCTTAGAGCAATCTGGAACGGAGAGGAAATTGATTTAGACTTATTCGTAGACAATGTGAACCTTAAACAGTATATGGAGAAACAGATAGAAGATGAGTTTGCTAGCTACGGCAAGAAAAATACAGTTAATGATGTAAAGGTTGGCATACTAGAAATACAACATGTAATAAATGCTGATGAAAACCATATCTATTTAAAACTACCTTATGAGGTCGTATGGACACAAGGGGCAAGAGGAGAAGTTATGGAGTTTCTTGTTAGTAGTGCCGACAACAGTTTAGTTATCGTTGATTGGTATAATGGGGGCAAGTTTGGTTATGATTCAAGTATTCGTGGTGAGTCAGCAATAATTGACAAGCCTGAGATCTGGAACGACGCAGAATGGGTAGCAGAAGTATTAGGAAAACAAGACGAGAAATAATATTAATAGGGTTGCGCAATCGCGTAACCCTTTAATTTTCTATAAATCCTTTTTTATCTCGATAGCATTATCATTCTTTTTCCGCCTTCGCCAAGGCAGCAATCTATCGAAAGTCTTAGGTGGAATTTCCGCTAGAATCATCCCCAAGAAAATTAAGAGGCCACCGAGAGCGACATTCCAACTTAAGAGTTGCCAGAGCACAATCATTGAGGTCAGCGCTGCAAAAACCGGCTCCATTGCAAAAATAATCGCTGTTTTGGTCGGTGAAGAGTGGCGTTGGAAGGTTGCCTGGATCAAGAAAGCGATGGCTGTTGCAAAAAGTGATGTAATCACAAGCGCCAATAACACATCGGAAGAGAATATAAT
>CAZKBI010000003.1:0-18791 GCA_964551195.1 uncultured Caryophanales bacterium | reverse complement strand
CCGCTATAATCAGAGGCCTGTACAACCTCAAAAGACGACTCAGGATGAACAACAACCTTAACCTCGGGATCCCGACGTGCCTCTTCTATATCAGCAAGGGTAAAACGTTGATGAACAGCACAGAATCCCTTCCAGAGGATAATTCTGATATCGCTTAGCTCGCCAGCATACTCTAGCACCTCACGATGTGGGTTCCACAAGGCCATCTGTTCAGGACGAATTCCTAACTCAAAGGCAGTATTTTTGCCAAGGTGGCGGTCCGGTAAGAAGAAGACTATCTCCTTCTGGGTAAAAGCCCATTCCAGTACTTTTTTGGCGTTAGAAGAGGTTACAGTTGAACCACCATTGCGTCCGACAAAAGCTTTGATTGCTGCTGTTGAGTTAATGTAGGTAATCGGCAGAATGCGCTCGCCGAAAATACGCATCAGCTGCAGCCAAGCGCTCTCTGCCTGCTTGATCGTTGCCATATCGGCCATTGGACAGCCCGCGTCCGCCTCTGGTAGCAGAACAATCTGATTGGCTTCTGTCAACATATCGGCAGTCTCCGCCATAAAGTGTACGCCACAGAAAAGGATGTATTGTGCCTCCTTATTGGCGGCCGCTAATTCTGCAAGTTTGAGTGAATCACCAATATCATCTGCGAATTGGATAACCTCATCCTTCTGATAATGATGAGCTGGAATGTAAAGTTTCTTGCCGAATTTTTCTTTCATCTTCCAGATACTTTCTTCCATTAATTTTCTATGCTCAAGCTGATCACTTACTTTGGTCATATTTAACCCCTCCTGAAAGATTAAATGAGATATCTAATGATGTGACTGAGTGTGTCAGTATCCCTAATGAAATATAGTTGACACCAGTGCCACGGTAATTTGCAATATTTTCTTGATTGATTCCGCCAGAAAGTTCTATCTTAATTTCCGGGGGAATAATCGCTGCGTAGCTACGTGCTGCCTGTGGTAAACAATTATCTAACATTATAACATCAACACCAGCTTTTATCGCCTCTTGAACCTGCTCCATAGTTTCCGTTTCCACTTCGACCTTTAGCATATGTCCATGCTCTGCACGAATACGTTCAACAGCTGCTGTAATTGAACCGGCATAGGCGATGTGATTATCTTTAATTAGAACGGCATCATAGAGCCCGAAGCGATGGTTATAACCGCCACCAACACGAACTGCATATTTCTCCAGCATGCGTAAGCCGGGTGTTGTTTTTCTTGTATCGCAGATGCGAATTGTCGGATCAGCAAGAATTTCCACAATCTCTGCAGTTTTCGTTGCAATCCCTGATAGCCTTTGTAGCAGATTCAGAATAACACGCTCTCCACTAAGTAACGTAATGACAGGTCCTTGCACCTCGGCAATAATCTGACCAGCGCGAACTCGCTCACCATCTGCGACCATTAGTTCAACTTTGACTGTTGGGTCGAGTAGGTGATAGGTAGACTGAATAATTTCGACACCAGCAAGGATGCCATCAGCCTTCATCAGAAATTGCCCACTAGCCTGATCAGTCGCTGCAAAAATCGCATTAGACGTCACATCCTGAAATCCAATATCCTCTTTTAATGCTCCTTCAAGAAGCGCAGTTAATTCAAGTTTATTCATCGGTACTTCTCCCCCTCACTATGTAGTGTTTGAGCCACTCTTTATCATTAGTGGCAGGGTAGTCTGCACGAAAATGACCGCCACGACTCTCCGTGCGCATCAGTGCAGAGCTTGCAATCAACCAACCGACAGTTAGCATGTTAGTAATAATCTTCTCATCATTTGTCAACTCTAATAATATTTTATCTGATTTGATTATTTTTGTATATTGCTCGAACCAATCGACAGCAGTAGTAAGTCCTATTTCATCACGGACAATGCCAACATAATCGGTCATAATCTGTTTGATTTCGCTCCTTGTTGGAAGCGCTATTTCCAGTTGACCAATTTCTGGCAAAGTTATTCTGTCTTTTAGCTCCGGTTCAACTTGTTCCACTAGATGACTTGCCAAGCTAGCCGCAAAAATCAGGCCCTCCAGCAGTGAATTGCTGGCCAATCGATTGGCACCGTGCACACCGCTGCAAGCTACCTCGCCAACGGCATAGAGTCCGGGAACCGAAGTTTCACCCGCCATATTGGTTTTGACGCCGCCCATAATAAAGTGTGCGCCCGGTGTAATGGGAATCAGTTGATTATCAAGGTTAATCTTATTTTGCTCACAGAGTGCAGTAATCTGTGGGAAGCGCTCGCGGAAATTTTCGATGTTAGAAATATCAAGGTAAATTTGGTGGCCTGCCTCAAGCTCCTTGTAAACCTGGCGCGAAACTATATCACGTGGTGCTAAGTCGGCGAGAGGGTGAACACCTTGCATGATTAAGCGACCATTTTCATCGATTAAGCGTGCCCCCTCACCACGGACAGCCTCGGAGACTAGGGCAGAAACATTTGTTTCTGTTAATAACATCGTGGGATGAAACTGAATAAATTCCAAATCAACTAGATCAGCACCAGCACGATAAGCCATGGCAATACCATCACCAGTTATTGTTGAATCGTTGGATGTAACTCGGTAGAGTCCGCCCATCCCGCCAGTTGCTAAGATAATATAAGGAGCCTGATAAATAATCGTTTCTCCAACATTGTTTTTGGCAATTACACCAACACAGCGACCATTGTCAATTAATAGATCGTAGGCCATCACGTGTGAATGGATCCTAATATCATTAATAATCGCAGCAAGTAAGTGCTCAGTTACGGAGCGGCCAGTTGCATCCCCACCTGCGTGAACAATCCGATTTTTCTTATGCCCACCCTCACGTCCTAAGCGAAGGTTATTATCGCGGTCGCGGTCGAAGGGAACGCCAAGATTTACGAGTTGACTAATTGCTTTGGGTGCGTTTCTGACTAGTTCTAAGGTTGTTTTTTCAACATTATGCATGTTGCCTGCTTCGATAGTGTCGAAGAAATGCTTTTTCCAACTATCGTCTTTATCGATGGAAGCAGCAATGCCACCCTGTGCTAGGTAGGAATTACTTTTTTCGAGCTCTTCTTTGGCAATTAGGATAACATTTTTGCTATGTGAAAGCAGCTCGGCTACAACTAGACCAGCGATTCCACCGCCAATTATTACGACATCAGCCTTTTCTAAATACATCGAGTGACCTCCTGTTAAGCCAACTTTCCTTACTGATACCATAATATCACATATAAAATAGGATAAAACAATAGAAAAACAACCATATTTTCCTGTTTTTCTCAATTATCTTGTGAATATTTTAAAATAAGTATTCACAAGATACAAATTCAATGATATTATATATCTACCAAATGAATTTAAGTTTGGTGAGAGTTTGTTTTTTGGCCGCAGATCATTTGGCGATTTGCGGCCTTTTTTATTTATGTTACTAATATAAGAAGAGCCTTGCCGATTTTCCGGTAAGGCTCCTTTATTAATTCCAAATAAATTATTCTAATATGCTCGCGCCAGAATGATTGTTGTTGTGCTATCTTTCTGACAGCAGATGCATTTTCCTTTACCTTCACGTTGTTCAAAAGGAATAACTCGCGCCGTTGCACTAGTCTCGATTTGGACCTGCTCAAGGCACTCAATATCATCACACCACCAGCTCACATAAAAACCGCGCATAGTCATCAATTTATCTTTCAACTCTTCAATCGTATCAGCTGCAAAAGTCCGCTCCTCCATGAAGTTCTGAGCCTTAAGCAACATATTCTCTTGAATTTCCGCTAGTGTTGCCGGAATAATTGTTGCCAGATCAGCTAGTGGTAAGAACTCTTTTTCGCCAGTGTCGCGTCTCGCAAGTACGAACTGTTCTTTTTCTAAATCTTTCGGTCCAAGCTCGATACGAATGGGTACACCACGCATTTCGTACTCGTTAAATTTCCAGCCGGGGCTCATTCCATCGCGTACATCAGATTTAACACGAATCCCCAGTGACTTTAACTCTTGCTCTAACGCAGCAACCTGATTGAGCACTGGTTCGGTATCGCCACGCAGAATTGGTACAATCACCACTTGATAGGGTGCGATTGATGGTGGCAGAGCTAATCCACGGTCATCACTATGCGTCATTATTAATCCGCCAATCAAGCGTGTTGAGACCCCCCAAGAGGTCTGGTAAACATACTGTAATTGGTTCTCCTGATCAGAATATTGGATATCAAAAACCTTGGAAAAGTTCTGTCCCAGGTTATGTGATGTTCCGGCTTGTAGTGCCTTGCCATCACTCATCAGCGCTTCAATGCTGTAAGTATGCACAGCACCTGCGAATTTTTCGTTTTCTGTTTTGCGACCAGTTAGAACGGGCATTGCCAAAAATTCCTCAGCAAAATCCTTATATACTTGAAGCATTAGAAGGGTTTCTTCTTCGGCCTCTTCATAAGTGGCGTGCGCTGTATGTCCTTCTTGCCAGAGAAACTCCGATGTCCGCAAAAACGGTTTAGTGGAACGCTCCCAGCGAATCACATTCGCCCATTGGTTGAGCTTCATTGGTAGATCGCGATAGGAGTGGATCCAATTACTCATGGCAGAGCCAAAGAGCGTCTCAGAAGTCGGGCGAATAACTAAGCGCTCCTCTAGCACTTCATTACCACCCTGTGTAACCCAGGCAACTTCGGGTGCGAAACCCTCAACATGGTTCATCTCTTTTTGCAGAAAGGATTCAGGAATCAGTAAGGGAAAATAGACGTTCTCATGACCAGTCTCCTTGAAACGTCGATTTAAGTCACTTTGAATATTCTCCCACAGAGCATAGCCATAGGGCTTAAAAATTATTGTTCCTTTAACTGGACCGTAATCCATTAAATCTGCTTTTCTGACAATATCGAGATACCAGCGAGAGTAATTTTCCTCCATACTTTCAATCTCTTTTACAAATTTTTTAACCTCTTTTTTTTCTTCTGTCAACTAGCTCACTCCCTAATATATTTCGTCTGATTAAGCAATATCAAGCAATCTTAAGGCGATTGCTAAAGCGTTTATCTTGAATACAAATAATTGTTAATCTGCTTTAATAATGATATCATATAGTTAATAAATAATGAATAAAGTTAATCAATTTTGCGCGGTCGATACTGCGTGGTTAATAAAAAAAGGAGGAATTTATATGCAAGAAGACAATGTATGGCGTTCAAATATGGAAGAACATAGTGTTTGGCGCACGAATGGATTTATTGGCATAATTCTCTCATTAGTATTGATTATTGGTGGACTATTTGTAATTGGCTTCGAAACATTACCAATGGTTCTAGTTGGGGCTGTTTTGGTCCTTATTGGTAGCGTTCTTTTCAGTGGCTTAACAATCGTTCTACCAAATCAAGCGATTGTTGTGACATTTTTCGGTAAATACATCGGTGTAATTCGTGATAGCGGATTTCACATGACTGTACCATTAACACTTCGTCGTAAAATCTCACTACGTGTACGCAATTTTAACTCTACCAGACTGAAAGTTAACGATGTTGCGGGGAATCCAATTGAAATCGCTGCGGTTGTCGTTTTCAAGGTTGTTGATTCTGCTAAAGCAGTTTTTGATGTTGATAATTATGAGGAATTTGTTGAGATTCAGAGCGAAACTGCACTACGACATGTTGCAACCAAATACCCATACGACAACTACGAGGAGACTGGGATTTCGCTACGTGGTGATGTATCAGTCGTTTCTGACGAGCTCACAAAAGAGTTGCAGGAAAGACTAAATCTGGCAGGAGTCCAAGTTCTAGAAGCTCGCCTGACTCACCTCGCTTACTCAACTGAGATTGCTAGTGCAATGCTTCAACGTCAACAGGCGAACGCAATTATTGCTGCGCGTGCAAAAATAGTTGATGGAGCAGTTGGCATGACACAGATGGCGATTCAGCGAATCGAGAATGAAGGGCTAGTTAAGTTTGATGAAAGTCGTAAGATTGATTTGATCAATAACTTAATGGTTGCTATAGTCTCTGATCGAGGAGCTCAACCGATTATTAATACTGGAAGCAAGGAATCATAGATTAATGGAAATAGTAGTACTGATACTTATCTGGATAGCAATAATAATCTTATTTCTATCGAGCTTCATCGGCATTTTCATTCCGATAATCCCAGGCGCCCCATTAATTTGGGCGGGGGTTCTCATCTATTATTTTGCCATTGAGCCGATTGCGGGTACTACTTTCTGGATTGCATTAGCCGTTCTTTCGCTACTTTCCTTTGTTGTCGATTATTTAGCCAGCATCGCCTTCGTTAAGAAATGGGGCGGTTCGCGAAAGACACAGTATGCAGTTATTTTCGGTGTACTTCTTGGACCACTTCTAATGGGACCAATCGGGATAGTTGTCGGACCATTTGTGATGGCTGTTCTGGTTGAATTGCTAGTTGGTTCCAATGCACGGGACTCCTTAAAGGTTGGTGTAGCCTCATTCCTCGGTATGCTTGGCGGTGGTTTATTCAAAGCCTTAATTTTTATTGCGATGATCGTTTACTTTTTTGTTACAATATTCTAAGTTACCAGCTTCTAAAATTTAGAAACCCTAACCTCTACCGGCCTACTCCTGATATTGTAGCTGGTAGAGGTTATAATATAATCCCTCACCTGTTAATAATTCCTGATGGTTACCCATTTCGCGAATTTCTCCTTTATGAAGAACAATGATTTTGTCTGCATGTTGAATAGTTGAGAGACGATGGGCGATGACAATAGTAGTACGCCCCTTTATTAACTTGTTTAAGGCATCTTGAATCAATATTTCAGTCTCTGTATCAATATTTGCTGTAGCCTCGTCTAGAACAAGAATAGAAGGCTTAAAGGCAAGTGTTCGCGCAAAAGATAGAAGCTGACGCTGTCCCTGTGAAAGCGTTGAACCACGTTCCTTAACTTCTTCTCCATACATCTGCGGAAGTTTCTCTATAAAAGTGCTGGCATTAACGTGATGGGCAATATCGCGCATCTCTTGCTCGGTTATGCTCTGATTATTTAAAGTAATGTTAGAACGAATATCGCCAGAGAAAAGGAAGACATCCTGCAGCACCATACCGACGTTACGTCGTAGTGTATCGAGCTCAATATCGCGAATGTCAATTCCGTCGATGCGGATTGCACCTTTTTGGATATCGTAGAAACGGCCAAGCAGGTTAATGATGGATGTTTTGCCAGCACCAGTTGCTCCGACAAAAGCAACCATTTCACCGGGCATAATCTTAAAGCTAATATCTTTTAAGACCCAGTTTTTATCATTATAAGCAAACCAGACTTGGTCGAACTCAATCTCGCCTCTAAATTTCTCAACCATTACTGGATTTTCTGGCTCCGGAATAATTGAATCATCATCTAGCAGTTGGAAGATCCTTTCAGCTGAGGCCATAGCCTGCTGTAGAACTGTAAACTGTTCCGTCAGGTCGTTAATCGGCTGGAAGAAACGACGTAGATACTCAATAAAAGCAAAGAGCAAACCAAACTCGATCCAGCCAGCAAGCACCTCTTGCGCACCGAACCAGAGTAAGAGGGCTAAGGCAAACGAGTAGATTAAATCCATTGCCGGTCGGAAAATTGCGACAGTCTTTAATTCACGCATGCTTGCATCATAATGTGCAGTGTTTATCTCATCAAAGTGGTCAAACTGCTGTTTTTCACGCTTAAAAATATGAATAATCCGCATTCCCGAAATGTTCTCATTTAAGGTTGTATTAATTCGCGCTAGACGAACACGAACCTCACGGAAAGCAGGTCGAGCATATTTTCGATATAGATAGGTTGAGAAGAGTACGAAGGGAATTGAAATAAAACAAATCAGAGCCAGCTTCACATTCAGTGAAAGCATTACAACAACAATCCCGATTAGCACCACAGCATCTTTAAAGAAACTGACCAGAACCTGCGTATACATCATATTCAGAGTTTCAATATCATTTGTGACGCGGGTTAGGATGCGTCCGACAGGGTTACGGTCGAAAAAACTAAGCGAGAGCTTCTGAATATGACTAAATAAGTCCTGCCTAATACTGAAAATTATCCGCTGACCAGAATACTGCAAGATATATTGCTGGATATAGGTAACCACAAATAGCACCAACAAGAGTACTAGAAAGATTAGGGCGATCAAATAGAGTGCGTTAATATCATAGGTACGGAAGCTTTTGATTTCTGCCTCGGTTAGTTCAACTGCTGCAAGTTGTTGCCCATTTTCAAAGATTACTGTAGGTGTGGTTCCCTGCCACTCAACAGTAAATTGCTGATTAGCAGTAACCTTACCAATAGCGAGATAGAAACGGTCGTTTTCTTTGAAAATCTGATACTTCTGCATGGCATCAACTGTAGCCGGATCGACAAGCTTCTTACCGGTGAAGGTCGTTAACCGCTTAATTCGCAAGTATTCATGCTGATCATAGATTGTTCCTTCAAGTGGTCCCATTCCTGGTTCATAACGAACCATGGGAGTATAGATACCATTGATATGATCATCAATTGCAACTTTAATGATGTAAGGTTGTGCCAGCTCGATACCAGTTATTATTAACATTAGAAAAACTGCAAGCAGAATCAACCACTTCTGTGGTTTAGTATACTTTAATAGACGTCTAAAAATACGCCAGTCGTAGTCCTTCTTTAAGGCCGTTTCCTCATGATATTCTCTGTATTCTTCACTCATCTAGTTCACACCCTTACTGATTAGCAATCATATCTTCAAGTAGTTGTTGTTCATATAATTCATAGTAGCTGCCAGCCAAGGCAAGTAGTTCTTCGTGTCTGCCACGCTCAATTATTTTCCCTTCATCAAGAACGATAATTTCATCAGCTTCTTTAATAGTTGAAACTCGATGAGCAATAATAATTGTGGTCAACTCGCCGCGCAACTCACGCAGATTACTGAGGATAGTTTCCTCAGTATTCGTATCAACAGCGGACAGGCTGTCATCAAGAATTAGAATACTCGGCTCTTTAATTAGAGCGCGTGCAATTGAAATCCTCTGCTTCTGGCCACCTGATAGTGAGACGCCGCGTTCACCGACCATGGTTGCAAATTGTTCAGGGAAATCCATAATATCGTCATAAATGTTAGCGGCTCTAGAAGCTCTTTCAATCATTTCATCATCATATTCATCAATACCGAAAGCAATATTTTCCCTAATCGATGTCGTAAAGAGAAAATTATCTTGTGGTACATAGCCAATATTGTTGCGTAGCACCTCAAGCGGAATCGTGTTCAACTCATTGCCGTCGATCTTAATCTCGCCTTCCTCGCTATTGTAAAGTCTCAGCAACAGGTTAGTTAGCGTTGTTTTGCCAGAACCGGTTCTGCCGATAATCGCCAGCGTCTTACCCTGTGGCAAATCAATATTTATATTTTCTAAGACATTTACCGCGGTGCCTGGATAAGCGAAAGTTAAATCTTTGATTGTAAGAGCACCCTTTATTTCTGTAATGTTTTCATTAACTAACTCAGGATAATCAAAAATTTCTGGTTCAGTGTCATAAATTGTATTAAGTCGACCCATGGAAGCAGCACCACGTTGAAGGATATTCACGACACGGCCAAGCGCCATCATTGGCCAGGTTAATAAACCAACATAGCTGTTAAAGGCGACAAAGTCACCAAGCGTAATCTCTTGACCGATTACTAGTAGACCACCGTAGAACAATACGATTAGTAAGCTTAGGCCAGAAAGAAAGACGATAATTGAATGGAAAAGTACGTGCACCCGTTCAAAGTCCATGTTTTTATCAACATAGTCCTGATTAGCTTCTTTAAACTTGCTAACCTCTTCTCGTTCTTGCACGAAGGATTTGATAACGCGCATTCCCGATAGGTTCTCTTGTACACGTTCAGAAATTCCAGAAAATGACTCCTGAATTGCGCGCGATCGGATATGCATCATTTTCCCGAATTTCTGCGTAGCGATCGTTAGGAATGGAAGCGGTATCAGCGCCACAAGCGTCAGCTTTAAGGAGATAGTCTGCGACATGAGAATCACAGCAATAAGGATTATCACGATTGCATCAACTATCATGATAACGCCCGGTCCGGCAGCCATCCGGACAGCATTAATATCATTAGTGGCATGAGCCATTAGGTCGCCCGTTTTTTTATTATTAAAGTAGTTGGTCGACATCTTCTGCAGATGCTTGTAAAGTCTGTTACGTAAACGAAATTCTAGCAGTCGCGATGCGCCCATTATGTAAATCCGCCAGAGATAGCGGAAAATGAACATAAAAATAGCTATACCGGCTATTACTAGAGAATAGAGAAGTAGCCGCTTAGCATCAAAAGCACCAGCACTAAGTTCATCAGTGTAGGCGCCGAGAATTTTCGGAATTAGTAATTGGAGCACATCAACTGAGATTAGCCAGACGATTCCAATTATATATGTCCATTTATGTTTGATGAAAAAATCTTTTAATGTTGCAAAATTACGCATTTTACACCTCTAGTAAGTTTCTAAATCCTTTACGAACATACTGAACAATTTCCTTAATCTGTTCGCTACTAGCCTGATCAATGTGAATTCCGCAGATGACGGTGCAGGTAGTTGTTAGTTTTTCAGCTGCAAGTGTGGCACATTCTTGTGCCAATTCGCCTTCTTTGTGACTAGGGAGTTCTATAGTTTCTACCATAAGCCTCCCCGCTTCCCAAAAGGCAACAGCAACGGCGCCGATATGTGGTCCGCCATCTAGCTGGCCGCCGCTGATTGTGAATAGATAATCGCGCCCAATCCGCTGGGCAGTGAAAGCGATATTGTATGGGTTGGTGCTTGGTTTTGTGCTCATAGTTAGTGCTCCAATCAGGCTATTTTATTTGTATCCTAGTATAATTAATATAAGATTGATTATAATACACTTTAGGCTGAAAATACATTTTTCTATGAATTTTCGGTGAAAGAGAGTATAATCAGACCTAATATACAGAAAAGAAGGTGAAGGCGATGGATGAAAAAAATTTAGAGAAGCTACGAGAAGAGGTTGATGCGGTTAACTTTGAGTTATTGCGGTTAATTACTCGACGTGGTGAGTTAGTACAAGACATTGCAAGTGTTAAGCTGAAACAGGGACAACCGAAATTTGACCCCATGCGTGAGCGAGCAATGCTGAATCGTTTGATTGAAAGAAATGAAGGGCCATTTGACGATAAGACGGTGAGTTTTATTTTTAAGGAAATCTTTAAAGCGTCGCTTAGCCTACAACAGGAAGACAATAGCAGACAGTTACTTGTCAGCCGTGAACGTCGTGCTGAGAACACAATTATTGACGTCGGCGGCCACTTGATTGGCGAGAAGCCTGTTATAATTGCAGGACCTTGCTCAGTTGAAAGCGAAGAGCAGATTGAAGAGATTGCACAGGAACTTGTGGCGCAAGGTCTAGTCTTTATACGTGCAGGTGCTTTTAAACCACGCACATCACCTTATGACTTTCAGGGACTTGGTTTAGAAGGACTGAAAATTCTAAGGCGAGTGGCTGATAAATATAACCTGAAGGTTGTAAGTGAAATAGTTAGCACAAACGATATGGAAAAAGCTTCTGAATATATTGATATTATTCAGATTGGTGCACGTAATATGCAGAATTACGATTTATTAAAAGCAGCAGGGCAGGTTAGAACACCAATCTTATTGAAACGTGGGATCTCAGCAACGATTGAGGAGCTAATTTTCGCGGCTGAATATATTGTTTCCAAAGGTAATCCACAGGTAATGCTGATTGAGCGGGGTATTCGTACCTATGAGCGTTGGACAAGGAATACTTTAGATATTCTGGCTGTGCCAATTCTCAAACAGGAGACACATCTGCCAGTCTTAGTTGATATTAGTCATTCTTCTGGGCGTAAGGATATTGCAATTCCGACGGCGAAGGCAGCGCTTGCAGCAGGGGCAGATGGAATCATGGTTGAATTTCATCCAGATCCAGAGGTAGCGCTTTCTGACGCGAGTCAACAGCTCAATCCTGAGGAGTTCCGAACCTTGTTAAATAGCCTACGAGCGGGCAGTTTTATTTAGAAGTATATAAAAAAAGGTGGGAGCGTCATGCTCCCACCTTTTTAATTTATTTTTAAATCGTCATCAGGTATTTCGGGGTCGTTATCGCCATTGCCTTAGCCAGCACTAGCATCTATGCGAACAATATTGGAGGCTGTTGACTCCCCGTTCATATTAGTAGCTGTTACATAGTAATAAACTTGGTCTTCGTTGTTGAAGTTGTGGGAGTAGAAATTATCATCTGTTGTGCCAACAACTGTAAATGGTCCATCAGCACTATTGCCGAAATAAATATTATAGCCCGTAATCTTCTCCCGTGATGGATTATAATTCCATTCTAGTACAACTTGATCGGTTCCTGGGTAATGATTAGAACCCAATGACGTTGGAGCACTTGGTAGTCCAACAGGTGGGGTAGGATCATTGATATCATCGTCACCAAAATGATTAGGCATTGTGCCAATGATCTTCGAACGAACCGATTCCATTCCACCAAGATCAACTGCTACAATATAATAGAGCGCTCTGCCGCCGGGATCGTCTTCATAATACATCCGCTCAGCTACTAAGTCTCTTTGCAGAACTGATCCTACAGCTTGGAAGTTCCCCAGGCCATTGCTTCTACCCTCAGTATATTTATAGATACGATAACCGACAATATTCGGGTTAACAACCTTATCCCAAGAGAGACTATTCTTATATTCTAAATTTTTAATAATTAATCCGGCAGGCTGCTCCGGTGCCAAATTAGTAATCTGCCTTGGATCCGGCGAGTGTGGTAACTCATGGTCGAAATCAGGCGGGTAGCCCTTGTTACCACTCCATTTAGGATCGGTTTTATCAGGCAAATCATATTCTGCTCGCTTGAAGAAAACGCCTGTCTGCACCATATCGTCTGGTGTCTCTTTTTTCGCGAAATAACGTTTACCATCATAGTTAACAACACGCGCATACTCAAGCGAATTGTCAACCTCAGTTGGAATATATTTTTTGTTGAAGATATCTGTTGTTAGGTAACCACTTTCTATAGCTAATTCGGAAGGCAGCAAGCCTGAAGTGCTGGCAACAGTCATTTCTACAATGTCACTTGGCACTTTGAATTTAGCGCTTCGCGGTGAAAGCTCAGGGTTGGTTTCTTGAATTTGCATAAATAGACGCCCCCAAGTTTTCGATGCAAGTGCTTGATCCGGCAAGGTTGTCGGATAAGCGTAGCCAACCCAGACGCCAAGCGTAATTGAAGGCGAGTAGCCGACAAACCATGCGTCTTTATTGTCATTAGTTGTACCTGTCTTACCAGCAATATCAATGTTGGTCGGTACAAAATTTCGAATTGTTCCACCGGTACCATTGGAAATTACTGTTCTTAACATATCCGTCATAATGTAAGACGTTTGCTCACTAAAAACTAGTGTCGGTGTCTGCTTCTGCTGGTATATTATCTCACCATGGCGGTTAACAATTTTCTCAATCATATAAGGTTCAAGGTAAATTCCTCCGTTAGGGAAGGTAGAGAAGGCACCAGCCATCTGCTCTGGTGAGCTTTCAACAACACCAAGTGCTGCTGAGAGACCGGCATTTCTGAAATAAGACTCATCAGCTTCGAGTCCCATTTTTGTATAGTATTTGTAGCCTTCCTGCCAACCAACTGCTTCATAAACCTTTACAGCAGGAATATTGTAGGATTGATTTAATGCCTGACGTGCAGTTAATAATCCGTTATATTTGAGGTTCCAGTTAGCTGGTTCCCAACCATCCGCATAGTTTAGTGGTATATCATCGATTGGCGTTGCTGGTTGAATTATTCCTTTTTCAATCGCTGGACCATACTGCAGTACCGGTTTAATTGTTGAGCCGGTCTGTCTTTTGGTGGTAGATCGGAAATTGGAGTGGTTAACTTGTGATATTTCAAAATCACGACCACCAACAAAACTTAGAATCGCCCCACTCTTATTATCAATCAGCGTAGCTCCGACTTGTTCGAGTGCATTTTCAATTCGCAGTACTGACCCATCACTCTGTCTGTAGTTGTAGCTTCTAGGTTTAGTAAAGTTATCTGGGTTAGCAACAAGAGCGTTCATATCATCGTAAAGATCTTTGTCAATCGTTGTATAGATGTGGTAGCCACCTGTCTGCAAGTCGAATATTGTTTGATCGTACAGAAGATTATAATCAGGTGTTGACCGAGTTATGCCATTCTGCTCAAGAATAATTTCCGCAGCCCGCATCTCTGTTTCTGTAATCAGGTAAGGATTTTCTTTAATTGGTCTACTTCCTGCAAGCGAATAATCGAATGATTCAGCAACATCAAAGGCTAATGCATCGTCATATTCAGCTTGATTGATAAGCTTTTCCTTCAGCATTCTTGAAAGTACAAGCTCCTGTCTATTTTTCGCTTTCAGGTAACCACCTTCATTAAATCCCTCATTATTAAAGGCAGAAAAATCAGTCGGTCTTTGTGGAATACCAGCAAGGTAAGCTGCCTGCGCAAGATTTATATCTCCAACCTCTTTATTAAAATAGCCCTTAGCAGCTGCTTGAATGCCATAAACATTATTTAAATTGGCAGCTTTACCGTAGTAAATTTTGTTAGAGTAAGCAGCAAAAATATCTTCCTTATCCATCATTCGTTCGATTCTAAGAGCAAGGAAAATCTCTCTAGTTTTCCGTTCGGTTGTTTTGACAGAAGATAGAAAAGTGTTTTTAGCAAGTTGTTGCGTGATTGTACTGCCACCAGTCTGAACATTCATATTGAAAGCTCGCTGGAAAAAGGCGCGTGCCGTCCCTGTCAGGCTAACACCTTTGTGCTTCCAGAAATTATCATCCTCAATTGCAATAACTGCATTAACGTAGTGCTTAGGCATCTCTTCAAAACTAATTAAACGTCTGTCCTCATCAGCGCGAAGTGCACCAATTAATTCATTATTGCCGTCTTCATCTAGACTTGAGAAATAGGCAAAGCCTGTCAGGTTATTGGTCGAAATTTGGTCTTCAATCTCGGTTTGCGATCGAACTGGCTCTCCATCAATATAAGACATCACTAGACCTGCTAAGCTGCCGGCTGCTAAGAAAGCAAAGAGTACAATCCCCAGAATAATATAGCGAAAATATTTAACTATCATTTCTTTAATTGACCTTTTGTCATCTTTATTGTTTACTTTTTCTTTATTCTTTTTATTAGTATTATTTTGCTGTGTCATTAGTTACCTCCCAAGTGCCCATCATATATTGGCTATTATATCACTTTTAATAGAATAACAAATGTCATTACATACATTATAATTTATGAGCTCAGAGAATGCCATATGAAAACTGAGTAATATTGACTTTTTACAGCCCTTGTGGTTAAAATTAGACATTATAATTTATGCATTTACGAATACTTTGGAGGGAATCTGATGACTGAAAGTCTGAAATTAAGTGCCGAACAGCAAGAGGAATTAGAAAGACAATGGGAGATCCTAAGACGCGGCACAGTTGAAATTATACCTGAGGATGAGTTTAAGCAGAAGCTTGCTCGCTCAATCATCACCGGAAAACCCTTAAAGGTTAAACTTGGACTGGATCCATCTGCCCCGGATATTCATATTGGCCATACGGTGCCCTTACAGAAGCTAAAGCAATTTCAAGATTTAGGGCATATTGTTCAACTGGTAATTGGTGACTTTACTGGACAGGTAGGGGATCCATCTGGTAAATCAGAGACACGAAAGCAGTTGACACCTGAGCAGGTCAAGGTGAATGCGCAGACCTATGTTGACCAACTTTTCAAAGTTCTCGATTATAACAAAACTGAGATTTACTACAATAGTGAGTGGCTTGCTCCACTGAATTTTAGTGATATTATCAATCTTGCTTCAACAATAACAGTAGCGCGGATGCTGGAACGTGATGATTTTGAAAAAAGATATAATTTACAAGAACCGATTAGCGTTCACGAATTTTTCTATCCTTTAATGCAGGGATACGATTCTGTTGCATTACATACGGACATTGAGATTGGTGGTACTGACCAGAAGTTTAATCTTCTGATGGGGCGTAATCTGCAGAAGGAATTCGGACAGGAACCACAAGCAGTTCTAATGCTTCCATTAATTGAGGGCCTTGATGGAGTTGCAAAAATGAGCAAAAGTCTAAACAACTATATCGGTATCGATGAGGAACCTAATGAGATTTATGGAAAGTCAATGTCGATTCCTGATGAGCTAATGGTTAAGTATTATCAGTTGGTGACCGATCTGCCACACGCTGAAGTAAGTGAGATTATTGCTGGTTTAGAGGATGGTTCCTACCACCCACGCGATGCCAAAATGCGAATGGCCTATACACTAGTGCGGATGTACCATGGTGAGGAAGCAGCTAAAGCCGCAGAAGAGCATTTTCGCTCAGTTTTCCAGAAGGGCGCACTGCCTGATGATATCCCGCTTGTTGAGTTGGAAAGATCACAGCTAGAGGATGGCGAAATCTGGATTATTAAGCTGCTTGTTAGTCTTGGACTTGTGTCATCGAATGGCGAGGGACGTCGAATGATTGAGCAAGGTGCTGTTAAGATTGATGAAGAGAAACTTAGCGATAAAGATGCCGACATTGTAGTTACAGATGGTATGATAGTCCAAGTCGGGAAACGTAAATTTGCCGAGATTAAACTTATATAGAATAAAAAAGCATCCAATTTGAAGTTGGATGCTTTTATTTTTAGCTTGAAACTTATTCTGTTGAATGATTATCTTGAGTAGTACTCAACGATTAACTTTTCATTAACTTCTTGTGGAAGTTCAGCGCGTTCAGGTAATCTTGTGTAAGTACCTTCAAATTTTTTGTCATCAAAAGTAAGGTATTCTGGTAGAAAATTACGACCTTCCAATGATTCCTTAACGATAGCAATCTTTCTACTTTTTTCACGTAGAGCGATTACATCGCCAGGCTTGCAAGTGTAAGATGGAATATCAACCTTGCTACCATTAACAAGTAGATGACCATGATTAACAAGCTGCCTAGCACCTTGACGCGTACTTGAGAAGCCAAGACGATAAGTTAGGTTATCTAAGCGGCTTTCCAATAGAATCATGAAATTCTCGCCGGAAACACCATGCATCTTGGATGCTTTTACAAAAAGATTAGCGAACTGTTTCTCGCTAAGGCCATACATATGGCGTAGTTTCTGCTTTTCGTTTAGTTGAAGACCGTACTCGCTAACTTTGCGTCGTTGGTTCTGCCCGTGTTGACCTGGTGGGAAAGGACGTTTCATATCCTTACCAGTTCCACTTAGTGAGACTCCAACTCTACGTGCAAGCTTATGTTTAGGTCCAGTATAACGTGACATTTGGTAAATCCCCTCTCATTTAATATATATTGTATCGGTTGTTAGATATGCTCGTCCGTGTCGTTAGCCATTGTAGACCACTACTAGAATAAGTCAGCCGCTCTAATAGGTGACAGGCAGAGTGAGGGTGCTCACATCTGTAAAACTTTTCCGATAATCACTTAATACATGATAAGTCTTTGGCTGGAAGGTGTCAAGCAATTTTCTTGTTTTATATATTTCAATTGGCGATTGTGATGGTATAGTATAGAATATAAATAGTGTGAAATATTCAGCGTAGGAGGTGTTCGCCGGTGAATCGGACCAAATATTTACTGATTGCAATCGTCATACTGGCATTGTTGGGGTTGTTAATTGTGATGATTGTCCAATTTTCTGGCGAGGAAGATCCGGATGATGGGTGGAATCGTAAAGATGAGAATCATCATTATAATACGGATGCACTTTATGATCGCACTGATATGCTTACACTAGAACAGGTGTTGTTAAATACGACCTTTATTGAGCAGGTAAGAGATAATGGTTTAACCTATATTTACGGCTATAGTCGTGATAATGAGTATCTTGCAGCAATTAGTTATCTTAATGAAGCTCTGCCAGGCTATCAGATAAGAATTATACACTTGGCAACCGATGAGCTGGAGTTTGCCTTATTTATTCCGGATACACCGGATATTATCTACTCTAAGGAAGCAGAGTTAGCATACGAGCTCCTTAAAGATGGTTATCAGATTGAACAGCAGGCCCAGAAGCTTGAGTGGGATGACGCTTTATTTACCTACCAGATTGCTGGGAATGACTGGGAATTTATTGAATCAGCAGTTGCCAAAGAGATACGCCTACAGGTTTGGAATCTAACAAAGTCAGAAAAATGGATAATTAGATTAGATGATACATCGAACTACTTAGTTCTTTCTGAAGTATTTACGAATCCTGCGCAACCAGAGATGTTAAACTTTTTGTTCTATTTCGAGAATCGTGAAAACGGCCAGAAGTTCAGTCGCAAAATATCGTTTGATTTAACGCAAATGAGCGAACGCAACACAGATAGTGGGAAATATGACTCAGCAGATAACTGGCTCTATGGAGATTTCAGCTTTATCTATGATCAGTGGGTAGAGAATAACAAGCGCGGTTTTGTCGCTATCGCAGATAATGGCGGAAAGGTCCCAATACGCGAGGATGGCTATTACTCCGATGTTCTGCAATGGGTTTATCTCGATGCCAGAGGACAGATGCAGTGGTATGGAAACTCTGTCGGTATTTTTGATGCCAGTGCTGAACCGATTAACCTTGCGGAAAATAGCTATCGGTATGAGCTAAATTTAATAAAGAATGAGGGGGATAAATTACAACAATTAGTCCTAGAGATATATGATAATGCCCTCAACAGACAAGTGAAAACAATGGAGTTTATCTGGGAGCGACCCTCAAGCATGATTGTACCGGTTATAATTGATTGGCACGTAGAATAGAGAAGCATCTTAATATTGAATGCTGGGAATATAAAAA
>CAZKBI010000002.1:47653-75931 GCA_964551195.1 uncultured Caryophanales bacterium | reverse complement strand
AATGAATATGATGAGTTTCTCGAAATGCCCAATATAGATGTTTACCAACCGGCAGAGCGGATAAATCCAATAGAATAGATAAGAAAAATAAGTGAGGTTCTGTTTGATAAATGAAGTGGAATAAAGGGTTAACGATTCGCGACCTTCCAGCAATGGAGCGCCCGCGGGAGCGAATGATTAAGCAAGGGGCGCAGGCTTTAAGTTCTAGTGAGTTAGTAGCAATTCTATTAAGGACAGGTAGTAATCGTCAGTCGGCTTTACAGCTTGCTCAGTCACTGCTTTCGGAGATTGAAGGGATTGAAAATTTGCAACAGATTACGATTGAGGAATTAACAGCAATTCACGGCATTGGCCATGCCAAAGCGGTGCAACTATTGGCAGCTGTCGAGTTGGGCAGGAGAGTGCGCGAGCTCGTACCAGCGACAAAGTACGCTATCCGCATGCCGCAGGATGCTGCTAGTTATGTTAGCGATGATTTAAGACATTTGCAGCAGGAACATTTTGTTGTATTATTATTAGATACTAAGAACTGCGTTATTTCGCAGGAACTGATTACAGTTGGGACCTTAAATTCCTCTATTGTTCATCCGCGTGAGGTTTTCAGACCAGCTATCAAGAAGAGTGTCTCCGCAATAATTCTTGTTCATAATCATCCGAGTGGTGATTCAACGCCAAGCAAAGAGGATATCGAAGTGACGAAAAGGTTGATTAAAGCAGGTCAGTTAATTGGGATTGATGTGCTTGACCATGTAATTATCGGTGGGAGCGGTTATACCTCGCTACGTGAGGAGCAATTGATATAATTTCTTAGGAAAGGCTGATTATTATAAACCAAGGTAATTTTAACAATAAAAACTTAATAATCATCCTTTTAATTATCGTTCTACTAGTAATTATCGTTGGCTTAACAATTAATTATCAGGAAATTCTTCTGCCGGAAAAAGTCATTAAGGATGCTACAGCCTGGGTCCAGGGACTTGTGAGCAAACCAGTTAATGCTGTTGCTGGTTTTTTTAGTGATTTCAAAGGTTATCGTGCTACCTTTAGCGAGAATCGTGAGTTAAAGGTTAAACTTGACGACTATCAGCAACTTGAAGCTGATTTATTACTTTATAAGGATGAGAATCAACGTTTAAAGGAACTCCTAGATTATCAGACTTCAAACATTGGAGAGTATGACTTGCTTGCAGCGAAGGTTGTTGCTCGTTCTCCTGACAAGTGGAATAATATGCTTGTTATCGATAAAGGGTCGCAACATGGAATCGAAAATGACATGACAGTTATTACTAGTGCGGGATTTGTGGGCAAGGTTTACAAGACCTCCTATTATTCTGCCAATGTTCAATTAGTAACAGACATTAGCCATAATAGTTTTGTATTTGCCTTAATTCATAGCGAGCCTCGGCTCTACGGCACGATTGAAGGCTACGACAAAGTCAAAAATCTGCTCAAGATCAGACAAACAGAGCACGATATAAAGGTTGAACCGGGTACTTACGTGACCACATCAAGTCTGGGCGGAGTTTTTGCCGACGGGATTGTGATTGGCAGAGTTACCGACGTAATCGACGATGACGCGAGTGGCCTAAGCAAAACACTCTATATCAAGCCTAGTGCCGATCTCTACCACCTTGAAGAAGTATTTATTATTACCGATTATCTACCACTATCAGTGGAGGAAGATTAGATGCGTAAACGAATCATAATCCCACTCCTTTTTTTTCTATTTCTAGCTGAAGGTTTACTAATTCCCTTGCTGAGTAAAACAGATTACGGCTTCAGCTTTTCCATCTACCCGCGGTTAGTTCTAGTAACCCTAATCTATATTGCAATATATCATCGACGCAGGGATGCTTTATTACTTGCTCTATTTTTCGGTGTTTTAACTGATCTTATATTCGGACGAGTTTATGGTGTCTATACAATTAGTCTAATGGGCGTTATCTTTCTCTGTATAGCGTTAGTGGGGTCACGCCACATTAGCTTTCTCTATTATTTGTTTGTGCAGTTAGTCGCTCTTGCTAGCTTCGAAATTTTTATTTTCGGCTTACTTAAAATCTACCAATTGGCTACTATGCACTTCTTCGAGATGGTATTATATGTGTTACTGCCAACAGTTTTATTTAATCTGCTTCTTGCAGCCTTATTCTATCCATTATTGAACCGAATAATTGGCAAGGAAAATATTTAATGTTGAGGATGTTTATTTATGAGTAAATCTACTTTTCGCTATAACCTGCTATTTTATATCGTTTTTATTCTTTTTGCGATTTTAGTAGGTCGGCTTGCCTATGTGCAGTTGATTGAGGGAGAAGACTATCTTGCTAAGGCTGAAAGTTTCCGAAGCAAGTCAATTCCAATCAACGCGTCACGTGGGTTAATTAAAGACGCGAATGGTGTTGTGCTCGTTGACAATATTACGGCTTGGACAATTACCTTTGAAATTGATGATGAAATCGAACAAGATTATGAAGAGATAGCTACTGTACTTGCCAGATTGACGACCAAGGGTGCCGCTAGTGATTCAGATGAATTCCTTAAAGAAAAGGAGAGCATCTTAAATAATATGGATGCAGGACCGATATTTCAGGCGTCCAAATATATTCCACGGATTGTCAAAAGGGATATTGATGACAACACGCGTGCTTACATCGAAGAACACCGCTCAGAGTTGCCTGGTGTGAATGTAATTAGCGATGAGATCCGGAATTATATTTACGATGATTTCATGGCACAGGTTATCGGTTATACGCGAGGGATTCCTAGCAATGAGACCGACTACTATCTGATGCGTGACTATAAGATCACAGACCGCGTTGGACGCTATGGTTTAGAGAAGCAGTATGAGGATATTCTTCGAGGTCGGGACGGTTCCTATCAAGTCGAGATAAGTAGCGCCTACCTTAAACTTGAAGAAGGCAAAGTAATTAATCCAGTTAGTGGCAATAATCTTCTGCTGACTACCAAGTGGGATTTTCAACACGCAGTTGAGCAGATATTAGAGAGAAATATAAAAGAGTTAAGTGAGAAGAATGAGGATATAAAATTAGCAACTGCCGTGGTACTTGATCTGAACACGGGTGCGGTAAGAGCGATGGGAAACTACCCGCGTTATAATCCCAACTGGTTTAACGATGTTGTATCGACAGAGTTTTACCAGACAGCCATTATGCCCTATGAGGGAAACACAGCAATTAGAGGACGATATGAAATTGGTTCGGCTAGCAAACCAATTACTGTTCTAGCTGGCTTGGAGACAGGGGCAATTAACCTTAATACAGTAATTAATGACCAAGGTCGTGTAGCTTACGATCGAAATGCACTGGGTCAAACTCTATATTTACGAAATTATGGTGGACGTTCTTTGGGAAAAATCAACATTCAGGATGCTTTAAAATTCTCTAGCAACGTCTTTATGGGTGAAATCTCTCTAAGAATGAAAGAAATGTACGGGATTGATCAGACCATGGAATATTACCGCTATTATGGAAATATGCTTGGTGTCGGGACCAAAACAGGTATTGACCTGCCAGAGGAGCTTGCCGGTATGGTTGCAGCTAATCGTAACTATGTAATGCAATCAATTGGGCAGAATGATACTTATACAGCGCTCCAACTAGCACAGCTTGCGGCAACGATAGGTAACGGTGGCTATCTACTGGAGCCTTACCTAGTTGAAGCGATTGAGGAAAGAAGTGATAGTGAGGAATTAGGTAAGATTCTTTATAAACACGAGACTAAAGTTATTAACCAACTAGATGTGGAGCCAGAGCATTTACGTGCTATCCAGGAGGGCATGAAGATGGTTACCAGTCCAGGTGGTACGGCCTATGGGTCTTTCTATGGATCGCAGGTTAAGGTTGCTGTTAAGACTGGTACTTCAGAGGTTACAAATCGGACAGCACATACGATAATTACTGGTTATGCTCCGGCAGATAATCCTGAGATAGCATTTTCAGTAATTGTGCCGCATGGGGATGTGCGAGGTTTTGCAGCGGGTAATATTGCCCGAGAAATAGTTGACGAATATTTCCGCATTTATAGATAGGGAGCGACTAAAGCTATGGATTTCAACAGTAAATACATAAAGCGGATTGATTACATAATGCTACTAGTCGTTATTGGCCTAGCAGTTTTTAGCTATCTTGGAATTTCTAGTGCTAAACCGGAAAGTATGCATGCTCTTAAACAGTTAATCTGGTTCTCACTTGGAATATTAGTTATGTTCGCTCTTGTCTTTATTGACTATGAGCGAATAAAAATGTCTTCTTATTTTTTATATGTTATAGGAATTATTTTACTAGTTGGTATTTTTATTTTTGCTGATCCAACTCGCGGGGCGACGAGCTGGTACTTCTTTTTTGACGGAAGGCTTGCCTTTCAACCGTCAGAGCTGGCGAAAATATTTACAATAATGGCTCTTGCGCGCTATTTGGATAATCGCAAGGGAAAGAAATTTGTATATTTTCGCGAGCTCTTTCTACCCTTTCTGATTGTGGGGTTACCACTATTACTGATTATTCTCCAACCTGACCTAGGAACTGCACTAATCTTCTTGGCTATCTTATTGGTGATGTTGCTGATATATGGTGTGAGCGCTAAACATTTTGCGATTATGGGAGGTATTGCTGCGGTATTCGTTACTGTGCTTGTAGTCCTCTATAACTTCCTGCCGAATATCTTCTATAAAATCATTAAGCCAGGACAGTTTGAACGGCTAGTTTCATTTATTGATCCCAGCCGCGATCCACTCAATACTGGTTATCATGTGACACAGTCCTTGGTTGCTGTGGGTTCCGGGCGGCTTACAGGCGTGGGACTTGGTGAGGGGAAGCAAGGCAGATTTAACTGGGTACCGGATTCCTATACGGATTTTATCTTCTCAGTAATTGCTGAGGAGTTGGGCTTTATTGGTGCAAGTACACTCATTCTGCTCTTATTTATCTTGCTTTATCGTATCTATCGCATTGGAACAACAGCTCCCGATACTTATGGTATGCTTGTAACAGTAGGTATTATTGGTATGTTTGTATTTACGACTTTTGAAAATATTGGAATGACGATTGGCATAATGCCGATTACTGGAATTCCTTTGCCCTTTATAAGCTATGGTGGAAGCTCCATTCTGACTAACTTTATCGCGCTAGGGCTAGTTCTAAATATTGGTGTAAGAAGAAGCAGGAAATTGTTCGATTAAAGAATAGTAAACAATTGGAGATAAATTAATGAATAGAATTATAATAAATTATGATAAGGATCGGGTGCGTGCAGCCTTGGTGGAAGACGAGCAGCTGGTTGAATTTCACGTTGAGCGTACTGCAGACAAGCTGGTTGGCAATATTTATATTGGAAAGGTGATGAACGTCTTGCCAGGAATGCAGGCAGCCTTTATTGATATTGGCTTAGATCGCAATGCTTTCCTCTATGTTGGTGACACCTATTATCCGGTTGATGAGGATGAGTGTGAAGAGAGAGAACACCCCTATAATATTAATGAGTTGCTACATGAGGGTGAAATGATTCTTGTCCAAGTAAAAAAGGAGATGTTTGGCACTAAAGGACCACGCGTTACTAGCTATATTTCGCTTGCTGGAAGAATGACTGTCTATCTTCCGCATAGTGATTATGTCGGAGTCTCCAAAAAAATTACTGACGAGACTGAACGCGAAGAACTACGAGAACTTGGCCAGAAATTATTACACGATGACGATGGAATGATTATCCGTACTAAAGCATTGGATGTCGATGCCGCTGCAATCGAAGAGGATTTAATGGTTCAACGCAAACTCTGGCACAAAATTCTCCAAAAGAGTGAGGGCGTAAATAAGCCGACACTGATTTACAATGACTTTGATTTAAGTTACCGTCTAATCCGCGATATCTTTACCGCTGAAATCGATGAGTTAGTTGTTGACGATGCAGTGGAATACTTGCAGATTAAGGAGTTTATGAGTGATACAATCGAGGAACTTGCTGACCGACTAATTCTCTATCAAGGCAAGGATATCTTCGCTGATTATAATATTGAACATGAAATTGGGAAATTAATCAAAAGTCAAGTCTGGCTAAAGAGCGGAGGCTATATTGTTATTGAGCAGACAGAGGCTCTGACGGTTATAGATGTTAATACTGGTAAATATGTTGGTCGCACAAGCCTAGAGGAGACGCTTTATCGTACTAATCTTGAAGCGGCAGCAGAGGTGTCTAAGCAATTACGATTACGTGATATTGGCGGTATTATAATTATTGATTTTATTGATATGGAAGATATTGAGCATAAGAAAGAGGTTGTCGCGAAGCTTACTGATGAGCTTTCCAGAGACCGCATGCGTACTTCAGTAAGTGGTATGACGCCGCTTGGATTAGTTGAGTTGACGCGCAAAAAAGTTCGCACAAGCATCGATACAACACTGCTCCGCCCTTGTCCTTGCTGTAATGGGAAGGGACGAATCTATGCAGAAGATGAGATTTTTTTGCTGCTGCGAAAAGAGGCAAGGAGCTTGGCGGATTATTCGAATATTCCCGCTTTAATTCTTGAAGTTAATCCCTTTATTGCTGAACAACTGAAACGCAATAATGAAGAGCAACTAACTGAACTTAGTGAGATAGCGGGCAGGGAAATTAGTCTACGCGAGAACTCATTTCTCACTTTAAATAGCTTTCATTTTCTTTTCAAATAGTTTGACAGAGAAATTGATTTATGGTAACATTTGCAGGTGGTGCTCTTGCACCCTTATTCCGCACTGAATGGGTTTACAAGCATCTTAGATGCACCTATATCGGGCGAGACTCTAGATATGAGGAGGTAAACTAAGATGTATGCAATATTTCAAACAGGTGGAAAACAGTATAAGGTCGAAGAAGGCGATATAATCTATATTGAGAAATTAGACGCTGATGAAGATACGACCGTTGAGTTTGATTATGTTCTAATGGTTGCGAAGGATGATTCAGTAATTGTTGGTAATCCAACAATTGATGGCGCGAAGATCACTGGCAAGCTTGAAAAGCATGGCCGTGGAAAGAAGATTGTAATTTATAAATACAAACGTCGTAAGAACTATGCACGTAAGCAAGGACACCGTCAGCCATTCTCGAAGGTAATTATCGAGAAGATTATAGTATAATGATTTACATAGTGGTTGACAAAAGTTCGAATGAACGAGTCACAGCTGTGGAAATAATCGGACATGCTGGTTACGCTGAGCATGGTCAGGACATTGTCTGTGCAGCAGTTTCAGCTATTAGCATTGGCGCAGTAAACTCGGTAGAGAAGCTTCTGGGGATTAACCTACAAGCGACTATCGATGAGGATAAAGGATCACTCCAGTGGTATGTACCACAAGTGACCGACAAGTCCCTTGATCAGCAATTACAGCTGCTAATGCGCGCAATGACTGAGACGCTTGGAATGATTGAAGTGGAATATAATAAATTTATAGAAATAAAGATAAGATAGAATTAAGTCTATAGGAGGTGGATACCATGTTAAAAATGAATTTACAGTTGTTTGCTTCAAAGAAGGGTGCTGGGAGCACGAAGAACGGCCGTGACAGTCATTCTAAGCGTTTAGGTGTTAAGCGTGGGGATGGTCAGTTAGTTACTGCAGGCAGCATTATTGTACGTCAGCGCGGAACTAAAGTTTACCCAGGCAACAACGTAGGTAGAGGACGCGATGACACCTTATTTTCAACAATTGAAGGCGTTGTTAGATTCGAGCGCATGGGTCGCGACCGTAAAAAAGTTAGTGTATATGCAGAAGCATAATAAATGATAAAAGAATCCCAGCCACTCTGGCTGGGATTTTTGTATTTAATATGACGGTAAAATACTGTATAATTACTTTAAATGTTGAAAACAAATAGATATCAGATTGAGGCGAGTATAATGTTTGTTGATAAAGCCAAAATTTATATAAAAGCTGGTGACGGTGGAGATGGGCAGATGTCCTTTCGTCGTGAGAAATTTGTGCCTGACGGGGGTCCTTGGGGCGGAGATGGCGGCAAGGGAGCAGATATCATCTTTCAAGTAGATGAGGGTCTGCGTACCTTGCTTGATTTTCAATACAAGAAACATCTCAAAGCTGATCGCGGAGAACATGGTCGCAGTAAAGCTCAGTATGGTGCGAATGCGGCTGACATGATAGTCCGTGTCCCACCAGGTACGATGATTTACGATGATGATACACAGGAGTTAATCGTTGATTTAGTTAAGCATGGCGACAGCTATGTTGTTGCGCGTGGTGGTCGTGGCGGGCGGGGTAATATGCGTTTTGTAACGCGAGCTAATCCTGCACCATCGATTGCTGAGAAGGGCGAACCTGGGCAGGAACGCTATATTGTGCTGGAGCTGAAGGTGCTGGCAGATGTTGGCTTGGCAGGTTTTCCGAGCGTTGGAAAGTCGACTTTACTTGGTGCAGTATCCAAAGCACGGCCAAAGATTGCTGATTATCATTTTACGACGCTTACACCCAATCTGGGTGTTGTAGGTGTTGATGATGAGCGCAGTTTCGTGATGGCTGACTTGCCAGGTTTAATCGAAGGAGCGCATCAAGGCGCAGGTCTGGGTCACCAGTTCCTCCGGCATATTGAAAGAACGCGGATTGTTGTGCACGTGGTCGATATTGCAGCGATTGAAGGTAGAGATCCTTACGAGGATTGGCTCAAAATTAATCATGAGTTAGCGAGTTATCAGGTTAATCTATTAGAACGATATCAGATAATTGCCGCTAACAAAATTGATCTACCAGGCGCCCAGGAGAACCTTGAGAAATTCCGCAAGCAGGTTGGAGCAGATTATCAGATCTATCCAATCTCAGCTGTGACCGGCGCTGGAGTGAAGGAACTCGTTTACGCAATTGCTGATAAACTTGACCAGCTTCCACGCGAAGAGATCTTGGATCTGAATGAGACTGATGCCGAGGAGCACAAGGTTTATCGGTTCGAACCTAAGGACGACGGCTTTAAGATTAGGATGGAAAATCACATTTATGTCATTGAAAGTAGCACGATTGAGAAGCTTTTCACGATGACGAACTTTGAACAACGAGATGCGGCTCTGCGTTTTGCGCGGATACTTAGGAAAATGGGAGTAGACGACGAGTTAAGAAAAATGGGGGCTGTTGATGGCGATAGTGTGCAAATAGGTGGCTATGAATTTGAGTTTATTGAGGAATAGGGGGATGAAGATGAAGTTAGAGGAGATAAAAATTGGGTTGTTGGGTCTAGGAACAGTTGGTTCTGGCGTAATTAAGCTGATTGAGGGGCACTCACAGGACTTGCAGCAGAAGACGAACACGATAATCACAGTCCAAAAAGTGCTTGTGCAGAGCATGGATAAGGAGCGCGACGTTGAGATTGATCAAGAGAAATTAACGCTCGATCCTTACGAGGTACTTGATGATCCGGAAATTGATATAATTATTGAGGTTATGGGTAATGTTGAAACGACCTTTAGATATTTGATGCATGCTTTAGAAGTAGGCAAGCACGTTGTAACTGCCAATAAGGATCTGGTAGCTATTCATGGCACAGAACTGAAAGAGCAGGCGCGTAAGTACGAACGTAACATGTTCTATGAAGCAAGTGTTGCTGGTGGTATTCCTATTATACGCTCACTAGTTGATGGATTATCCGCTGATCGAATTACCAAAATCGTAGGTATTGTTAACGGTACCACTAACTATATCCTTTCCAAAATGAGTGAAGAGGGCGAGTCTTTTGAAGCGATGTTGGAGATGGCTCAGCGCCTTGGTTATGCGGAGGCTAATCCAACGGCGGATATTGAGGGCTGTGACGCAGTAATGAAGATGGTTATCCTTAGTAATTTAGCTTTCAATATGGATGTAGAGGTTGACGACGTCTATGTTGAAGGAATTACTGATGTTACGGAGGAAGATATTGCCTTTGGTAACCAGCTTGGCTATGTGATTAAACTACTCGGTGTGGCGAAGTTGAATAATGATCAACTTGAAGTTAGCGTTCAACCGACGCTTGTTCCGAAAAAACATCCTTTAGCCAAAATTGATGGAGTAAATAACGCAATCTATGTTTATGGTGAGGCAGTTGGCGAGACGATGTTCTACGGTTCTGGGGCTGGTCAATTACCGACAGCTACTGCGGTTGTTTCTGATCTAATTAGTGTAGTAAATTATCATCGTCGGGGGATGTTCAAAATCAACACGCCGCCATATCGCGAGCGCAATATCAAAAGCGATGAGATGATCGAGCACCGTTACTTTGTCCGTCTGCGGGTCATTGATCGAATCGGAGTTATGGCTAAGATCACTCAACTTTTTGCGGAGAATCAGATTAGCTTACAGGAGATTCTGCAACTACCTGATGAGGATGAGAGTAGGGCACAGCTAATTATTATTACGCATATAACATCAAAAGCCAAGATGAATAGCCTGCTAACAGCCATTAAAAAGTTAGACGGCATTGAGGATGTAAATAGTGTTTATCCAGTTGAAGGGGGCGAGTAGAATGACTTATAGGGGCTTAATCGAGAAGTATCGTGAGTATTTACCAGTAACGGAGAGAACTCCAATGCTGACGCTTTATGAGGGTAACACGCCCTTAATTGAGGCTAAGCGCCTTTCGGAAATACTTGGATTAGAATTATATTTAAAATATGAGGGAATGAATCCGACAGGTTCTTTTAAAGACCGTGGGATGGTAATGGCGGTGGCGAAGGCTCTTGAGGATGGCAGTGACACGGTAATTTGTGCTTCGACTGGCAATACTTCAGCTGCAGCAAGTGCTTATGCGGCAAAGGCTGGCATTAAGAGCATTATTGTAATTCCCGGTGGAAATATCGCACTTGGTAAACTCGCGCAGGCGATTGCCTATGGTGCACAGGTAGTTTCGATTAAGGGAAACTTCGACCGGGCGCTAGACCTTGTTCTTGAGATTTCTCGTAATGAAGATTATACTCTGGTAAATTCGCTTAATCCCTTTAGGATTGAGGGGCAGAAAACGGCAGCTTTTGAGATTATAGATTGCCTAGGCGATGCACCAGATTATTTATCAATTCCTGTTGGCAATGCGGGTAATATTACTGCATACTGGCGGGGTTTCAGAGAGTATTACACAGCTAACAAAAGCAAACAGCTACCCAGAATTATCGGTTTCGAAGCTGAGGGTGCGGCGGCGATTACTACTGGCAAAGCAATTGAATTTCCTGAAACGATTGCAACGGCAATTCGCATCGGTAATCCTGCAAGTTGGGAGGGCGCAACAACTGCGGCCAACGATTCAGGTGGTTTAATCGACTCGGTAACAGACGAGGAAATATTGGCTGCCTATAAGCTTTTAGCGCGGACCGAGGGAGTTTTTGCGGAGCCGGCATCAGCAGCATCTTTAGCAGGTATTATTAAGAAGAAGGAAGCTGGCTATTTTGCTGGTGGTGAGCGCGTTGTTGCTGTCTTGACGGGACATGGTCTGAAGGATCCGAATGTCGCGATCAAAATGGTGGATACAGAGATTGTAGAAATTGAGTCAGATTATGATGCAGTCTTACGAGCAATCAAATCTTAAGGAGTGAAGAGTGAATGGTTGTTGATGGAGAAATGTATGAGGTCCGGGTACCTGGTACAACGGCCAATTTAGGACCAGGCTTCGATAGCTTTGGTTTGGCACTTTCGTTCTTTCTTAAAATCCGTTTTCGCGTGGCGGAGACGACAGAGTTTCGCTTAGTTGGGGAACAGCTGGCAGCTTTACCTGCAAGTAAGAATAATTTAATCTATCAAACCATTCAGTATCTTTATAAGTTAGAGGGCAAAAGACTACCTGAATTAGAGTTGGAGATTAGTAGCGAAATTCCGCTTGCACGTGGTTTAGGGAGTAGTGGTTCGGCGATTGTTGGTGGACTTTATGTTGCTAACTTTCTCTTAGGTGAGCCATATACGCGTGAGCAGCTCTTTCGGATTGCTGTTAAATTAGAAGGCCATTCCGATAATGTGGGTGCTTCGATGTTTGGTGGTTTTGTCGTAACAAGCTGTGATGGTGTTCAAGATGCGGAGGTAGTGAAACTACCATTTCCGGATCAACTGAAGATTGTTCTGCTAATTCCTGATGAACGGCTTACAACAAAAGCTGCGCGCGGCTTAATTCCTGAGCAGATTCCGCTCGCAGATGTTTCTTATAATCTAGGACATGCTTCTTTAATGTTAGCCTACTTGATGACAGGTGAGATTGACAAGCTAAGTGTGGCAATGCGTGATCGCGTGCACCAGCCTTATCGAGCAGCTGGTGTTAAGGGTCTGAATCGCGCAGTCGAGCTAGCAACAGAATCTGGTAACTTTAGTGCGGCTTTAAGTGGGGCTGGTCCGACGATCTTGTTTTTTGCTAGGCAAGAGCATCTGCCTGAGGTCTACCGGCGGATAGAGCAAATTATGGCTGAAGAAAACATTAGCGGGCAGGTCATAACCGTTGAGCATGTTGAGCAAGGTGTTAGTCTTGTTAAAGGAGCTGACTAAGGTGGATAAATTTGCAGTCAAATTAGAGGAATATCAGCAGAATCTTGCTAAGGATTATCAGCAACGGGTAGATTTTATTGCTGATTATATTGCAGAAGCCGGTGCTTCAGGTGTTGTCGTCGGCATTTCCGGTGGTATTGATAGTGCAGTCGCAGCAGCTTTAGCAGTAAAAGCGCTTGGGAAGGATCAAGTTCTAGGAATCTGGATGCCAGTTTTTTCAGATGCGCGTCACTTCCATGATGCTAAACTATTAGCGGATCATCTTGGGATAAATTTGATTACAATTGATTTAGGAGCAAGTTACACTGTTTTATTAGAGGAATTTACTAAGCAGGGTCAGTTTGATGATGTTATCAAGGGGAATATCAAAGCGCGTCTGCGCATGACGACCTTATATGCAATTGCAGGTCAACGTCGTTACCTAGTCTCTGATACATGCAATTATTCAGAGTTATACATAGGTTATATGACTAAGGGTGGCGACGGTCTAGCAGACTATAATCCGCTTGCAACTCTGACTAAGCACCAGTTACGGATATTGGCAGCATATCTTGATTTACCAGAGCAAATAATTAACAAAACCCCTTCCGCCGATCTCTGGGAGGGGCAGACAGACGAGGGCGAGATGGGCTTCTCCTACTACGAGTTGGATAAGTATCTGCTGACTGGTGAGGGCAACCCAATGGTGATTAAACGGATTGAGACACTGCACCGGATAAGTGAACACAAAAGGAATTTAATTCCTGGTATCTAAACGACTTTTAATCTCGACTTCTATTTGATATAATGCAAATATATGTTCGCATTTAAGGTGGGGAGTAGATGATTATTCTTGGTTTCGATCCAGGAATTGCCATAGTTGGTTTTGGTGTAATTGAGGTTACTGGCAGTAGGATAAGGCCGGTGCAATATGGTGCCATTCAAACGAAGGCTAATTTAGACACCGCAATACGCTTGCAGCAGATTTACGATAGTGCGATTGAGATTATTGAAAGCTATCAACCAGTGGCAGTGTCGATTGAGAAACTTTTCTTTAACCAGAACATTACGTCGGCAATGAGTGTCAGCGAAGCGCGGGGAGTATTATTACTTTCCGCAGCAAAGAACTCACTACCGGTCTTTGAATATACACCACTGCAGGTTAAACAGGCTCTAGTCGGCTATGGGCGAGCAGAAAAGGCTCAGATTCAAGAGATGGTCAAAGCGCTCTTAAAACTGAAAGAACGGCCTCGCCCGGATGATGTTGCTGATGCCTTAGCGATTGCAATTTGTCATGCTAACTCCCACAAAATGGTGAGTCGGCTGAGAGGAGCAGAATAGATGATCGATTTCGTGCAAGGGATTATAGCCGCTGTTGAGAGTGACAGTGTAATCATTAATATTAATGGAATTGGTTATAAGGTTTATGTCGCACATCCAGAGAGCTTTAAATCACTTATTGGCCAGACAGAGTTGCTCTATACGCACCATCACATGCGTGATGACTGGATGGGCTTATATGGTTTCCGCGAATTAGATGAAAGAGTCCTTTTTCGCTTGTTGATAAATGTATCTGGCATTGGGCCGAAAGTGGGCATGACAATTATGCAAAAAGCCAATCCACCACAGATTATTACAGCAATTCTACGTGAAGATGAGGCGACTTTAATGTTGCTACCAGGTGTTGGCAAGAAAACAGCACAGCGAATTATTCTCGATCTTAAGGATCGGATTAAGGAATTAAATATTGTGATAGCAAGTGATGGCGAGAACTCCGAACTTAAGAGTGTCGACTTTAAGCAAGAGAGTGGCGAATTAAGCAATGCACTTAAGGGACTTGGCTATCAGGACTATGAGATAAATAAGATTCTGCTAGCACTCAGTGATGAGTTGGCAGCTGGCGAATCAATTGATTCATTGATTAGAAAGTCTTTAAAAATCCTGATGAGGGGTTAGGGGGCTAAGCCATGGAGGATCGAATTATTACATCAGATTTGATGCTGGAGGATCAGGCTGAAGAATTTAGCCTGCGACCACGTTATCTTAGCGAGTATATAGGTCAGAAGCGTGTTAAAGAGAACATGAAAATTTTTATTGAGGCAGCTAAACTACGTGAGGAGGCTCTAGACCATGTTCTACTCTATGGGCCACCAGGACTTGGCAAGACAACCTTATCCAATATTATTGCTAATGAACTGAATGTTTCTCTTCGCACGACCTCGGGACCAGCGATTGAACGAGCGGGCGACCTTGCAGCGATTCTGACTAACCTTGAGGAAGGCGATGTGTTGTTTATAGATGAGATACATCGTTTAAATCGGACGGTCGAAGAGATCCTCTACCCCGCAATGGAGGATTATGCGCTTGATATAATACTGGGTAAAGGACCAAGTGCACGAACTGTGCGAATTGAATTACCTCGTTTCACCTTAATTGGCGCTACAACTCGAGCAGGCTTGCTATCAGCACCACTTCGTGACCGTTTCGGTGTTATCAGCCGATTGGAATATTACGAGCTGGATGAGCTCTACGAAATCGTGGTCCGCTCAGCAGAGTTGTTGGATGTGAAGATTTTTGGAGAGGCAGCCAAGGAGATTGCGCTGCGTTCGCGTGGAACACCGCGAGTTGCGAACCGCCTTTTGAAAAGGGTACGCGATTTTGCGCAGGTGATATCAGATGGCGTGATTACTGAGGCAGTTGCCTGCAAAGCGATGGAAAGTATCCAAGTGGATCAGTTAGGACTTGATAATATTGACCATAAACTGCTACTGATGTTAATTGATTTCTATAATGGCGGTCCAGTCGGGATTGATACTATTGCAGCATCGATTGGAGAAGAAGCAACGACGATTGAAGATGTCTATGAACCTTATTTATTGCAGATTGGATTTCTGCAAAGAACGCAACGTGGCCGGATGGTAACAGAGCTTGCTTATGAACATCTCGGTAGGGAGAATCCACACACAAAAGAAAAGAAAAAGGATGGGAACAATGAAGAATAACAATGCAGATTCGCGGAATGAGCAAAAAGCGGAAGTAGAGATTGAATATAAAGCGATGCTTGACATTGGCAGATATGAGGAGCTATTAGAATTATTTGCGAAATTTGCTGACAGGGTTCCATCTTACACCCAGACTAACTATTATTTTGATACTGAAAATAATCTGTTGATTAATCAAGGTGTAAGTGTGCGCCTGCGCAACGTAGGTGATTGCTGGCTTTTTCAGGTGAAGATACCGCGAGAGAGCGAAGGCGAATATAATGAGCAGATGGAATTTGTAACGGAAGTTCCTAGTCTACTCGCTAACGATTTTATTAAAAATGGGATTGTTAAATACAATCAGCTGCTGGATAAAGTAGCATTGCTTAGTGAATACGATGGCGAGAGTTTGCAAATGGTTGGAACGCTTACCACGGTTCGCCAGGATTACAATTTCTACAATGATACGATTAGCCTTGATAAGAATAGCTATCTTGATGTTGTCGATTATGAACTCGAGTGGGAGACGACTAATCATCATTTTGTTCTTTACATGTTTGAGCATTTAAATTTAAAACCGGTCAAAAATATTGGTAAGGTAAATCGCTTTCTTGACCGTCTGAATCGGCAGAAGACTTGAGCATAATATTGAGAATAAGTATTGCTTTCAATTTAATAGGCGATATAGGCAAGTTATCCTTGCTATTTAGTGCTAAAAAGCATAAAATATTATAAATTTACATAAATAGTCTGACTATTTAGATTTTATAATATTTTTTCTTATATCAAGGGATTTATGGCTCGAATAAATGGGAGGTTAAAATTATGGAAAGGCATGTACTATCAATACTAGTAGATAACCAAGCAGGTGTTCTGAGTCGGGTAGCTGGTCTATTTACCAGAAGAGGCTACAATATCGACAGCCTGACAGTTGGTGAGACAGCGGATTCAGGAATTTCAAGGATGACGATTGTTGTCCGAGGTGACGAATCTATTCTCGAGCAGATTAGAAAGCAGCTTAACAAACTGGTAGAGGTGATTGAGATAGTGCTGCTCGCCCCAGAGGATTCAGTTTTCCGTGAAATTGCACTGATTAAGGTCAAGGCGGATTCTAGCTCGCGCTCAGAGATTTTTGAAACGGTAAATATCTTCCGTGGCAAAATTATCGACATCGCCAGCGACACAGTTATTATTGAGGTGACTGGTGACGAGAGAAAGATTACTGCGCTGATTGATATTCTGCGACCATACGAAATTATCGAGATGGTCAGAACAGGTCTTACTGCCCTGTCAAGAGGCGAAAAAAAGATTAAATAAAAAAGATTAAATAAAATAGCAGATGAAAGTGGCTTAATAATACTTAGGGGGAATAATAATGGCAAAATTATATTATGGAAAAGATTGCAATTTAGATTTATTAAAGGGGAAGACTGTTGCGATTATCGGTTACGGCAGCCAAGGACATGCCCACGCGCTAAACTTACATGAATCAGGTGTTAATGTAATTGTCGGACTATATGAAGGCAGCAAATCGTGGGGAAAAGCGGTTGATGCTGGGCTTAAGGTAGACCTCGCACAAGACGCAGTTAAGGCTGCTGATATTATTATGCTACTAGTTAATGATGAGAAACAGGCCAAACTTTACAAAGAAGTAATTGAACCGAATCTTAAGGCTGGGGACTCACTGGTTTTTGCACACGGTTTTAATATTCACTATGGACAGATTGTGCCGCCGGCTGACGTTAACGTTCTTATGGTTGCACCAAAAGGTCCAGGACATACGGTTCGTTCGCAATTTGAAGAAGGCAAAGGTGTTCCAAGTCTGGTTGCCGTCTATCAAGATGCTACAGGAAATTCAATGGACTTAGCACTAGCTTATGCTGCGGGAATTGGCGCAGGTCGTGCTGGTATTCTCGAAACAACTTTTAAAGAGGAAACTGAGACGGATCTTTTCGGTGAGCAGGCAGTTCTCTGTGGTGGAGTGACCGAGCTGATTAAGGTCGGTTTTGAGGTGTTGGTTGAAGCAGGATATTCACCAGAAAGTGCCTATTTCGAGTGTTTACATGAGATGAAGCTGATTGTTGACTTAATTAATGAGGGTGGCTTAAGCTACATGCGCTACTCAATCAGTGATACTGCAGAATATGGTGATTACTCTGTTGGTAAAAGGATTATTAATGAAGATACCAAGCAAGAGATGCGTAAGGTTCTGACCGAGGTACAAGATGGAACTTTTGCTCGTAATTGGATCCTTGAGAACCAAGCTAACCGGCCAAGCTTCATGGCTGAACGCAGAATGCAGTCTGAACACCAGATTGAGCAAGTAGGTAAGGAATTGCGCAAAATGATGTCTTGGATCAAACAGGAAGATTAGAATCTGAGATTCGATTAAACATAATATAATTTAAGAGAAAAGGTGGGGTGGAAATGGCACAAAGAATCAAAATATTTGATACGACTTTGCGAGATGGGGAGCAGTCTCCTGGTAGCAGTATGAATCTGCAAGAAAAACTAAAGGTGGCTCGCCAACTGGAAAGGTTAAGAGTCGATATTATTGAGGCTGGTTTCGCCATCGCCTCTCCTGGAGATTTTAAGGCAGTTAAGGCTGTTGCTGATGAGATTAAGGAGTGTTCCGTAGCCAGTTTGGCGCGAGCGTTAACTAAGGACGTTGACGCGGCATGGGAAGCGATTAAGGGTGCAGCTAGCCCTCGTATTCATACCTTCCTGGCAACCTCTGATTTACATATGCAATATAAACTGCGCATGACTGAGGAAGAGGTACTTGCACAGGCGGCTACAATCGTTAAATATGCGAAGCAATATTGCGCGGATGTAGAATTCTCAGCTGAGGATGCATCACGCAGTAATCGTGAATTCCTCTATCGAGTATTAGAGGCAGTAATCGCTGCTGGTGCAACTACTGTAAACATTCCGGATACTGTGGGCTATGCTAACCCGGAGGAATTTGGTCAATTAATCAGCGATATTCGTAATAATGTTAAGAATATCGATAGGGTTGATATTGCTGTTCACTGTCACGATGACCTTGGGCTTGCTGTTGGAAATTCTCTAGCGGCAATTGTCGCAGGTGCAACTCAGGTGGAGTGCACAGTAAATGGTATTGGCGAACGGGCAGGTAATGCTGCTTTAGAAGAGATCGTGATGATTCTTGAAACACGTAAGGATTACTATCCATATTATACAAATATTGATACTAAACAGATTTATCGTATTAGCCGACTAGTCTCGTCAATCACTGGTGTGCGCGTCCAACCCAACAAAGCAATCGTTGGTGAAAATGCTTTTGCGCATGAATCAGGAATTCACCAGCATGGTATGTTGGCACACAAGGGGACTTATGAGATTATGACCCCTGAATCAATTGGACTATCAGATAATACGATGGTGTTGGGTAAGCATTCGGGTAAGCATGCTTTCGAGGACAGAATTAGAGAGTTAGGCTACGTCTTGGCAGAGGATGAACTGGATGATGCTTTCCAACAATTTAAAGAGTTAGCAGATAAGAAAAAAATTGTTGCTGATCGAGATATTGAGGCACTTATAATGCACAAATCAATCAGTGTTCCCGAACGTTATAGAATGGAAAGCTTCTTTATCAATAGTGGTAACACGATTACATCGGTCGCTTCAGTTAAGTTGTTGACGAGGAATGAAGCTGGCGAAGAGATAATTATTGAGGATGTATCGACCGGAGATGGTCCGGTTGACGCAGCCTTTAAAGCGATTGAGAAACTTGTGGGTATCGCCTTTACACTCGACACCTATGAACTTGCTGCTGTTACAGGTGGTAAGGATGCACAAGGTGAGGCACTTGTCAAAATCCGGAAGGATGGCAAGCTGCATAGTGGTCGCGGGGTTAGTACAGACGTTATTGAAGCAAGTATTAAGGCTAATTTAAATGCCATTAATAAATTGATTTATAGCTGTGAAGAACTGACGAAAGAGGGAGCTGAGCTGAATGTCTAAGCGAATTGCGATTTTCGATTCAACTTTGCGCGATGGTGCACAGGCTGAAGGAATCTCTTTTTCAGTTAAGGATAAATTAAAGATTGTTAAACTTCTGGATAATCTCGGACTAGCCTATATTGAGGCTGGCAACCCAGGCTCTAATCCAAAAGATTTAGAGTTTTTTGCTGAGGTTAAAGATCTTAAACTCCAGAATGCAAAGCTGACTGCTTTTGGTAGTACTCGTCGCAAAGGAGTTAGTGTTGCTGAGGATGCAAATATCCTTTCACTAGCGGCTGCGGGTACAGACGTGGTTACAATCTTTGGTAAAAGCTGGGACTTCCATGTGACAGATATTATTCAAACGACATTAGCGGAGAATTTAGATATGATTAGGGAGAGTATCGCCTACTTTAAGGAGCTTGGCAAAGAGGTAATTTATGATGCGGAGCATTTATATGACGGCTATAAGCATAATCCAGAATACGCTATGCTGACTCTGGAGGCGGCTTATGAGGGCGGTGCCGATGCTCTAATCCTCTGCGACACAAATGGTGGCACCTTTCCAAGCGAGATTTACGATATTACTAAACTTGTTTGTGATAAATATAATGTTTCCATTGGCGTTCATGCGCATAATGATGCTGGCTTAGCTGTTGCCAATTCTATTATGGCTGTGGAGGCGGGTGCTGACCACGTTCAAGGAACCTTTATTGGTTTCGGCGAACGTTGTGGTAATACTAATCTATCGAGCATTATCCCCTCCTTGCAGCTCAAAAAAGGGCTAAGCTGTATTCCGGAGGAGCAGATGCGACGTCTGACAAGGACTGCGATTAAACTTGCGGAGATCGCCAATGTAAATATTAAAGATGATATGCCCTACATCGGGCGGAGCGCTTTTGCCCATAAGGGTGGAATGCATATTGATGGTGTTAATAAGGCGGCTCACTCCTTTGAGCACGTCGATCCGGAATTAGTTGGTAATGAACGACGGATTCTAATGTCTGAGGTAGCTGGTCGAAGCACGATTCTGGCAAAGATTCGCGAATTTGATTCATCGCTCACTAAGGACTCGCTTGAAACGCAAGAGATTATTGATAAGCTTAAGGAATTAGAGCATATTGGCTACCAGTTTGAGGGTGCGGAGAGTACTTTTGAGTTAGTGATCCGTAAGCAATTAGGTAAATATACGCCGTTTTTCGTATTAGAGAATTTTACGACAATGGGGCGCCAACCGGTAAAGGATAGTGCAACTAACTCAGCAGCAATTATCAAGATAAAAGTTGATGGCAAAACAGAGATGACAGCAGCGGAAGGTAATGGTCCGGTCAACGCCTTAGATAAAGCGCTACGTAAGGCGCTAGAGGTTTTCTATCCTAATCTTAAAAGTGTTAGTTTAATCGACTTTAAAGTGAGGGTAGTGGATACTAAGGATGCGACAGGTGCGAAGGTTCGTGTTCTGATTGAGTCAACTGACGGCGAGGAATACTGGAGCACGGTGGGTGTATCAACTGACATCATTGAAGCGAGTTGGCTGGCACTAGTTGATTCACTAGAATATAAGTTGCTAAGAGATATTGAAAAACAGAAGTTGGGGGTAGGGCAATGGGAATGACAATGACGCAGAAAATTCTGGCAACACATGTTGGAGTAGAGAGTGTAAAGGCTGGGCAATTAGTTAGAGCTAAGCTTGACCTAGTTCTAGGAAATGATATTACAACTCCTGTTGCGATAAAGGAATTTAACAAAATTGGAATAGATGGTGTTTTCGATAAAAGCAAAATTGCAATTGTGCCTGACCACTTTACTCCCAATAAGGATATTAAAGCGGCGGAGCAGTGCAAGTTTATTCGGGAATTTGCACATGAAAAGGGGATCGAGAACTATTTTGAGGTAGGCGAGATGGGAATTGAGCACGTATTAATCCCGGAGAAGGGTCTAGTAGTTCCCGGCGATGTAGTAATTGGCGCCGACTCACATACCTGCACCTATGGTGCTCTTGGAGCATTTTCAACAGGTGTTGGTAGTACCGATATGGCAGCTGGAATGGCGACGGGAGAGGCATGGTTTAAGATTCCTTCCGCGATCAAATTTATTCTTAAAGGAAAGCCGGCCAAGTGGGTAAGTGGTAAGGATATAATTCTCCACATTATCGGAATGATCGGCGTTGATGGAGCACTTTATAAATCGATGGAATTTATGGGCGATGGAGTGAGCAATCTTTCAATGGATGACCGCTTTAGTATGGCGAACATGGCAATCGAGGCTGGTGCCAAAAACGGCATATTTATTGTTGATGAAAAGACAATCGAGTATGTCGTTGAGCATTCTAAGCGACCATACCGCGTCTATGAACCAGATGCTGATGCAGAATACGATGAGGTTTATGAAATAGATTTAGCAAAAATTAGACCAACCGTTTCTTTTCCACATCTTCCGGACAATACAAGGACGATTGATGATGTGGGCGTGGTCAAGATTGACCAAGTAGTAATCGGCTCATGCACTAATGGTCGAATGGAAGACCTGAGGGTCACTGCTGATATTCTACGTGGCAAAAAAGTAGCCAAAGGTTTACGCGTAATCGTTTTCCCAGGCACGCAGAAGATTTACTTACAGGCACTTGAAGAAGGGCTAATTAAGGATATCGTTGAGGCGGGAGTTGTTTTTAGCACGCCAACCTGTGGACCGTGTTTAGGTGGACATATGGGCATCCTTGCTAAAGGCGAGCGCGCTGTTTCTACGACAAATCGTAACTTCGTCGGTAGGATGGGGCATCCGGAATCTGAGGTTTATCTATCAAGTCCAGCTGTTGCGGCAGCATCAGCACTGACAGGATATATTAGTAATCCAGAACTAATTGAATAGGTCGAAGGAGCAGTTTGAAGGGAGCGAATTGTTATGAAGGTTGAAGGTAAAGTTTTCAAATATGGTGATAACGTTGATACGGATGTAATTATTCCGGCGCGTTATTTAAATACATCAGATCCACAGGAGCTTGCAGGCTACTGCTTGATTGATCTTGATGCGACTTTTGTTGACCGCGTTGAGCAAGGAGATATTATTGTGGCGGATCGGAACTTTGGCTGTGGCTCATCGCGTGAACACGCACCAATCGCTATCAAAGCGGCGGGAGTTTCTTGTGTTATTGCGGCAACTTTTGCACGAATTTTCTATCGTAATGCAATTAATACTGGTCTGCCAATTCTCGAATGCGAGGAAGCAGCGGCGAAAATTACTGATGGCGATCAATTAGAAATAGATTTTGCGACAGGTAAAATCTTTAATAAAACCAAGGATGAAAGCTATCAGGCTGAGCCTTTTCCAAAGTTCATGCAGGAAATAATTGAAGCAGATGGCCTGATCAATCAGATTGGAGGCCGCCAATGAATTATCAGATAGCTACAGTGCCAGGTGATGGCATTGGTCCAGATGTAATTGAACAAGCGATACTCATTCTAGATCGAATTGGCGCCAAATATGGACACCAATTTAATTACACTGAAGTTCTAGCAGGTGGTGCTGCTATAGACGAATATGGAATCCCTCTGCCAGCTGAGACATTAGCAACTTGCCAAAAGAGCGATGCCGTTCTGCTTGGTGCAGTGGGTGGCCCGAAATGGGATCACCTTGATGGTGACTTGCGGCCGGAACAAGCTTTACTTGGACTGCGGGGGCAACTTGAACTGTTTGCAAATTTGCGTCCAGCAATTATTTACGAGGCGTTAAAGGATGCCTGCCCACTAAAAGAAGAAATTATTGGTGACAGCCTTGATATAATGGTTATGCGTGAACTTACAGGTGGCCTTTATTTCGGTGAACGAGGTCGACGTGAGGGCAAGTATGGTCCAGAGGCTTATGATACTATGGCATATTCTGTTTATGAAGTAGAAAGAATTGCGCGTCGTGGTTTCGATATTGCGATGAAGCGTTCCAAGCGAGTAACTAGTGTTGATAAGGCAAACATACTTGAATCTTCACGTTTATGGCGCGAGACAGTTATCCATGTTGCCCGTGATTACCCAGAGATAGAACTTAATCATATGTATGTCGATAATGCTGCCATGCAACTGGTAAGGGATCCCAAACAGTTTGATGTGATTCTAACAGAGAACATGTTCGGTGATATTCTGTCCGACCAAGCAAGCATGATAACTGGCTCGATTGGCATGTTGCCATCTGCTAGTATCGGCGAGAAGCGTCTGGGTATGTATGAGCCCATTCATGGCTCCGCACCAGATATTGCTGGACAAGATCGCGCTAATCCAATTGCCATGATACTTTCTGTGGCCATGATGCTGCGCTACTCTTTGGACTTAGAGGAAGCGGCTAAAACGATTGAGTTGGCAGTGGAAGCAGTCTTAAATGCCGGTTATCGAACAGGCGATATTATGAGTAAGGGAATGAAACTGGTTGGAACTAGAGGGATGGGAGAGCTGATTCTAAAAGCTCTAGAATAAATTAACTAATAATATTAGGGGGATGCAGGGATGAGTCAAGAGATGATTATTTACTTAAATGGTGAGTATGTACCAAGGTCGGAGGCCAAAGTGTCGGTATTTGACCAAGGAATACTATATGGCGATGGTGTTTTTGAGGGGATTCGCGTTTATAATGGCCGGATTTTTAAATGTCAGGAACATATTGATCGAATATTCTACGCGGCTAAAGCGATTATGCTTGAAATGCCGTTGACGAAGGACGAGTTTAAGGAAGCTTTAATTGAGACTTGCCGTCGTAATAAAATTGTAGATGGATATATTCGACCTGTCGTTACACGTGGTGTTGGTGTACTTGGTTTAAATCCAAGGAACAGCAAGGTTCCAACTATTTTCATTATTGCAGCATCAATTACGCTCTATCCTGACGAGATGTATGAGAAGGGTATGCCGATCGTAACAGCTACTCAACGTCGAAATATGGCGACAATAGTTGATCCACAAATTAAATCATTAAACTATTTAAACAATATTCTTGCCAAAATAGAAGCGAATCAAGCAGGTGTACAAGAAGCCTTGATGTTAAATCATGATGGTATCGTTGCCGAATGTACGGGCGACAACATTTTTATTATTAAGGATGGTGTCATTATTACGCCACCAATTCACGTCGGAATCCTTGATGGAATTACGCGTCAAACAGTGATGGACCTTGCTGAGGAGCTTGGCTATAAGGTTGTTGAGAAAGAGTTTACTCTCTTTAATGTTTATTCGGCGGATGAGTGCTTCTTAACAGGAACTGCTGCGGAAGTTATACCAGTTACCTCTGTTGACGAGCGAGTGATTGGTGATACAGGTGAAGTAGGTCAAATTACAAAAGAATTAATTGCTGCCTTTAAGAAATATACTCAGTCTACAGGTGAGCCAATCTATTAGGATGTGAGAAAATGAGAAGTGATGATGTAAAAAAGGGTACTAGCAGAGCACCACATCGTTCCTTATTTAAGGCGATGGGTTATACGGATGAGGAACTTGCTCAGCCCTTAGTTGGTGTTGTTAATGCCAAAAGCGAGGTTGTTCCAGGACATATCCACCTAGATCAGTTGGTTAATGCTGTCAAAACTGGTGTCCGCATGAGTGGGTGCACGCCAATTGAAATTCCGTCAATCGGAGTTTGTGATGGGATTGCCATGGGACATAGTGGTATGAACTATTCGCTAGCGACACGTGAGCTGATAGCAGATTCTATTGAGACAATGACGATGGCGCACAAGTTTGATGCCCTAGTAATGGTCCCAAACTGCGACAAAATAGTTCCCGGTATGTTGATGGCAGCGGCACGTTTAAATATTCCAACGATTTTTGTTAGTGGGGGTCCGATGATGCCTGGCCGTGTTAATGGACAAGATATTAGCCTGACAACGGTATTTGAAGCCTTAGGTGCTTTTCAGGTTGGGAATCTTACAGAAGAAGAACTATGCTCTTACGAGGAGAATGCCTGCCCTGGCTGCGGCTCCTGTTCAGGAATGTTCACTGCAAACAGCATGAACTGTCTAACAGAGGCGCTTGGAATGGGGTTGCCTGGTAATGGAACGATTCCAGCGGTTGAGGCAAGACGAATTCGTCTAGCTAAATATGCTGGGATGGGTATTCGTAAACTAATTGATAATGATATTAAGCCGTGCGATATTATGAACGAGGCGGCATTCCATAATGCTCTAGCTGTTGATATGGCGCTTGGCGGTAGTACAAATAGTATTCTTCATCTACCGGCAATTGCTTATGAGGCAGGAATAGATTTAGATTTAGAGTTAGTAAATGAGATCAGCGCTAAAACGCCAAATCTCTGTAAGCTTAGTCCAGCTGGCAGCCACCATATTACTGATTTAGATCTAGCTGGTGGTGTTAGTGCTGTGATGAAGGAACTTTCAAAAAAGGACCTGCTAGCACTTGATAACATGACAGTTACAGGTCAGAGCCTGGGAGCGAACATTAAATCAACAGTCAATCTCAATCCTGCAGTAATCCGTCCGATTGACAATCCCTACAGCGAGACTGGTGGAATTGCAATCCTGAAGGGCAATCTCGCACCTGATGGTGCTGTCGTTAAGCGCTCTGCTGTTGCTGAGGAAATGCTCAAGCATCGTGGGCCTGCGATTGTCTTTAACTCCGAGGAGGAGGTACTTGCGGCAATCCAGGATGATCGTATCAAAAAGGGACAGGTGATTGTCATTCGTTATGAGGGCCCTAAGGGTGGTCCGGGTATGAAAGAGATGTTAGCGGCAACCTCTTCGCTAGCTGGCATGGGACTTGATCGCGATGTTGCGCTAATCACTGATGGACGTTTTAGCGGAGCAACAAAAGGTGCATCAATTGGTCACGTTTCACCGGAAGCAGCTGAGGGAGGGCCCATTGCTTTTGTCCGTGATGGCGATATGATTGCGATTGATATGTATGCTGGCACACTGGAAATTGAGTTAAGTGAAGAAGAATTTGCGGAAAGAATGAAGGATTGGACGGCACCAGAGCCGAAAATCAAAAAAGGTTATTTAGCGCGCTACGCGAAGCTTGTTAGTTCAGCTAGTACTGGTGCAGTTCTCAAAATATAGAGGACTTTAGGGGAGGAAAAAGAGATGCGATTAACAGGAGCAGAAATAATTATTGAATGTTTGAAAGAGCAGGATGTGGATACTGTTTTCGGAATTCCTGGCGGAACGGTATTGAATATTTTTGATGAGCTATATAAGAGTCGGGATAAGATTAGAAACATACTAACATCACATGAGCAAGGAGCTTCGCATGCTGCTGATGGCTATGCGCGAGCGACTGGTAAAGTTGGAGTCTGTATCGCTACCTCTGGACCGGGCGCAACCAATACTGTTACTGGTATTGCAACTGCTTACATGGATTCAATTCCCTTAATAGTTATCACTGGTAACGTTGCTGTGCCATTACTTGGTAAGGATAGCTTCCAAGAAATTGATATTGCAGGAGTTACAATGCCGATTACAAAACATAATTTTATTGTCAAGGATGTTAAGGATCTAGCTGAGACAATCCGACGTGCTTTCTATATTGCCCAAGAAGGAAGACCGGGACCAGTTCTAATCGATATTCCAAAGGACGTAACCGTCCTATCGACAGATTATACTCCCGAGCAACCGCGTGAAATTATAAAAATAACTGAAGCTTCAAAGGAAGATATTGAAACTGCAGTAGAAATGATTAAAAAAGCCAAAAGGCCATTTATTTATAGTGGGGGTGGGGTTGTTTTCTCTGATGCAAATGAGGAGTTAACTGAGTTTGCACGTAAAATCAATTCACCAGTTGCTGCGAGCATGATGGGTCTGGGTGGTTACCCGGGAAATGATGAACTATTTACTGGAATGATTGGAATGCACGGAACAAAGGCATCAAACATAGCCGTTACCAAGTGTGATCTCTTGATTGCAGTAGGAGTGCGCTTTAGTGATCGAGTGATAAGTCGCGCGGATCGTTTTGCGCCGGCAGCAAAAATTATTCAGATTGATATAGATCCGGCTGAGATAAATAAAAATATTCAAACAACACATCATATTATTGGAGATGTTAAAGGCATTCTCGCACAGCTTAATAAAAGTATTAAACAAACGGAGAAAGGCCCTTGGTATGATGAGGTTATGAAAATCAAAGAGGAGCACCCACTTAAATATAAGCAAGATGATGTGCTTCGTCCGCAATATATCATTGAACGTATTGATGAGCTAACAAAGGGTGAGGCCTTAATTGCAACTGAGGTTGGACAGAACCAAATTTGGGCAGCACAATTCTTTAAATATACTAAGCCGAGAACCTTTATTTCTTCCTGTGGTCTGGGAACGATGGGTTATGGCACAGGAGCGGCGATTGGTGTCCAGGTTGGGAGACCGGATATGACTGTTTTTAATATTGCGGGCGACGGTAGTTTCCGAATGAATTGTAATGAACTTGCAACAGCAGTTTATTATAATCTGCCCATTATTATAGCGGTCATGAATAACGGTACCTTAGGCATGGTAAGACAGTGGCAGCGCCTGTTCTACGAAGAGCGTTTTTCAGAGACAACTCTCGATCGAGGACCGGATTTTGTGAAGCTAGCCGAGGCCTATGGCGCCACCAGCTATCGTGTCACACAGAAAGATGATGTCGATGTGATTCTGCAGAAAGCACTTGCTGCTGATGGGCCTGTCGTGATTGATTTTGTTCTCGATATCGACGAAAAGGTTCTACCGATGGTGCCACCAGGCGCGGAACTTGATAAATTAATAACCGAATAAAATTTGAATTTTTAGGCGATTCTTTCCAGTGAGGGAATCGTCTTTTTTATTCAATATGACAAGTGAATATGCTATAATGTAGAGTAAGAAATTAAAAGCAAAGGAGACTGACTCGATGCAACTAACAAGACGACGAATCA
>CAZKBI010000002.1:0-47553 GCA_964551195.1 uncultured Caryophanales bacterium | reverse complement strand
AAGAAATTAAAAGCAAAGGAGACTGACTCGATGCAACTAACAAGACGACGAATCAGAAAAACAACGCTCTTATTCATAATTGTAGCGTTAATTATGCTTACGGCACTTCCTATTACGGCACAAGCGAACAGCTACAGTATGATCCGTGTTATGTTGCTCCAAGGTAAATCTAATTACGAAAATTTAATAACGGCGAGTAGCACGGATGGCTTTAAAATAAATAATACATCAGGTGCAGCTGGACAGTTTACTTATAATGCTACCAGCAAGGAAAAGGTTGGTTTACAGCTGGAAGGTTATTCATTATTAGTAACAGAAACGACCGACCGTCAGGAAGCTGACCGTCTTGCTCAACGGATTAAATTAGTGAAAGCTCACAAACTTAATCCGGTAATTGAGGTAGCGCCACTTGGTGGTTCTAATAAATATCGGGTTATCGTGGGTAATTTTGCAACAGCGGCGCAAGCAGGCTCTGTAAGGCAGGTAATAGCTGCTGAGCAACAACTAAGCAGTACAGTAATCGGCAGTAGTCATTGGGTTGCGAGCGGTTATGCAAGTAAAGATGCTGCCAAAGCTTTTGCATCACAATTAAATAGTGCTGGACATCTTGCTTATCCAGGACAATATCTAAACGGTGACCAAGGTTTTTATGTCTTTATTGGTGAATCGGCAGATCAGAGTGAACATAATCAATTAAAATCAACTATTGAACAGAGCTTCGGAGTTGCACTTTCTGGACCGGCTAGTGATTCCTATGTAATTCATAAGGAATTGGCACGGGTTTCAGGGTCAAGCTTATCTATCTCTAATCTGTTTTGCTTTTCCAAAAATTCAACTCTTAAGCTAACAAATTTAACTGACAATTCTACGATACAGATTGATGAGCGTGTCTATCAGGGCAACTCAATCCGCTATCGTGGAGAAATTAATCTGCAGCTCTTTAGTAGTGAACTAGCTCTAGTTAACTTCCTACCACTCGAAACATATTTATGGTCGGTTGTTGGCTCAGAGATGTATAGTGGCTGGCCGCTAGAGGCACAAAAGGCACAAGCGGTTACCGCGAGAACTTTTGCCTACCAGAAGCAATTAACTCCGAGAAATTCGATTGCCGATATTTACGATACAACTTCTGACCAAGCTTATTTCGGCATAGCACAAGAGGCAAGCATTCTGACACATGCAGTTAATGAAACCAAAGGCCTTGTTGCTCTCTATAAAGGTAAAACTTTTAATACATTCTATTCAGCAAATGCAGGGGGAATGACTGCACATGGAACGGAAATCTGGGGAAATAATGTACCATCCACCTATGTAAAGGCGTCGGAATGGGATCGCCAGGCAGAGATTAATGCCAATGATTGGTATCGTGTGATTCTTCCAAGCGGGATAACGGGCTACGTACGTAATGATTTTATCACTCTCTCTGGATCAGAGAATGCACTTGGTCTGCGAACTGGTTCTTTGAACGCAACGAATGTCAATATGCGAACTGGTCCAAGTACAGCCTATTGTTCAGTTAAAATGACATTAGATCTGGGCCAGCAGGTAACAATTCTGGAAACAGTCAAGGAAAACAATGCATATTCCTGGATAACAAGTCCGATTTCTCCAGAATATATTACTAACCAGTTTAATAAATTTCAATCTGATACTGGCGGCGGAAAAACATCACCAATTCTCAATTTAAAAGTTGCTTCATATGGACCGTCCGGCAGGGTGATGGAACTCGCGGATGGCAATGAAATAATCTCAATTAGATATCCGGATTATTATCGTACGATGCTAGGTTCCACATCTACAGGCGTTCTAAGTAACTACTTCGAAATCGAACAAACTGGCCGAGTAGAAATACTGGGAGCAGGTAATGAAAAAGTATCAAGGGTGAATGCGAGCAATCAGTTGTATGTTGAAAGCGCTAGCGGAGTTGTTCCCCTGGCAAGGACAAACAATAACCAAGATGAATACTTAGTTCTTAATGCAGCCGGTGCTATAAATGTCGTGTCTAAAGCTCAGAGTTATGTTCTCCACGGCAAAGGTTGGGGACATGGAATTGGCATGTCACAGTGGGGTGCACGCGGGATGGCTGCAGATGGCTATAATTATAAAGAGATTCTAGAATATTATTATCGAGATATTGAGCTTAAACAGATTTATTAATAGGAGCCTTGTATGAAGATTGATTTATTTGATTTTAAGCTGCCTGAGCAGTTAATTGCTCAACAGCCTTTATCAGTACGCGACCAGTCACGATTGTTAATACTAAATCGTCAGACTGGTCGCATTAAGCATGGCAACTTTAAGGAACTTATCAGTTCGTTAGAGGTTGGTGACGGGCTGGTGCTTAATGACACACGTGTTCTGCCAGCGCGTCTTTTAGGCGTTAAAAAGGATACTGGTGCGCGCGTGGAGGTTCTGCTCTTAAAACAGCTACAGGATAACTGTTGGGAGACGTTAGTTAAGCCGGCTAAACGTTTGCCTCTGGGGAGCAGGATAATTTTTGGTGATGGAGCTATAGAAGCGGTCGTAGAGGAGATTACGCTAGCGGGTGGTAGGATAATTCGTTTTATCTACGAAGGGGTCTTTAATGAGCTCTTAGAGAGTCTCGGGACAATGCCACTGCCACCATACATTAGAGAAAGATTGGACGATCAGGAGCGTTATCAGACTGTTTATTCATGTGAGCAGGGTTCAGCTGCTGCGCCAACTGCGGGGTTACATTTTACAGAAGAGTTTATCGCTGAGCTTGAGGAAAAGGGCGTTAAGATAATTTATCTTACTTTACATGTTGGACTGGGTACTTTTCGCCCAGTAAATGTCGAAAATATTGAAGACCATCAGATGCACGCAGAATATTTTTCACTTAGTGCGGAGAATGCGGAACTACTTAACGAGATTCGCCGCTCCGGCAAAAAGCTTACTGCCGTTGGCACAACTACAGCTCGAACTCTAGAGACGGTATATGACCGTGAGAGTGTTCAGTTCACTGAGGCGAGTGGTTGGACTGATATATTTATCTATCCTGGATATGATTTTGCAGCTGTTGATCAATTGTTAACGAATTTTCATCTGCCCAAATCATCCTTGATTATGCTGGTAAGCGCGCTGGCAGGTAGAGAGAATATTATGCGGGCATATCAGGAGGCAATTGCTGAGGGGTATCGGTTTTTTAGCTTCGGAGATGCTATGTTAATTATTTAAATAAGAGGGTGTGAATGAAAGAAATGACAGCAGTTAATTATGAATTACTGAAGAAAGATAGTAAGACTGGCGCGCGTGCCGGTCTTTTACATACTCCTCATGGCACGGTGAAGACACCTGTATTTATGCCTGTAGGAACGCAGGCGACTGTTAAAACAATGAGTCCAGAGGAACTTGCCGAGATTGGTGCGGAGATTATTCTAAGCAACACCTATCATCTACATATTCGACCAGGTGAGGAGATAGTGCGTAAAGCAGGCGGGCTGCATAAATTTATGAATTGGCCTAAACCGATTCTGACCGATAGCGGAGGTTTTCAGGTATTCAGTCTGAGCCAGCGTCGCAAAATAACTGAGGAGGGTGTCTATTTTGCCAGTCATTTGAGTGGTGAGAAGCTGTTTATTTCTCCAGAAAAGGCAATAGAGATACAGCATGCCCTCGGCTCAGATATTATTATGGCCTTTGATGAATGCGCTCCCTATCCTGCGGAGTACGAATATGTTAAAAAATCGATGGAGATGACAACGCGCTGGGCTAAACGTTGCAAGGAGGCACATCAAGCGACTGATAAGCAGGGCTTGTTTGGAATCGTTCAGGGCGGGATGTATCGTGACCTACGACTAGAGAGTGCTAAGTCCTTAATTGAGTTAGATCTACCGGGTTATGCGATTGGTGGATTAAGTGTTGGCGAACCACGCGAACTGATGAATGAGGTGCTTGCCTATACGACACTTGCACTGCCGGAGGATAAACCACGTTACTTGATGGGGCTTGGCGATCCCTTATCGCTTTTTGATGGGGTAATGGCAGGAATTGATATGTTTGACTGTGTCTTGCCAACAAGAATTGCGCGCAATGGCACTACCATGACTAGCCAGGGTAAATTAGTAATTAGAAATGCTATTTACGCGGAAGATTACCGTCCTTTAGATGAGGAATGTGACTGTTATACTTGTCGCAACTATTCGCGTGCTTATATCAGGCACCTAATAAAGGCGAAAGAGATAATGGGAATACGTTTAACTACTTATCATAATCTTTATTATTTGATACACTTAATGAGAAATATTCGTGAGGCGATTCTTGATGATCGTTTAGTTGAATATAAACAAGAGTTTTTTACTAAATATCAAATTGAATAGTTACAAAACTAGGATAATCTGATATTCTATACTTGATTTTCTTATATTATATACTTGATTTAAAGAAGGAGGGGAAGCAATGATTGGTTATGTAAATGAGATTGCTGCTAATGGCGCTACGACTGCACCTGCTGATAGTTCAGCACTTTTTTCCTTGGTTTGGTTAGTAATATTAATAGCGATATTCTATTTTCTATTAATTCGTCCGCAGTCAAAAAGAAATAAACAGAGGATTGAAATGCTCGGCGCTTTAGAAGTAGGAAATGAAGTAATTACAATGGGCGGTATCCATGGAACAATCATTGAACTAGAAGAAGATTATGCAATGCTTCAAATCAATGATGTTTCCATTATAAAGGTGGAACGCTCAGCTATTGGTAATGTTCTTAATCGATAAATGAGTTTATCTAGAATCTGGTTTCTTGTTTATAAAAGTTGACCAACCAATGGTCAACTTTTATTTATTATCTGTTAGATTTTAATTAAATTTAGTCGCTAATAGGTTATAATGAGAATATCTATTTACGGGTGGTGATTTTAATGACAGAACTGAATAAGCGAGATTTAACTAGACAGATTGAGCTTCTCTGTAATCAGAAATCAGAGGAATTCAAGGCTTTTGGCTATGATAATATTGACGGAGAGCAAATATGGGAGTGTGTAAACTCGAAATATTCTGACGAGCAACCACATATTCACCAGATTGTTAGCGATATTCTGTCATTGAAAGCTGAAGATTATATGAATTGGATGATGTTAAAGGTATATAAGGGTGAAGAGTTTTGATATACTAACACTATTGAATTTAGGAGGGGGAAACACTAGATGGTAAATGTTAAACGATTAGTTACGTTAATACTTATTGTTGCCGTATTAACGGTATTAATTGTCATGACAATTGTTCCGGTAGCTCAGAACATTACGCTGGGACTTGATTTACAAGGCGGTTTTGAAGTTTTATACCGAGCAAAAACACAAAGTGGTGAAGCGGTCACTCACACTGCTCTTACAGAAACAGCTGCTGCTTTAGAACGTAGAATTGACGTTCTTGGTGTCTCGGAGACAACAATTACAATTGAAGGTGAGGACCGTATACGGGTCCAGCTTGCTGGTGTAACCGACCAGGATGATGCGCGTGAAGTATTAGGAAAGCCAGCTAAACTTACTTTTAGAAACAGCGATGGTGACATCTTACTCGATGGAACTGAGCTAGTTGTTGGTGGCGCAGGAATAGATTTTGACAATCTAGGCAATCAGATTGTTGTGCTCAAATTAAAAGATGCTGACAAATTCAGAGATATCACGGCACAATACTTAAAACAGGTAATGGCTATTTATCTTGATGAAGATCTAATTACTGCTCCAGTAATTGAGTCAGTAATAACAAGTGGTAATGCGATTATCACAGGTCAGTATACTGTTGAAGAAGCACGAAGATTGGCGGATTTATTAAATGCAGGTGCCCTGCCATTAGAACTAACTGAGATGCAAGCACAAAGCGTAGGTGCTACTTTAGGAATGAAAGCTTTAGAATTAACTATTATCGCTGGTATTATTGGTGCAATCTTAGTTCTAATTTATATGATTGCTTACTATCGCGTTCCTGGAGTAATTGCTACTTTTTCTCTAATCGTTTACCTCTATATTGTATTATTAGTTTTCTGGCAATTAGATGTTACCTTGACGCTTTCGGGTATTGCTGCTCTGGTCCTTGGGGTCGGTATGGCGGTGGATGCTAATATTCTTACATATGAACGAATCCGCGAGGAATTAAAAACAGGAAAAACTCTTTTATCATCAGTGCGTGCTGGTTCTCGTCGTTCGCTTGTTACGATTGTTGATGCGAATATTACTACGATTATCGCAGCGGTGGTATTATTTGTTTTTGCTGCCTCTTCCGGTTCGGTACGTGGTTTTGCTATCACCTTGATTATTAGTATTCTAGTAAGCATGGTAACAGCAGTTTATGGTTCAAGGATTCTACTTAATCTGTTGGTAAAATCTAACGCTGTCACGAACCCACGTGCTTATGGAGTAAAGGAGGAAGAAATCAGTGAACTTTAATATAAATTTTGTCAAACACAATAAAATATTCATGACAATTTCTCTCGCTATAGTTATTCTTGGTATGCTCTCCCTATTTATATTTGGGTTAAACTTAGGGATTGATTTTACTAGTGGCTCGAGGATTGAAATTAGTCTGGGTCAGAGTTTTACTGAAGATGAAATTACTGAACTATTAGAAGAAGCTGAGTCACAGGCACATGCAGCTGGTCTCACTGATTTAGATCTGACACCATCATCGATTATGTCAGTTGGCAACAAAAATGACGGTGTCGCACTAAGATTTGACAAGACCATTGATTCTTCGGCATTACCAATAATTAGGGATGTTTTCTCCAGTGAATATGGTGAAATTGTTGACATTGCTGAGAGTAAAATTGATCCGACAATTGCACAAGAGACGGCTAGGAACGCACTATTTGCTGTTCTTGCCGCTTCAGTTGGTATTGTGCTCTATGTCACACTTCGTTTTGAATATCGGTTTGCGGTCGCAGGTATTGTTGCTCTCCTCTACGATGCCTTCTTTGTAATAGCTATATTTTCAATTATGCGAATTGAGGTTGATATGACCTTTATAGCAGCGATCTTAACGATTGTCGGTTATTCGATAAACGATACGATTGTTATTTTCGACCGAATACGTGAGAATCTGAAGAATAAAAAGATTAAGGTGGAGGAAGATTTAGACGATTTAGTCAATTACAGTCTGAATCAGACACTGATGCGTACTATTAATACTACGATAACAGTAGTTGTTGTCGCGCTAGCGCTCTTCATCTTTGGTAGCTCGGGAATTCAGAACTTCTCCTTTGCACTGATTATTGGCTTAATGAGTGGTGGATATTCTTCACTATTTATTGCTTCCCAGCTCTGGTTAATGTGGCGCAAACGTGATTTCAGGAAAAGTACATTAAAAGTACCTTCTGAATAGATATTAGATTAATCTTTTCAAGATTATTGTTCTGCTGGAGTTGATTATGATTTTTACAGAGAAAAGATGGATAATTGCAGAACCGGATGAGCAACTTATTTCGAGGTTGTCAGTTGAGCTTGCGCTCTCGCCAATACTAATTCGATTATTAGTAAATCGTGGTATAAAAACAGCAAGTGAAATTCTTGATTTTCTTTCAGCCGATTCGCAAGAGTATATCGATCCATTTTTATTTAATGATATGAATAAAGCTGTAAGGCGCATTCATGAGGCGATTGATAATAATGAAAAAATATTAATTTATGGCGATTACGATGCTGATGGTGTGACCAGTACTGCGCTTCTGCTAAGAGTTATTAAAGGTCTAGGTGGAAATTGCTCCTTTTATATTCCTAACCGTTTTACTGAAGGCTACGGAATCAATAAGGAAGCAATTAATAAAGCCGCGTCTGAAGAGATTAAACTAATTATTAGTGTAGATACAGGTATTTCAGCTACTGAGGAGGCGGCAAGTGCATCTGATTTAGGCATCGACTTAATCATTACCGATCACCATGAACCGCCGGAGATATTACCACAAGCGCTGGCGATTATTAACCCTAAATGCTCTGACGAAAAATATCCTTTCAAAGGCTTGGCCGGAGTAGGTGTTGCCTTCAAACTCGCGCATGCTTTGTTGGGCAGGACGCCAAATGAGTATATTGAGCTAGTTGCACTGGGCACGATTGCCGATATGGTACCACTGATTGGTGAAAATCGAACAATTGCAATTAGTGGCCTGCAACAAATGAGCACGACTACAATTATAGGTTTAGAAAAATTAATCCAGAACACGAGATTAGCTGATCAGAAAATCAATAGCTATCACGTAGGACATATAATTGGACCGCGAGTTAATGCGATTGGTCGTTTAGAATCATCTGATCGGGCAGTAAGGTTGTTTGTAACGAACGACCCGAACGAAGCTGAGCAGATTGTAGATGAATTAGAAGCGATAAATCGCGAGCGACAAGAATTAGTAAGAACTATTACGCAAGAGGCGATTGGCACAGTTGAAGCTCTGGGACTTGATGCGAAGAGTGTACTAGTAATTGCTGCGGAGCATTGGAATCCGGGAGTTATTGGAATTGTGGCTTCTCAGGTCATTAGACGATATTATAAACCGACTATTATTTTTAATGTTGATATGGAAACAGGCATTGCCAAGGGCTCTGCACGCAGTATTAAGGGCTTCAATCTTTATGAGGCTCTAACCGAGGTGAGTGAGCACCTACTAAGCTATGGTGGACATCCACAGGCCGCAGGGCTAAGTGTTGAGGCGAGGAAGATAGAACTTTTGCGGGAGGAGATAAGCAAAGTAGCCGATGAATGGCTAGAACCGCGTGATTTCATACCGTCTGAGAGCTTTGATGCAGTTATTGGCATTGATGAGATTGATTACAATTTAATCAGAATAATTAAACGGTTAGAACCACACGGAATTGGCAACCCGCGCCCAGTATTTCTGATTGAGAATGCTGTGGTTGATAGTTGTCAAGAGATTGGCAAAGATAAGCAACATAGCAAATTAATGCTTAAGCATCATGGAGCACCAATTGAGGCGCTATACTTTTATTGTGGCGAAGCTTGTAAGTCGCTTACAAAAGGGACGCGGATTAACTTATTAGGAGAACTCGGCTTAAATGAATGGCGCGGCTCAGTTAATAGGCAGATTATTATTCGTGATCTCGAGCAATTGGAGTAGAGTTAAAAATGAATGTTGCTAGCAGGGGGCTATTATGGATTACAAAAGCTTAATTAGAGTCATTTCTGATTTTCCACAAGCAGGGATATCTTTTAAGGATATTACTACTCTATTAAAGAATGGACCGGCCTTTCGCAGCGTAATTGACGAGTTTGCCAGTTATGCAGAGAGTAAGCAGGTTGATTTAATTGTCGGGCCAGAGGCGCGCGGCTTTGTTATTGGCGCACCTGTTGCATATGCTATTGGGGTGGGTTTCGTGCCGATTCGCAAAAAAGGAAAACTTCCTGGAGAGAGTGTTGAGGCAAGTTATGATTTAGAGTATGGTAGCGATATATTAGCGCTACATAAGGATGCAATCAAACTAGGCCAGAGGATATTGCTGGTGGATGATTTATTAGCGACGGGGGGAACTATTAGCTCTACAATAGAACTTGTACGTAAATTAGGCGGGGAAATTGTTGGAGCTTCCTTTCTCATTGAACTAACGGAATTAAACGGAAGAGAAAAACTTGGCGAGATTGATACATATTCTTTAATTACTTATCCTTTTTAAATCAAACATTTGACAACCCAAGCATGCCCAATGCTTTACTTTATGCTGGAAAAGACTGATAATAAAGGATAATACAAAATTAAGGTGAGAATATGGAACGTCCAGTAGATCAACTAATTGAAAAGGCAAAAACTTATATGCCGGCTGAAGATGTGCGAAGGATTGAAGAGGCTTATCAATTCGCCTTAAATGCGCATCTGGATCAGAACCGTGTTTCTGGCGAGCCTTATATTGTGCATCCTACAAAGGTTGCAGAGATTCTAGTTGATCTGAAGTTGGATGTTGTTACGGTTATTGCAGCCTTATTACATGATGTAGTTGAAGACACTGAGGTAACACTTGAGGAATTGGAACATAAATTTAGCCCTGAAATTGCGAAATTGGTTGATGGCGTAACCAAGCTGGGCCGAATAGAATATAAATCAAAGGAAGAGCAGGAAGCGGAGAATCACCGCAAAATGTTCGTTGCTATGGCTAAGGATATGCGTGTAATCCTGATAAAATTGGCGGACAGGCTTCATAACATGCGTACTCTGGATCATTTGCCTGAGGAGAAACAGCTTCGGATTGCTGAAGAAACTTTGGAAATTTTTGCACCGATTGCTCATCGTCTTGGTATTTCCTCGATTAAATGGGAGCTTGAGGATATAGCTCTACGATTTATCAATACTGCCGATTATTATCGAATTGTAAATTTAATGAAGGAAAAAAGAGCCGAACGTCAGAAACACGTTGATGTAGTTATCGAAATAGTCAAAGAACGTCTGGAAGAGTTAGAAATCCATGCTGAAATATCGGGTAGACCAAAACATATTTTCAGTATTTATAACAAAATGACCAAGAAACACCGGGAGTTTGAGCAAATCTACGATCTGTTAGCGGTGCGAGTTTTGGTTGATAATATCAAGGATTGTTATGCAGTACTTGGGGTAATTCATACATTCTGGAAACCACTCCCAGGTCGTTTTAAGGATTTCATTGCGATGCCGAAATCGAACATGTATCAATCGCTGCATACAACAGTGATTGGGCCAAACGGCGATCCAGTTGAGGTGCAGATTCGTACTTTTGAGATGCATCGAACTGCTGAGCATGGTATCGCTGCACACTGGGCTTATAAAGAAGGAAAAGCTCAGGTTGAAGATAGTTTTGAGGATAAACTAAGCTGGTTCAGAGAGATTCTCGAGTGGGAAAGCGAGTCGCGTGATGCGCAAGAATTTATGGAATCGCTCAAAATGGATATTTTTACGGATGTAGTTTTTGTATTCACACCTAAGGGAGATGTCATTGAGTTACCACAGGGATCGGTACCACTAGATTTTGCCTACCGGATTCATACAGAGGTAGGGCATCGTTGTACTGGCGCTAAGGTTAATGGAAGAATAGTCCCACTTGACTATACACTACAGACTGGTGACATTGTTGAAATCATGACTTCCAAACATAGCTATGGACCAGGGCAAGACTGGTTTAAAATTGCTCAGAGCTCACAAGCGAGGTCGAAGATTAAAGCTTGGTTTAAAAAAGAACGGCGAAGCGAGAATGTGTCTAGTGGACGTGAGAGTGTTGAGCGGGAATTAAAGCGACAGGGCTATGAGCCTTCAGATTTTCTAACTACACCATTAATTAAAGAGGTTCTCAATAAATTTAATTTTTCTAGCGAAGATGATATGTATGCAACTATTGGTTACAGTGGAATTACTGCCTCGCAGATTGTAACAAGGCTAACAGAGAAAGCTAAGCGCGAGAAGGAAAAATTAACTATAAAAGATTTAGAAACACGACAGCAGCCCCTTACTAAGAAGAAGAAGTTAGATGACGGCATTAAGGTTAAGGGTGTGGACAATCTGCTGGTCCGTTTTTCTAAATGTTGTAATCCTGTTCCAGGAGACGAGATTATCGGCTATATTACTCGCGGCCGAGGAGTCTCAGTTCACCGTGTCGATTGTACAAATATAATTAATGAGCAAGATGAAGAACGTTTAATTGACGTTGAATGGGATATTGATGAGGGCCAAGACACTTCTTATTCTGCGGATATTGAGGTAACTGGGAAGGATCGTGAAGGACTACTCAACGAAGTCTTACAGGCAGTTTCTGAGACAAAGACTCTAATGACTGCAGTTTCTGGGAAAACGAATCGGGACCAAGTGGTGACCATTTTAATTACTGTGCAGATTAGGGATACGGAGCATTTGCAGAATGTTACTGCAAGAATTAAACGTGTAAAAGATATTTATGATGTTAAAAGAAAGATAATGTAAGAAAGGAAATCAACTAATGAGAGTAATTTTACAGCGGGCAAAACGCGCTCAGGTTATTATAGATAAAAAGACTGTGGGAGCAATTGATAAGGGTTTACTGTTGTTAGTAGGTGTTACCCATGAAGATCGGTTACAGGACGCTGAGTTACTGGCAAATAAGGTCAGCAATCTACGAGTTTTCGAGGATGCTGCTGGTAAGATGAATCTCTCGATTCGCGAAACTGGTGGCAAGGTACTCTCAATTTCCCAATTCACGCTTTATGCAGATACGAAAAAAGGCAGACGGCCAAGTTTTACCAATGCAGCTGATCCTGAATCTGCGGAAAAGTTGTATCATTATTTTAATCAACAATTAGTCGAGCTTGGAATCGATGTGGAAACAGGAGTTTTTGGTGCGTCTATGGAGGTTGATTTTGTAAATGATGGTCCGGTAACAATAATTCTTGATAGTGCGGAATTTAAATAAATTATAAAGATAAATGATTGAGAAAAATTGAGTGAAGCGATATAGTTATAAAATAGCTAAAAGAGGTGAGCCCATGCAATTTAGAATTCCAAGAGGTACGTCAGATATCCTGCCAGCTGAGGCGGAGTTATGGCGCTATATCAAAACAAGTGCGATTGATCTTTATCGTCGCTATAATTACCGTGAAATTATGACCCCGATTTTTGAGTATACAGAACTTTTTCAGCGAGGTGTTGGTGAGACGACCGATATAGTTGAAAAAGAGATGTATACCTTTATGGACAAAGGAAATCGTAGTCTTAGTCTACGCCCAGAGGGCACAGCCCCAGTAGTTCGAGCTTATATTGAGAATAAGCTTTATGCGAATCCTGATGTGGTTAAGCTTTTTTATATGGGGCCAATGTTCCGCTATGAACGACCGCAGGCTGGTCGCACGCGTCAATTTACGCAGATTGGCGTTGAAGCTTTTGGCAGCGAAGATCCTGCACTTGATGCTGAGATTATTGCTTTAGCAATGCAGCAATTTGTAGATTTGGCATTACATGAAGTGCGGCTGGAACTAAATAGCGTGGGCTGTACAATTTGTCGTCCTCAGCAGCGCGAGGATTTACATAAATTCCTAATCTCCGTTAAAGAAGAATTATGCGAGGATTGCCAGCGGAGGATTGAAACGAATCCACTGCGGGTACTGGATTGCAAAAATCCGATTTGCCAAGCAGCAACAGTTAAGGCACCAACCATGGATGGTTACCTATGTGCTGACTGTTCAACCCACTACATAGAGGTTAAAAACAACCTAGATATCATTGGTATCAAATATCTAGAGAATCCAAGAATGGTCCGTGGACTAGATTACTATACACAGACTGCCTTCGAAATTATCTCGGTTGCCGAGGAGGGTGGGGAGACTGGTACACTCTGTGGTGGTGGCAGATATAATGGTTTAGTGAAGGAATTAGGTGGACCAGACCTTTCTGGTGTCGGTTATGCGTTCTCGATTGAGCGCGTTATCGCTTTAAGAACCAAGGAGCTAGAGGTAGAGATTCAATCGAAGCCGGAGGTATATTTAGTAGCCTTAGGGTACCCGGCGAAGGATTATTCTGTCGGCCTTTTACAAGAGTTGCGCACAGCGCAGATTGCTGCTGAAATAGATTATTTGAATCGCAAAATGAAACCGCAATTAAAAGCTGTTGACCGCTTGGGCTGCAAATATGCACTGATTATTGGAGATAATGAGCTAGCGGAAAACATAGCAATCCTGCGTGATATGAGAACAGGCGAGCAAGAAAAGCTACCATTAAAAGAAGTTACCAAGTTACTGATAGAACGATTAAACTAAATTAAGGCATAATTGATTTAAAGGAGATAGTTAAATGAGATTAGAGAGAACAGACCGTGCTGGTCTTCTAGATGAAAATGATGTTGGCCGGGAGATAGTACTTTCTGGCTGGGTGCAGAAACGTAGAGATTTAGGTGGTGTAATCTTTATTGATTTACGTGACCGTAGTGGAATCATGCAACTGGTAATAAATCCAGAGAAATCTGCAGCAGCGCATCAGGTGGCTGAGCGTTTGCGAAGCGAGTACGTGGTAGCCGTCCGAGGAATGGTTATTGCACGTGCACCGGAGACGGTAAATCCACAGTTAGCGACAGGCAAGATTGAGCTGGAGGTTTCTGAGATTGAACTAATCAATGAGGCGAAAAACCCGCCCTTCTTTATTCAGGACGGAATAGAAATAGATGAGTCGATACGATTGAAATATCGTTACTTAGATCTACGTCGTGATGAGATGCAGAAAATAATCTTCTTACGTCATCAGACTACTAATTATCTACGTAGTTATTTAAATCAACATGATTTCATTGATGTTGAGACGCCGATTTTAACCAAAAGCACGCCAGAAGGCGCACGTGATTATCTAGTTCCAAGTCGCGTCCAATCTGGGCATTTCTTTGCTTTACCACAGTCACCGCAACTATTTAAACAGTTGTTGATGGTGGCAGGATTTGAACGCTATTACCAAATTACGCGTTGTTTCCGTGATGAGGACCTGCGTGCAGATCGTCAACCGGAGTTTACTCAACTAGATATTGAAATGTCCTTTATGCCATTAGCAGAATTTTACGAATTAGTAGAAGGGATGATGGCAGGGCTTGTTGAAGCAACGGTTGGTTATAAATGCGAGAGGCCATTTACTCGGATGACTTATGCTGAGGCGATGGAGCGCTATGGCTCGGACAAGCCGGACTTACGTTTCGGCTTAGAGCTGACTGATATATCTGAGGTTGTGCGCGATAGTAATTTTAACGTGTTTAGTAAAGTAGTTTCGAATTCTGGACAGGTTAAAGGAATTAACGCCAAGGGCTGTGCTAGTTACAGCCGTAAGGATATTGATAATTTAACAACTTATGTTGCAGATTACGGCGCGAAAGGACTTGCTTGGCTAGCAATAGAGCAAGATGAACTCCGAGGACCTTTAGCGAAGATGCTAAGTGCAGAGGAGCTAGACCAGATTAAAGTGGACTTATCTGCAGAAGTAGGGGATCTTTTGTTATTTGTCGCTGACAAAAAAGAGGTGGTAGCTTCGGCCTTAGGCGCACTGCGCATTAAACTAGCGAAACGCTTAGAAATGATTCCGGAAGGAACCTTTAAATTTGCCTGGATAACTGATTTTCCCTTGTTTGAATATAGTGAAGAGGACAAGCGTTATGTCGCTGCGCATCATCCATTTACGATGCCGCATGCTGAAGATATGGAAACTATGGAGAGCGATCCGGCAAATGCGCGAGCGCAATCCTATGATTTAGTTCTGAATGGCTATGAACTTGGTAGTGGTAGTATGCGGATTTACCAACGCGAGCTACAGGAGCGGATGTTCAAGGTGCTTGGATTTACACCGGAACAGACTAAGGAACAGTTTGGTTTCCTCTTAGAGGCATTTGATTATGGGACGCCGCCGCACGGGGGAATCGCTTTAGGAATTGACCGTTTGGTCATGATATTAGCAGGCCGCGATAATCTGCGAGACACGATTGCATTTCCGAAAACGTCGAGTGCGAGCTGTCTATTAACAGGCGCTCCGTCTCTAGTAGAGCCCAGACAGCTACGCGACTTAAGCTTAAAGTTAAATGGTAAAAAATAACAATTTCAACTTGTTGGAAATTACCTGCTGTGATATAATTAAGTTGGCCCTGAGTGACAGGTGATTTCATAAGTTTTAATCCAACACTTTTTTTAAGGGATCTTGCGTTTCTAGGCGGATAAGATGCGGTCAGTTAACGCTGACATGACTATGAAGTTTAGAATAGGGAACCCACCTGCTAAAGCGGGTTTAAAACGGAGAAGTCACGGTACACATGGGGCTTATATATGTACAACTGATATTATTATTATTGAAAACTTGTCCTTAGCGAAAAGCCTAAGGACTTCTTTATAGGAGGAAGAGATCATGCCGGAGAGATTTCAGCGATTAGAGTTACTGGTTGGAGCTGAGGGAATGGAACGTTTAGAAAAGAGTAGCGTTCTAATTCTTGGCGTTGGAGGTGTCGGTTCATATGTAACCGAGGCGCTTGCTAGGTCAGCAATCGGGCGTCTCATTCTTGTTGATATGGATGTTATTGATATTACTAATTTTAACCGCCAGCTTCATTCAATGGACGATACGCTTGGACTCATGAAGATTGAAGTAATGCGTGAGCGCATTCTAAAGATTAATCCTCGCTGCAAGGTTGATGTTCTGCCGCTATTTTATGAAGAATCTGGTAACAATCAATTATTTGGCTATCAACCTGATTATATTGTTGATGCAATTGATACTATTACTAGTAAAATAGCAGTTATAACAGAGGCCAAAAGACGTGGTGTTCCAATTATTTCCTCAATGGGTGCAGCTAACAAATTTGACCCGAGTCAGTTTATTATTACTGACATAGCTAAGACGCATATGGACCCAGTTGCCAAGGTTGTGCGTAGACTTTTACGTGAGCAGGGAATTTATAAGGGTGTTACGGTTGCCTTTTCACCAGAGCAACCAGTTAAGGTGACGAATGTCAAAAAGGGTGAAAGCCGACTGGGTAGCACTGCTTTTGTTCCGCCGGCCGCTGGTTTATTGATTGCGAGCAAGGTTGTGCAAGATCTACTAGGCTAGCTTAGAGCTGTTTCCGCTTTAATAGATAAACACTTGTGATAAAACTGAGCACAATTAGTAGAATTGTGGAAGCTATACTTAAACCAGTATTAGCTAGACTCTGCCCAAGCAACTTTGCCTGACTAACCGTTAATAAATATGATGGTAGGAACCAGAATTTTAAGGAAAATGAAGCGATAAGTGAAAAAATAATTGTTAGTAGTATTGTTATGCCACCGGCAGCAATACTACTTTTTAATAGGGTCGATAGTAAGAGATTTATCGAAACAAAGAGTAATAGATAAAGAATGATTACTGCGCTACTATGGATAATTGGTAACCAAGCGCTTTCACCAATCATCGCAGTTGTGTAATATTTACCGACTAAAAGGCCTAGAATAAAGCTAAAAATTGTTATTGAAAAATATAGAATCCATTTAGCTAGTAGATAGCTAGAGCGTTTAATTGGCTTAACCAAGATAGTTTCTGCTACGCCATTTCTGATTTCATTACTAATTGTCCCCATGGAGATCAGAATGATAATTATGAGGCCAACCTGTGCAAGTTGTCCATAGATTGAATAGATAGTCTCCTCCGCCGTCGGAATTGGTATCTGAATGATTGCTCCTTCTGAGAAGGTTGCTAGTTTCATAATCTCCGGTAAATAATAGAAAGTAACAGGTTGCAAGGCAGCTAAGAGGATAAAAACAACTGGTACGATAATCAGTTTATAGTTACGTAAAGCCTCTAGGAATTCTTTTTTTATTAGGGCGAGCAGCTGCATTATTTCTTCACCACCCTTAAGAAAATGTCCTCGAGCTTCGGCTCTTCAATTGAAAAGGAGCTAAAGGCTGCATCATGATTAATTAGTAGGGCTGGTAGCTTACGCAAGGCTTCATTCTTATCATTTACGTAAACTATTAACTTGTTGGCGTCTAATTTCACCGATTCAGCCCAGGGAGCTTCTGCTACCCGTTCTATAATATTGGGGACTAGGTTTAGTAAATTGACACTAATTACAGGCTCCATATACTCCTGCTTTAAGTTTGCCAGTTCATCGTCGATTATTTTTACTCCTTGATCGAGAATAATTATATCATCGCAGAGGTTTTCTGCATCATGAAGAATATGGGTAGATAAAATGATTGTTGTCTCACTTTTCAAGTCCTGCAAAAGCTTAATAATCTGATAGCGGCCCTCAGGATCTAGCGAAGAGACCGGTTCATCCAGAATCAGCAAGTCAGGCTTATGGATAAAGGCTTGTGCTATTCCTAAACGTTGTTTCATTCCTCCGGAATAGTTACCAATTTTCTTATTGTGTTCATGTTCTAAACCGAAGGTGTCCAACATCTCGTGAACGCGCTCTTTTTTTTCTATTGCCGGAAGCTGATAAAGTTCAGCGACATAGTTGAGAAACTCTTTACCGCTCATCCAATCATAAAAGCGGGGAGACTGTGATAGATAACCGAGTCTTTGTTTATAGGCTCTTGCCTGCGGATTGATTATGCAATCATTCAGTCTAATTTCGCCAGCACTTGCGCTGATTAACCCGACTAGGATTTTGAGCGCTGTTGTTTTGCCGGCGCCGTTCACTCCGATTAAACCAGTACAGCGACCTTTACGGAAATGACAGCTAAGGCCATCTAAGGCGAGCTGCTGATTATATTTTTTGGAGACCTTATTTAAGGTAAGGTATTGTTCCATTAATAATCCCTCCGACCTATGAGAAAGTAGATAATTGGGCCTAGCAAATTTAAAAGTATAATAACAAGAACCCATAGAATTCGCTTTTCTTTAGGTAAATCCTGCTTAAATAAACTGATTAGAGCTAGAATTTGCAGGAAGATCTGCATAATTATTAATGGTATTAAGAGCGCCCAGTCAAATTCCATACGGCACCTCCGCGTTAGTTTTGACAATATTAATCTTAATTTCATTGTATCGAATTTAGTCGATATGTAAATAATTATATTAAAAGATACAATGAAGTTTAATAAACTATGAAAAAATAAGATAAATCTGTTAAAATAATTAGATAAGTAATTGTAGTAATTACTTGCAGCAAAAATTTTAAATGGAGTGGTTTTGATGAGGTTAGGAATAGATATTGATGGGACAATTAAATATACGCATCGTGCAGCAATTGAGATTTATAATCGAGTGCTCGGTCGGGATGTTAAGGAGCGGGACGTTACAACTTATTTATTAGATGAGCCTTACGGCCTAAGTGAAGTAGAGGGTAGGGAACTTTGGTTGCGACTAGAAGCGGAAATCTATCAGTTAGGTAAGCCCTTAGAGCATTCAGCGGATAGTCTGAAAAGATTAGAACAAGAGGGATGTGAAATTTATTACATTACAGCCCGCCCGGCTGGTAAAATAGTTCAAGAGATTACTGAAGAGTGGCTTGCCAAACATAATTTCCCTGCAGCTAACAAGTTATTCATGAACTCACAGGATAAGGCGCGGATAGCGCTGGATAATGGGATTGATCTTTTTTTTGAGGATGACCCCATGCATATAAAAAATCTCATTTCTAGCGGAATTCCAACAATTGTGATGGACTGGCCCTATAATCGGAGAGTACCAGATGAAATCCCGCGAATTAAAGACTGGCTGGAAGGTTTCAACTACGTAAAAAGTATGCAAGAATAATAAGAAATACAAACTAAATAAGAAGGTGACCTAATGAAAATTGTAGATTTACGCAGTGATACAGTAACAAAACCTACCGATGAAATGCGGGAGGCTAGCTTTAATGCGGAGGTCGGAGATGATATCTACGGAGAGGATCCGACAGTTAATCATCTAGAGAAACTGGCTGCCTCCATGTTAGGAAAGGAAGCTGGGCTTTTTGTAAGCAGTGGGACACAGGGCAATCAGGTTGCCATCTTAACACATACCAGACCTGGCGATGAGATTATTCTAGAAGCGGAATCACATATCTTTTATTATGAAGCAGCTGCTGCAGCTGCCTTATCAGGCGTACAGACAAAAATTATTAAGGGCTTTTATGGAATGATGCCAATAGACGAAATTGAGTCAGCGATTCGTGAGGAGGACTTACATCTTCCCAGAACTTCATTGATTTGTCTGGAGAATACACATAATCGAGCAGGTGGCACGGTCTTGCCTTTAGATTATATGAAGGCAGTCTACAATTCTAAGCGTCAAGAGATACCAATCCATCTTGATGGTGCACGGATTTTTAACGCGTCAGTAAGCTTGGGTGTAGATGTAAGAGAGATTGCACAATACGCTGATACAATTCAGTTTTGTTTGTCTAAGGGTTTGAGTGCGCCAGTCGGATCATTGCTTGTCGGCTCTCAAGATTTTATTGATCGTGCGCGCAAAATGCGTAAGCGTTTAGGCGGTGCTATGCGCCAAGCAGGCGTGATTGCTGCACCAGGAATTGTTGCTCTTAACACAATGGTTGAACGCTTAAGCGAAGACCACCGGCTTGCACAGCTTTTGGCAAGTGGGCTAGAGGAGATTCCGGGGATCTCAATTGACTTAGATCATGTTGATACTAATATTGTTATCGCAAATACTCAAGGTTTGAGTATCACAACAGATGATTTCATTAAACAATTAGCAGGAGTCGGGATTCTAGTTAACAAGTTTGGCAGATACCTAGTTCGCTTTACAACGCATCGCCATATTACAGAAAGTGATGTTGAATATGTGCTCGAACAGGTTAAAGGGCTTGTTTAATTGAAACTTATTTAGTTGATATTAGAAAGAAGTGATTAAATGGATTTGTTTGCTCAGAACATTGAGAAATATGCTCCGCTCGCTGATCGCTTACGGCCACGAGTGATTGATGAATTTATTGGTCAAAAACAAATTATTGGCGAGGGTAAACTGTTGCGTCGGGCGATTGAGGCAGACCAACTAAGTTCACTAATTCTCTATGGCCCCTCAGGCACTGGCAAAACAAGCCTTGCTTACGTGATTAGTCAGTTGACTAGCAGCAATTTTATTAGGTTAAACGCTGTCAGCACCGGCGTTAAAGAGGTACGTGAAATTATTAAACAGGCCAAGGAAGATTTACACCTTCATGGACGCAAGACGATTCTCTTCTTAGATGAGATTCATCGCTTTAATAAGGCACAGCAGGATGCACTGCTTCCATCTGTGGAAAATGGCGAGATTATTCTGATTGGTGCGACAACGGAAAATCCATACTTTGAAGTTAATTCTGCGCTTTTATCGAGAAGCCAGATATTTCGATTTGAGCCATTAACTGAAGAGGATATTAAAAGGGCGCTTTTAATGGCTATTGAAGATGAAGAGCGGGGCTTGGGCTTTTATCAGATTGAAATTTCTGATGAAGCGATCGAGCATTTAGTTACATCAGCGAACGGTGACCTACGTATCGCTTTAAATGCTCTAGAATTGGCTGTAACAACAACCGAAAGAGACGAGCGAGGAATAAGCGTAATTACTAAGGAAGTGGCTATAGACTCGATTCAGAAGCCTGCGATGCGTTATGATACAGGGGACCAGCGTTATGATATTATTAGTGCCTTTATCAAGTCAATTAGAGGCAGTGAAACTGATGCTGCACTTTACTGGCTGGCAAGAATGTTGGAGTCTGGGGAAGATCCTAAGTTGGTTGTCCGCAGAATGATTGTCCATGCTTCTGAAGATATTGGTATGGCTAATCCACAGGCTTTAGAACAGGCAATAGCAGCGCTTCATGCTCTAGAGTTTGTCGGTTTACCAGAAGCTCGAATTAACATCGCTCAAGCCGTCATTTATCTCTGTGAAAGTCCAAAATCAAACTCGGTAATAACAGCAATTGATCAAGCGAATCGTGATGTACGTGCGGGACTGCTTGGCGAGGTACCTATTCATTTAAGGTGTACCAGCTATTCTGGTGCCAAGGAGCTTGGTCATGGTAAGGACTATAAGTACCCCCATGACTACCCGGAGCATTATGTTGAACAAGATTACTTTCCAGAGGGGATGAAGAAGACAAAATATTATCAGCCGAGTGACCAAGGCACGGAGGAAAAATTACAGAAGAGAAGAAGGTAATTCAACTGGGATTAGAAAATAGAAAGCTTAAAAATATGACTAAAAAGGAACTCGCAGCTCGCATACTTGTGTTTTTTATAGGCATTTTCATTTTAAGTTTTGGGATTGTTTTAATAATAAAAGCCAATCTTGGTGCCGCTTCCTGGGATGTCCTGAATATCGGCCTTTTTAAGACCTTTGGTTTGACTATTGGTAGCTGGTCGCAATTAGTTGGACTAGTAATCGTTATTGTTTCATTTTTTATTTACCGACACGTGATTTCATTTGGTACAGTATTGAATATGTTGTTTATCGGTTGGTTTATCGACCTTTTTATGTATATATTACCAGAAATAAACCACCTCTTAATTCAGATTTTGGTATTACTACTGGGAATACTAATCACTGGTTTAGGCGTTGGTATATACATAGCAGCTAATGTTGGCACTGGTCCACGTGATAGTCTGATGATGGCACTATCAATCAAATATGGGTGGAATGTAGCGACTGTTAAAACAATTATGGAGCTTTCTGCAATCCTAGTTGGTTGGTTGTTAGGTGGCCCTGTCTTCATTGGGACAATTATTGCAGCCTTTATGATTGGTCCGATTATTAAACAGACCTTGAAGTTTTCGGTGAAGCTGGTTACTCCAATCTTTGATCGCTATAAAAAGCAAGAAAGTTCTAATAAAATATAGAAGGAAAGAAGGAGTGAAATGGGAAAGTCAATTTATTTAGATAATAGTGCCACTACTGCACTGCTTCCTGAGGTAATTGCCAAGATGCAGCCTTTTTATGCTGAGCGCTATGGCAACCCATCTAGCATCCACCGTTTTGGTCAGCTTGTTCGTACACCTATGGAGGAAGCACGAATTTGCGTAGCTGCTGCCTTAAATGTCGATCCAGTTCGTATTGTTTTTACAAGCGGCGGTACGGAAAGTAATCATCTAGCGGTGATTGGTGCGGCGCTAGGCAAAAGAGAATTTGGCGAGGAGATAATCATCTCACGGATTGAGCACCCAGCAGTCTCAGGTGCAGCTAAGTTTCTGCAGGAATTGGGCTTTAAAGTAAAATATTTACCTGTAAATCAAGAGGGAAAGGTGTTGCTGGATGAGCTATCGGCAATGCTAACAGAAGAAACAACATTAGTGAGCATTATCTATGCTAATAATGAATTTGGCACTATTCAGGATATTACCGCGATCGGCAATTTATTGAGTGAGCGGGGGATCCTCTTTCATACGGATGCCGTTCAGGCTTTTCCGGTAATTGATATTAAGGCGGCTGAATTGCCGGTGGATTTACTTTCAATTTCTTCGCACAAAATCAATGGGCCAAAAGGTGTAGGCGCTTTATACATAAAAAAGGGAGTGAAGGTACAGCCGCTTTTTGTTGGGTCGCAGGAACGCAAGCGACGTGCTGGGACTGAGAATGTGCCGGGAATTATCGGCTTTGGTGAAGCTTGTCGGATATTGACGGCTAAACGGGATGAAAAATATGAACAATTTGAATCTTATCGTAACTATATTTTAGAACAACTTATGCTAGAATTAAGTCCAGAGGAATATCACGTTAATGGACATTTAAAGGATCTAGTCCCTAGTATTCTTAACCTTAGTTTTCCTGGTATTGATAGTCATACGATGATCACATTGCTTGATCTTAAGGGTATAGCAATCTCAGGCGGTTCAGCTTGTGCAGCCGGTTATACTGGTACCTCCGATGTAATGAAAGCTTTAAATTTACCAGAGGAAATTACTGACTCCTCGATTCGGATTAGCTTTGGTATTTTAAATACGATGGCAGAGATTGAATTAGCGACACGCGAGTTGATTAATCTCATTAAGTCACGGAGAAGAACTTAGTATATAATAGATATGTGAAAATATAGTAGGAGGCAAGTTGACAAGCCTCAGACTGCTAGTTATAATAATTCCTAAAACGTTTTAAATGATAGATTATTAATGGAGGAATCGATATATGAAGAAGATGAGTTCACTGGAGATAAGAAAGTCCTTTTTAGATTTTTTTGTAGAAAAGGGACACGCAATAGAGGCAAGTGCATCGTTAATTCCTTACGATGATCCATCTTTGCTCTGGATAAATAGCGGGGTTGCCACCTTAAAACCATATTTTGATGGTCGGGCAATACCGGCAAACCCACGGATTGCTAATTCACAGAAATCGATTCGGACGAACGATATTGAGAACGTTGGTAAGACAGCACGACACCATACGTTTTTTGAGATGTTAGGCAATTTTTCGATCGGTGATTACTTCAAAAGAGAGGCAATTATATGGGCGTGGGAGTATTTAACTGATGAGCGCTGGCTGGGCTTTAACCCAGACAAATTATCAGTGACAGTTCATCCTGATGACGATGAGGCGTATGAAATATGGCACCAAGAGGTGGGGCTACCCAAGGAACGAATTATAAAATTAGAGGGCAACTTCTGGGATATTGGTGAAGGACCAAGTGGTCCAAATACAGAAATATTTTATGACCGTGGCGAGAAATACTGTGATGATTCATGCAGTCTATCTGATTCTGAATGCTATCCTGGCGGAGAGAATGAGCGTTATCTTGAAATTTGGAATCTGGTGTTTTCGCAATTTAATCATAATAAAGATGGTAGCTATACGCCGCTACCGAAAAAGAATATTGACACTGGAATGGGTCTAGAACGCCTAGCATCAGTAGTGCAAGAAGTTGAGACTAATTACGATACTGATTTATTTCTACCAATTATTGCTGAGGTGGTTTCATATACGAAGGTAAAATATCGGGAAGATGAAGAGACTGATATGGCACTTAGATTGATAGCTGACCATATTAGAACGATCGTTTTTGCAATAAGTGATGGCGCTCTGCCGTCGAATGATGGTCGTGGCTATGTTATTCGTCGATTGCTGCGTCGCGCTGCTAGATACGGCAAAAAAATTGGTATTGAGAAGCCGTTTTTATATAAACTAACTAAAATAGTTGGAGAGATTATGCAAGATTACTATCCAGAAGTGCTTGCTAAGAGTGATTTTATTGAGCGAGTAATTAAGGGTGAGGAGGAACGTTTCTCCGAGACCTTATCGGAAGGTTTAACAATACTAGAACAGATAATTGCGAAAACAAAAGCGGAGGGTAAATTGCAGATTTCTGGGCAAGATAGCTTTAAGCTTTATGATACTTACGGTTTTCCGCTCGATTTAACGGAAGACTTTGCGAGTGAGCAGGGATTAGGTATAGATGAGAAAGGCTTTAATAAGGAGATGGAGGAACAAAGAGAACGCGCACGTGCTGCGCGCGCTGATGTTGATAGTATGCAGGTTCAGGGTGGAATTATTGGCGATATTACTGCCGAAAGTAAGTTCGCAGGTTACAAAGATGTTGAACTAGAAACTGTAATCACACACCTAATTCTTGATAACGAGCTTGTAGAAGAATTAAAAGTCGGAGATAAGGCACAAGTCATACTGGCAGAAACGCCCTTTTATGCGGAGAGTGGTGGGCAGATTGCTGATCAAGGCCTGATAACTGCAGCAAGTGGCGAGCTACAGGTTATGGATGTAACTAAAGCACCAAACGGCCAGCATCTGCATTTTGTAGAAGCAATTAGTGGGACAATCAGTGTAGGTATGGAAGTTACTGCTCGAGTTGATACCACAATCCGTAATAGTGTTACTAAAAACCACACTGCGACACATTTATTACACCAAGCTTTAAAAGAAGTATTGGGTGAACATGTGAATCAAGCGGGATCATTGGTTTCCTATGATAAGCTACGCTTTGACTTCTCGCATTTCTCTGCTGTAACAGAAGCAGAACTTAAGCAGATTGAGGCTAAAGTTAATTCACAGATCTGGGGTAATTTAAGGGTTGATGTGAGTGTTAAAAACATCGATGAGGCAAAAGAGTTAGGTGCATTAGCCTTGTTTGGTGAAAAGTATGGTGAAGAGGTGCGCCTTGTTAAAGTTGGCGACTACAGCTTAGAGTTATGCGGAGGTTGCCACGTTAACAACACGGCGGATATTGGTCTTTTCAAAATCCTAAGCGAGAGCAGTATTGGTGCAGGAGTACGGAGAATTGAAGCAGTTACTGGACGTTATGCTTTTGAATATTTAAACGATCAGGTCGAATATTTGAATCAGCTTGCTCATGAATTAAAAAGTAAACCACTCTCTGTAAAAGAAAAAGTTTCTGCTTTACAGCAGACAATAACTGATCTTAAGCGTGAGAATGAATCATTAAAAGCTAAACAGAGTAGCACAAGATCCGTCGATTTGTTAAAAGATGTTGTGGAGATTGAGGGGATCAAAGTGCTTGCGACAGAGCTGGCACCAACTGATGTGGGAACGGTTCGCAACCTGGTTGATGAGCTTAAACAAAAGCTGGGTTCAGGAATTATTTTGATTGCTAGTGCAAATGATGGTAAAATAAACTTAGTTGCTGCAGTCTCTGATGATTTAGTGAAGTTAGGTTATCATGCAGGTCATTTAGTAGCGAGTGCTGCCAAAGAGGTTGATGGTGGTGGCGGTGGTCGCTCGGACATGGCACAGGCTGGTGGCAAGGACCCAACGAAGGTGGCCGCTGCCCTTAATAAGGTAGCTGAATATATAAAATTAGTTAATAAGTAAGATGAGGTGTTGGTGATGGATAATAACGACAGCACTAGGAAGTTTGATGTGAAGGATGAGTTGATCAGAGTTGAACCGGACAAAGTTCTACTTGAGGTTTACGATGCGCTTGTAGAGAAGGGCTATAACCCAATTAATCAGATTATTGGCTACCTTCTATCAGGGGATCCAGCTTATATTCCGCGTCACAACAATGCAAGGACTCTAATTCGTAAGGTAGAACGCGATGAGTTAATTGAGACTTTGGTAAAGTTCTTCCTCGAACAGCATTACGGAGACAAAGGTGATAAATAAGTGGATAAGCAAGTAGTTCGATCTCTTGGTTTGGACATCGGTGATAAAAGAATCGGTGTAGCAGTGAGTGATTTGTTTGGTTGGACTGCACAGTCTGTTAAGGTAATAACTCGCGTGGAACTAGAAAAGGACCTTGCTGAAATCAGGGCTATTATCGACGAGTACGGTGTTGAGGAAATTGTTGCCGGACTACCGAAAAATATGGATGGCACTCTCGGACCTCGTGCAGAAAAGACAATCGACTTTACTGACCAATTGAAACTCGCAACCGATTTACCTCTTATTTTCTGGGATGAAAGATTAAGTACGGTTGCGGCAACTAGAACCTTGCTTGAGGCTGATGTTAGTAGACGCAAACGAAAAGAAGTGGTTGATAAACTGGCGGCCGTAATCATACTGCAAGGCTATCTAGATGCAAAGAGGTGAAAGCAATGATAAGAGACGATGGAAATGGTGAATATATTTTTATTGAGAATGAAGATGGCAGTGACGAGAAGTATGATATTCTTTATGAGTTTGAGGCAGAGGATAATCATTATATTCTTCTAGTTCTGGCGGACTTACCAGATGATGAAAAAGAGGCAGAGGTTTTTGCTTTTAAATACGTTACTGTGGGTGAAGAGGTCCGTTTAGAATTGATTGAGACGGAAGAAGAATGGGAAATGGTAGAAGAAGTTTTTAACACTTTAACAGATGAATAGCTGGAATTTATACAATGAGAGATGCAGGTCTCTCATTGTTTTTTATCTGGATATATGGTAATTTAAAATGGCGTAATATCGCAAAACAGGGGGTTAGGAAGCTATGGGTAAGTTAAAAAAAGCAGGAATAATAGTTTTTGTCTTCTTACTTTTAATAGTTATATTAGCGGCAGGCGTCTTCTATTATTTTTCAACAGCTGTCGATAAAGATGATGGGAACACGATTGAAATTGAGATACCAACAGGAAGTTCAACAAGGGCAATTGCCGAAATCCTGAAGGATAATGAGTTAATTCATAATGACTTATTCTTCAGATATCAGGTTAAACGTCTTGGTCTAGACTCTGAGATGAAGGCTGGTATCTATGAATTAAGTAAAGATATGAAGATTGAGAAGATTATAGATCTGTTGGTTAAAGGAAATGAAAAGGTTGATAGTGTCCGTTTCACAATTCCCGAAGGTTATAACATTGTTCAGATTGCGACCAAACTCGCTGACGAAGAGCTTGTTGACCGCGATCGCTTTATTCAATTAGCAAAAGAAGGTGATTTCAACTATTCTTTTGTGCAAGCGATTCCTGATAATGCAGATATTAAATATAAGTTAGAAGGCTATCTGTTCCCAGAGACCTATGAAATCAAGGTGGGGACGACGGAAGAGGAAATAATAAAAAGAATGCTTGATCAGTTCGCCAAGGAGTGGAAGCCGGAATGGGACAGCCTTATGGCGGATCGTAATCTAACAATACATGAGGTTGTTACTCTCGCGTCGATCATTGAACGAGAGATTATTGTTGATTTTGAGCGACCAATTGCTGCTGGTGTTTTCACAAAAAGATTGAATGAGTCATGGCGATTGGAATCCTGTGCAACGGTACAATATGTGTTAGGTAAGCAGAAGGCACAGATTCTAAATAGTGACATGGAGATTGATGATCCTTATAATACCTACGTTTATGGCGGGCTTCCGCCAGGCGCGATTGGTAATCCGGGAAGAGCTTCGCTGGAGGCTGCTGTTGATCCAGAAAATAATCCATATTACTTTTTTGTAACCAAAAAAGATGGAACAAATACACATTATTTCTCGAAGACCTATGAGGAACACTTGGCGAACGACGCTAATTCACGCGGAAGTTGGTAGTAGGGGATGAGCAAGATGGGAATTATTAATTCGCAGGTGCAGGAATATCTGCTTGGTCTAATGCCTATTAGTAATCCACTGTTGGCTGATCTGTATCAGTATGGAGTCGATAATCAAATACCAATTATGGATCCATTAAGCATGCAGCATGTCGCTTTACTTAGCCAACTTGTTAAGCCGCAAATTATTATTGAGTTAGGCACAGCGATTGGTTTCTCAGCAATTTGGTTGGCGTTAGCGAATCCTGATGCGGTAGTTCATACAATTGAGAGAAACGAAGATATGCTGAAAATTGCCAGAGTTAATATTGAAAGAGCTGAGCTAACGGATCGACTTATCTTACATGCGGGTGACGCAATTGAACTGCTGCCGCAAATGCCGCGGTCGCAGTTTGTTTTTGTCGACGCAGCTAAGGGGAAATACCGCGATTTCTATGAGTTAGCGCTTCCCTTGCTGGATAGCGGTGGCCTTTTTGTTTTCGACAATGTTCTCTTTCGTGGCTATGTTGCTGATGTGGCAGAGGTAAAGGCGAGACCGATGCTAGGCAAGCTACATGAGTTCAACGAGTTTATTGTCGAAGATCGACGTGTGACAACAAATTTTCTATCAGTAGGCGATGGCTTGGCTGTGGTAAGAAAGCTGGTGGAGTAAGCGTGGTAAAGCAGAAAAACATTGAGCTATTGGTTACGGCGAACAACCTGGAGGAGATCAGAAGCTACGGGGATGCCGGAGCCGATGCTTTTTTAATTGGTGATAAGTTTTTCGCTATTAAAAGTGCTGGTTGCTTTACTCTTACAGAGATTGCGGCAGCAATAAAACTAGCAAAGGACCAGAAGAAACTAATTTATCTGTTAGTGAATGCCTTATATCATAATGCTGAGTTAGCGGAGTTAAAAGATTTTATCTTATCGGTATGTGAGTTAGGTATTGATGCGTTAGTTTTTGAGGATCCGGCGGTCTATAGTATTGTAAGTGAGTTAAATTGTGAAGTGCCACTTTATTTAAGCTCAGGTTCGATGATAACTAACTCAGGAGTTATAAATTTCTGGGGGAGTCAAGGAGTTAAGCGAGCAGAGCTTGCACGGGAGTTAACAATAGAAGAGATTATTGTTATCGGTGAAAATACAGAAATGGAGCTAATAGTTCAGATTTATGGAAGGACTGCAATTTTCTATTCACGTCGACAGCTTGTAAGCAACTATCTAGAGTATATAGATTATGATTTTGCAGAAGATGGTGCTTCAAGTAAGAATGACGACTTTCTCTTCTTACGTGAGCGCGAGCGACCAGAGAAAGCCTTTCCATTGATTGAGGACCAACACGGTACGCATTTATTTAGCGACAGTGTAGTGGATCATCGCACAAGAATAGATGATTTATTATCAGCTGGGATTAGTGTATTAAAGGTAGATGGATTGTTTATGGAAGAATCGGAGGTGCTGGCGATTCTAAAGGATGTTCGTCAACGAATAGACCAGCATCTAAGTGCTTCAGGAGGACGCGATGTCAAATAATATTAACTTAAATAACAAAAAACAGAGCGAGTTACTTGCACCAGCGGGTAGTCTGGAAAAACTGAAATTTGCGATTCACTATGGTGCAGATGCTGTTTATCTCGGTGGAGAACAGTTTGGATTACGCGAGCGCGCCGGCAACTTTTCTCTTGCGGACATGGAGCAGGGAGTGGTTTTCGCTCACAAGCGAGGCGCGAAAGTTTATGTTGCAACGAATATTATTCCACATGAGAGTGATTTAGCTGAGCTCCCTAATTATTTTCGGAGAATATCAGAAATTGGAGTAGATGCAATTATTGCTGCTGACCCTGGTGTGGTCGCTACAGCAATGCAGGTAGCGCCTAATCTTGATGTACATTTAAGCACACAAGCATCCGCCACTAATTGGCGCACAGTAAAAATGTGGGAAGAACTCGGACTTAAGCGGGTTGTCTTAGCGCGTGAATTATCTCTGGCGGAGATTGCAGAAATTAAAGCTCGGACTAATGTTGAGCTAGAGGTTTTTGTTCATGGAGCAGTCTGTAATTCTTACTCAGGTAGATGTTTACTATCCAATCATATGACCGATCGGGATGCTAATCGCGGAGGTTGTGCTCAATCCTGTCGGTGGTATTATGACCTTTATCAGGAATCAGATGGCGAGGCTAAGCCGCTATTTGCGGAAGCAGACGTACCTTATACGATGAGTTCGAAGGATCTATCAATGGTTGACCGGATTGGTGATTTGATTGACTTAGGAGTTTATTCCTTCAAAATCGAGGGGAGAATGAAAAGCATTCATTACGTTGCGACAATTACCAATGCTTATCGAAAGGCAATCGACTTATATACTAAGGGAGTGACAAGTGAGGCTGCACTAGACGATTTGAAGGCAGAAATCAAGAAAGCTAGTCATCGGCCACTTTTTGCAGGTTTTTATGACGGCATACCAGGGGTACAAGCACAAATTTATGGTAAGGGAATAAGAGATGGGGAATTTGGTTTTGTCGGGCAAGTGCTGGAGTATGACGCAGACTTAGAGATCGCAACTGTGCAGCAGAGGAATAACTTTAAGCTTGGCGATGAAATTGAATTTTTCGGACCTAGGACGAGTTTTAAACAAGTTATTGAACAATTAACAGATTGCCTAGACAATCCCCTTACAGTAGCACCTCATCCGTTAGAAATTGTTAAGGTAAAGGTTAATTCTCCAGTTTCACCTCATGACATGCTTAGAAAAGAGAGTTCACTTTTTGCCCATAATTAGTTCACATAATAGTTGCAATTCTTGATACTTATGTTGTAATATTAAGATGTATAAGATATAAATAAAAAATGGGGGTAATAAAAATGAAGATTAACAAATTTCTAATCGTATTACTAGCTTTAGCATTAGTTTTCTCACTTGCTTTAGTTGGCTGTAATGGCGACGAAGAGCCAGCTGAGCCTAATGGCACTGAAGAACCTGGCGGTGAAGAACCTGGTGGAACAGAAGAGCCTGCTGAAGAGCCAGCTGAAACTTACACAGCTTCTGACCCTGCTAACCAACCTAAGATCGACATGATATTCCCTAACTTAACTCAAAAAGTTAAAGATGGCGATATCACTCAAGAGAGAATGAACGAAATTCTGCAACAAGTTGGCGATGGTGAGATGAGCATCGAAGAGTTACAGAAAATTATGACTGGTAAATAGAATATTACTAGGACAGCTCTGACATAGTGAATATGCCAGAGCTGTTTTTTAAAATGAGTCCTTAAATGCATGACTAAAAGGAGGAATTGCATTGAATAGAAAAAGACTTGTACTTATTATATTGGTTGTATTACTTGCAATTAGCTTAACAGCATGCGGTGACAATAATGCTGAATCTACTGATCCGGCGCCAACGCCACCAGCTAGTAACGGGGATGAAGAGCCTGTTTCTAAAGATGTTCAGGACTTATTAGATATTGCAGTCCCTAATCTTGAGAGTAAACTGGGAGACGGGAAAGTAACTCAAGAGGTAATGGATGATATAATTTCACAAATTAAAAATGGTGAAATATCAAATAAGATTCAGTTAATGGCAAAAATGGCACCTTATCTTTAAGTAATGATAGTAAACCCTACCTTTCTCAAAAGGTGGGGTTTTTTATTTTTCACGCGGTTCCCGTGAAATTGATAGAACGATACCCACAGCTATCATACTAGTAATAAGCGAGGTACCCCCAGCACTGATAAATGGAAGTGTAACTCCGGTTATTGGAATAGCGCCAGTAACACCGCCAATATTGATTATTGCTTGGATAGCAAAGAGTGCTGCGATACTTGTTGCAAAAAGCGTGCCAAAAGGGTGAGCTGATTTTCTACCAACCGCAATTATTCGCCATAGGAAAAGCATAAATACTAACACAAAGATTGCGATACCAATAAAACCTAGTTCCTCGCCAATAACTGCGAATATGAAATCTGAATGTGGATAGGGTAGGTAGAAGAACTTCTGGATGCTCTGGCCAAAGCCTGCTCCAAAAATGCCACCATTTCCGAAAGCTATTAACGATTGGATCAAATGATAGCCATCATTATAGGGATCAGCCCATGGGTCTAAGTAGGAGATAAGCCTCTCTGTGCGTCCAGATGCAAGAAATAACACAATTAGTGAAAGTGCCCCAGCAAAAATTAATCCAAATATATGGAACCAACGCGCACCAGCGGCAATGAGCAAGGTACCTGCTGCAAGAGCCAGAATTATTGCAGAACCATAATCGGGTTGAGCAGCCACTAAAATAAAGAAGGTTAAGATAATGATTAAAGATGGCAAGATACCTGTTTTAAAATCTCTAATCTTATCAGGCTTTTTTGTTAATAATACCGATAGATAGAGAAGCAGACCGATTTTGGCAAATTCGACAGGTTGAATTGTAAATGTTTTACCAGCAAGACTAATCCCTATCCAACTTTTAGCGTCATTGATTGGAGTACCTATTCCTGGCACATAAACTAAAATTACGAGTAATAATGACACAAACAAAAAAACCACGAAGTATTTTTTATAAAAAGAGACACTAATGTTCATTGCGATAAACATTAGAATAAGTCCGATAATCGCGAAAATAATCTGGCGACTGGTTATGTACCATTTGTCATTGTGCTCCCAGTAAGAGACTGTAAAGCTTGCACTGTAAACCATAACTATACCAAAGCCAACTAAGGCAATAGTTAAAATAAGTAGTAGGAAATCTATCGCGCCACGGTCAGTCTTCACTTAGAACTCTTCCTTTCTGCAGATAAAATAATAAGTAGATTAACATGATTATATGTAAAAGAGCTTTTTTAGTAAAGCATTCATCTATTTGCATCAGGCAGTATCTGGGAGGATATAAAAGCATATAAAAGGATACAATAGTCTAACGAACTTTTGCAAAACAATAGGTGGCTCAAGAAAGATTATACTGATTTACCTTAGAATATACGGTTTGCGTAGGTTTTTATTACAAGGTATACTTAATTATGTCAAGTAGATTAATAATTTCCGAAGATGAGGAAGGTATAATAATATATGGAAAATGTTAAAATCAAGGTAAGTGGTCTTACCAAGGTCTATGGACCAAACCGAAATGAAGCACTAAAGATGTTAGAAAAAGGATCATCTAAGGATGAGATACTTAAAAAAACAGGCGCTACTATTGGCGTCAATAATGCAGAGTTCGAGGTTAATGAAGGCGAACTTTTTGTTATTATGGGTCTTTCTGGGAGTGGTAAATCAACACTGATTAGGATGGTAAATCGTTTAATCGAACCAACTACCGGAGAGATTTTCATTGATGGCGAAGATATTATAAAAATGGATAGAAAAGAAATATTGGATGTTAGACGACATAAGATTAGCATGGTATTCCAACATTTTGCGCTAATGCCACATCGTAATATTTTAAATAATATTGCCTATGGCTTAGAGATTCAAGGTATGAATAAAGTTGAACGAGAAGAAAAGGCAAGAATTGCTCTAGAAAATGTTGGCCTATTGGGTTATGAAAACAGTATGCCATCTGAGTTAAGCGGGGGTATGCAACAGCGCGTGGGTTTAGCTCGTGCACTGGCAAATGAATCAGAAATACTTTTGATGGATGAAGCATTTAGTGCGCTTGACCCTCTAATAAGGAAAGAGATGCAGAATGAGTTGCTGCAACTGCAAGACAATATGCAGAAAACTATTTTGTTTATTACGCACGACTTGGATGAAGCGCTTAAGCTGGGCGATAGGATTGCAATTATGAATGATGGGGTAATTGTACAAATAGGTACCCCGGATGAGATATTAAATAATCCAGTAGATGATTACGTATCAAGCTTTATTGAGGATGTTGACCGCTCAAAGGTATTAAACGCGGAAAATATCATGAAGAAGCCAGATGCTATTACTAATTGGAAGGATGGAGCTTTAGTCGCAATTAGAAATATGGAGGAAGAAGGAATTTCAAGTATTTTCGTTATAGAAAAAGGAAGAAAACTAAAAGGTCTATTGACAATCGATGCTGCGCTTGAAGCAGCTAAAAGCAAAACTTGGGATGAGAAGATTCTTACACAAGACTTTTTTACGACAACTAAGGATACTCCTCTACGAGATCTTATACCGGTGGCAGCTGAAACTAAATATCCCATTGCAGTAGTGGAAGAAGACAGATTAGTTGGGATTATAGTTCGTGTTTCAATTCTTTCGGGACTATATCTGAAAGATGAAGAGGAGGAGTTATAATAGATGAATTATTTTTCGATACCTTTAGAGAAATGGACTAATATATTTATTAAAGGTTGGTTTATGCCGAAGTTTGGTGACTTTTTTGATAAACTCGGGGATTTTTTCGGCGTAATAATTGACGCATTTACTGATCTGTTAATATGGATACCGCCCGAAGTAATAACTATTATCTTTGTATTATTAGCTTGGTGGCTAGGTGGTAAGGGTCTAGCGCTTGGCACCTTTCTAGGTTTCCTGTTTATTGGTTCAGTAGATATCTGGGTGCCTGCGATGCAGACCTTAGCGATTGTACTAAATGCAACATTATTTTCAATTATGATTGGTATTCCACTCGGTGTCTGGGGAGCTAAATCTGATCGAGCAAATAAGGTTATACGACCTATTCTCGATTTTATGCAGACACTACCGAGTTTTGTATATTTGATTCCAACAATTCTACTATTTGGAATTGGTACTGTTCCGGCAGTAATTGCTACGTTTGTTTTTGCGACACCGCCGGCAGTGAGGTTTACAACATTAGGTATCAAGCAGGTTCCAGAAGATGTAGTTGAAGCTGCTAAAGCCTTTGGTTCGACTTCATGGCAGACACTAAGAAAGGTTCAATTTCCACTGGCGATGACGACGATTATTGCTGGCATTAATCAGACAATCATGTTGGCGCTTTCGATGGCAGTTATAGCATCAATGATTGGAGCACCTGGACTTGGTGAAATCGTCTTTGGAGCAATCGGTAGAGTTAATACTGGACTTGGTTTAGTCGGTGGTTTAGGAATTGTTGTGCTTGCAATTGTACTAGACCGCTTAACCGAGGGAATAAGTAAGAGAACTAAATTTTAAATAAGAAGGGAATGATTGACTATGAAGAAGTCTATTATAATTGCATTAGCTATAGTGCTAGTAATGTCAATAGCATTAGTTGGCTGTGGTGATGATGGTAAAAATGGAGAAGAAAATGGAGAAGCAGCGGAGAAAATAGTGATCGGTGTTACGCCGTGGACAAGCACGCTTATTCCAAGTCACATTGTAAATATTATTTTAACTGATCTTGGCTATGACGTTACTATGCAGAATGCCGATGCTGGGGTAGTATATGTAGGTCTTTCTAAAGGAGAGATTAACGTATTCATGGATGCTTGGTTACCAGATACTCATGCCGATTATTGGAATGAGTATGGCAAAAATATTGATGATGTAGGAGTAAGCTACTATGATGGAGAACTAGGTGTCGTAGTGCCCGCCTATCTAGAGGACATTAATTCAATTAACGATTTAATCGGTAAAGAAGATTTATTTGGTGGTAGAATTGTTGGTATCGATGAAGGCGCCGGTATTACTAAAACTACTAAAGAAATAATCGAAGCTTATGGTTTAGATTATGAGTATGTTTCTTCAAGTGAAGCTGCAATGATGGCACAAGCAACTCGTGATATTGGTAATGAAAAACCAATTGTATTTGTTGGTTGGCGTCCACACTCAATGTTCGCAATGTGGGATCTTAAGATTTTAGAAGATGAGCAAGAACACTTCAAAACTTCTGAGGTACACACACTTGCATCTTTAGATTTAAAAGAGCGCGCACCAGAAGCTCATGCGTTTCTTAGCAACTGGAGTATAGGTGTTGATGAAATTGAAGCGATGATCCTAATGATTGATGAGGATACAAGTCTTGACCCTGCAGATGTAGCGCAAGAGTGGGTTGACAACAATCAAGACAGAATAAACAAAATGCTCGGCAAATAATAAACTAGTATTGAGTATGTATAAGGAAGGCCATTTATTAAATGGTCTTTCTTTTCATATCTCTAAAGATTGCTATAAATACCGGGAAATGATAATATTTATTAATAATTAGAAAAGGAGCATATTTCATGAATGTGGAGAGATTAAGCTTGATTGTCTGGTTGACAGATCTGAAGAACACTAAGAGATTAGAGAAATTCGGAAATGTAGTATACATATCAAAAAAGATGAAATACGCGATTGTTTATATAAATAAGGATGAATTAGAGGCTACGTCGAATAAATTAAAAGGGTTGGGTTTCGTTAAGAAGGTAGAGCTTTCTTTAAACACAGAGGTAGCTGAACACTTTAGTAACACTTTAGCAGCGAAAACAAACTAAGTGATAATCATAAAAAAGGTATTCGATTAGCTTATTATATTAGACTAATCAGAATACCCTTTTTGTTGCAAAAAAATTGAAATGTAGGTAAGGTTTTTATGGAATTATGGAGAAAAAATTTATATATACTATGGAGTGCCGGCTTTGTCTTTATGGCTGGTATGACTTCAATTATGCCTTTCTTGCCTTTACATATTAATAAAAATATGGGGATGAGCTCGCCAGCTGAGGTTAGCTTATGGGCTGGCTTAATTTTTGGAATAAACTTTCTTAGTGCTTTTTTTATATCTCCATTGTGGGGAAAACTTGGCGATCGTTACGGTCGGAAAATTATGATTCTTCGTTCAGGCTTCGGAATGGCTCTTATAACGATTCTGATGGGTTTCGCGACAAATGTCTATCAACTACTCTTACTAAGGTTTTTAAACGGGCTTGTGGCTGGTTTTAACCCTGCCTCTGTCGCCTTGGTAGCCGCCAATACGCCAAGTGAAAAAACTGGCTATGCATTAGGTCTACTAAACTCAGGTGCAGTTGCTGGATCGATTATTGGGCCGCTATACGGTGGAATACTTGCTGAGTATGTAACCTACAATCAGATATTTATTATAACTGGTATTTTAATCTTTATTGCGTCTTTTATTGTGTTGTTTTTTGTTAAGGAAGAATTTGCACCTGATTCTAGCGTAGTTAATAAAAGCATGCTTGCTGATTTTAAACAGGTTATGGGCTCGCAGCCTTTAATTATTGTTTTCTTGATCGTGTTTATTGTTCAGTTTGCTATTATGAACATTAATCCGATACTCTCCCTGTTTGTCTTGGAGTTAAATCCGCCAGGGGGTAGAGTAGCCTTTTTCGCGGGTCTAATTGCAGCTGCAGCGGGGATAACTAATGTTTTTGCGGCGCCTAAACTTGGTAGAGTTAGTGATAAAAAGGGCCCAGAAATTGTTCTACTTTTTTCGGTGCTGGCTGCTGCGATTCTGTTTATTCCGCAAGGGTTTTCAACGGATGTCTGGCAACTAATGTTCTGGCGGTTTATGCTTGGTTTTGCGCTGGGAGGTATTATGCCGTCAATTAATTCAATAATTAAGAAGCATGCACCTCTTGGACTTGAAAGCACTACTTATTCTTATAGCAGTAGCGCTAGCTTTTTAGGTAATATGTTAGGTCCGGTTCTTGGTGGTCTCTTTGCCGGTATCTTGGGCTTTAATGGCATATTTCTTGTTACCTCATTTCTATTATTTATTAGCGCCTATTTAATCTATCAAAAGATTTATAAGCGACGTTAAGAACTATTCCCTCCGCTTGCTAGACACAAATTAGAAACAATTTAGACTTGATTTATTCACAATTAAATGTTAAATTATCTAATTAGAGCGTCTTTTTATTCTTAAAGTCGCGTATCATAATAAACTGAAAGGTAGGTGTATGGTGACTAAGCTCGGCTAGGTGGTACTACTAGTTGATTTTCAATTTGTTATGTTTAAAAAATGTTATCATCTAGATTATTATCTAACTAGAAAAACAACGAATTACAAAAAAGAAAGACTATCAGGAGGAAAGCTAAATTGACAAACATTAAAAGAAAAAATATTGTAGGCGGTATAATTACTGGTCTTGCAGGTATTGCCGTTCCAATTATAGCAATAGTAATCCTGTTTGAAAATTATTCAAGTATACTTAATGGGTACGCAGCTGACGGTAAAGCAGCAGGCGTAATAATGCAGGATATCCATCAACCATTATTCTCAGCCATTCTAATGCTAGCTGGGGTATTCATGTTAGTATCTGCAGTTGGCTATTTTTATCAAAAGAATTGGGCTTTTATTTATGGGTTTATAGGTAGTGTTACTGCAGTATTTGGTGGCTGGATGATGGCTATGTTTCCATTGATGGTTGGTTTAGCACCACTTCACTTCAGTACATTCTTTATTGGGGCGATTGTGTTTCTTGTTTTATTACTTTATGTTAATAAAGTTGAGACTAAATTATGGGTAACAAGCTTAGTATTTGGTATGGCATTTGTAATGACATTCATGAATGGTAACGCTGCTCTTAACAAAATAATGGGCGGAAATCAGATGGCTAGGATGCAGGCAGGAACTAAAGGTGTACCTAGTGATGCAGCTCCGCATCGAGCATGGGCTAAGATGAACGTAAACGATGGACTTATGTACGAATTGGTTCAACAATTCCTCTGGGTTGGTGCGTTCGCGTTTTTCGTAATCTGTATTGCAGTTATTTATAGAAAAGATTGGGTATGGCCAGTTGCTTTGGGTGCTTCAATCATTGCAATGAGCGGCGGTTTCCCAGTAGCTATAGCTGATACATTAGCACAAGAGGCAGTATCTTTATTCTTCATTGGCCCAATCTTAGGCCTTGTTATCTTCTCTGCACTGTTTATCTTTAAAGATCGTTTATGGGCAGAAGGCAAACCACTATTTAAGAAAAAAGCACAAGCAGAGTAATGCCTTGCAAGTAATTTAAGTAATAAATGCTAAAAGAGCTTTGTTTAAATGGAGGAACAATCCAGATAAACAAAGCTCTTTTTTTATTATTTAAGCGTAAGTAACAATAAAAAAATTAATATGACAAATTAACAACCGAAAAAATCTGTTCATTTATGAACAAAGACACAAAATAGCAACAGAATGGACTTGACTTATTCACTAATAAAGATTACTTTGATAGTAAGCGAATCTCTTTTATTAGGGGTTCTCATAACAAATTTTAATTGAAGGGCAGGTGAAATGCTAAAAAGATCAGCTTAGTATCAATTACTAGTTGATTTTAGTTTTGTTTAATTATTTATTTTAATACAAAAAGCACTGATTCTTATTTTATTAAAGGAGGAAAATTTATCGTGGCAAAGAAGATTGAAAAGAAAAACATTATAGCAGGTTTTGTTACAGGTATTGCTGGACTTGCAGTTCCGATTCTTGCAATTTATTTTCTATTCGAAAATTATTCATTAATTTTAAAGGGATTCGCAGAAGCTGGTAAACCACCAGGAGTTATCATGCAAGATATTCATCAGCCATTTTTCTCAGGATTACTAATGCTTGCTGGAGTACTTATGTTAGTCTCTTCAGTAGGTTATTTCTACCAGAAGAAATGGGCATTTATCTATGGATTTATTGGCAGCGTTATTTCTATTTTCGGTGGCTGGATGATGGCAATGTTCCCAATGATGGTCGGTTTAGCGCCATATCACTTCAGCACATTCTTTCTTGGAGCAATCGTATTCCTGACTCTATTGGTTTACGTTGAGAGATATGAAGCTAAGGTGTGGATTACAAGCTTAGTATTTGGTATGGCATTTGTAATGACATTCATGAATGGTAACGCTGCTCTTAACAAAATGATGGGCGGAAACCAAATGGCAAAAATGCAAGCAGCAACTAAAGGCGTGCCTAGTGCTGCAGCTCCGCACAGAGCGTGGGCTAAAATGAACGTGAACGATCAACTTATGTTTGAATTGGTTCAACAATTCCTATGGGTTGGCGCGTTCGCATTCTTAGTCATCTGTATTGCAGTTGTTTATAGAAAAGACTGGGTATGGCCAGTTGCTTTAGCTGCTTCAATTATTGCAATGGGCGGCGGATTCCCAGTTGCGATTTCTGACTCCATAGCGCAAGATCATATATCTCAATTTTTCTATGGACCAATTTTAGGTGTTATTATTTTCTTTGCGCTGTTTCTCTTTAAAGAGCGTCTCTGGGCTAAGGACCAGCCGCTAATTAGAAAAAAAGCGAAAGCATAATAATTATAGTTTAATTTGAGTTATAAATAATAAATGAGCTTTGTTTAAATGGAGGATTATTCCAGATAAGCAAAGCTCTTTATTATAAGAACTAAATTATATAATTTTACAAGGATTCAATGAATCGCATCAGTGTAGTTCTCTGCTCAGGGGTTAATTTCAGGGTAGTCTCAACGATTTTCTGAATATCTGGGGGCAGTGAAGCCAATGAGTTATAATGCTCCTGACCAATTTTGTCAATAATATCTTCGAGTAAAATCTTCGACTCATCTAGCGTTTTATACAACTCGATAAGTGAATTTAAAGAAAAGTTTTTATCACTCATATACTGCTTGCTCCTCATAGGAGAGCATACTGTCAATCTCTTTCTTTACAAGCATTAACTCATCATTTGATAATCTTTTTACATCACGTAGCATGCCGTTTAGCTTGAAGGTCTTAAATTCATTGATAGAGGATGGAATAATTGCTTGGTTTTTCGAGGTCATAATAAAACTCCTTTCTTCTGATTACACTTTAATCATATCATGCTTTCAATTTAATAAAAATTGATTAATAAGTTAAAATTGGTACAAATTAACCTAAAAATATATAAAAAAGTAACATTATATTATTTAGACAGTATAATACATAAAAAAACTTAGCTTTATGCAATCTTTAGAATTACAGCAATTAGACCAGGGGTTATGCAAAGATAAAAATTGAATTTATGCATAATAATATAATTTATTATCGGATTAATTCCGGTGTTGCTCGCCAATGAAAGCATTTGCGACCCGGTTCCAGAAAGGAAATGGACGATAGCGAATAAACCTGATTTTCTCTTCAGCAACAGCGCATATTATTTTTTGTATTTTATCAAATTTTAGGTAAAAATGATCATAGGAAATAGCCAACTCCCCATCATACTCCGGGAATAGTTGAATTGTGTGTTCTTTTGGCAATAAAAGCGAAGAGCCGATTGTGCGGTAAACGCGATTATTTAGTGAAGCAATCTCGCTCAGTTGCATTGACTCAAATGACGGATGAATAATCGCTCCACCAACACTTTTGTTATAGGCAGTACTGCCAGACGGTGTTGCAATGCATAGGCCGTCGCCGCGGAAGGTTTCAAAGTCAATATCGTTAATTTTAACCTTCATTACAAGGCTCTTCCTTCGGCTTTTTACAACAAACTCATTTAAGGCAATAATTTCATGATCGCCCTCAGCGGTATAAATAGTAACCTTAACAAGTGGATATTGACTAATCTTAAATTTTTTGTTCGTAGCAATCATCCTTACTAAGGTCTCTATATCTTTAATCTGCCAATCCGCATAGAAGCCCAAGTGGCCGGTATGTACACCTAAAAACGCTGTCTCCTGTAAGCGCCTACTGTGCTGATGAAAGGCGTCGAGAAAGGTGCCATCGCCACCGATTGAGATAACGATTGCAGGTTCCTTGTCGTCATTGATTAATTGATGTTTTTTGGCATATTCTTTAAATTGTTTTGCTGTCTCTAATGATAATTTGTCGTCTCGAACAACTAAACTGTATTTCATTTGCGCACCCCCAATTCAACTCTCTTTATTATACAGTATGTTGCTTTTAGATGGTAGCAGTTGCTGTTAGATATACATTTGCGAAATATACTTTTTGGTGGTAATATTGCATCTAATAAGATATAATTTGCTTTACAAAGAAATCTTCGAATATTTGTGGTATAGTATATTTAGAAAAAGAGAAGAAGCTAAATAGTTCTTAAAGGAGGTAGAGATATGGGAATAGCAGGTATTGGCATACCGGGTTTAATTCTGATTTTAGTTATTGCCTTAATAATTTTTGGACCAAACAAATTGCCGGAGCTAGGAAGAGCTGCTGGTTCAACACTAAGAGAATTTAAATCTGCTACTAAGGAATTACACGAAGATGAAAAAGAAGTTATTAAAGAACTAAAAGATGATATGAAAGCAATCAAAGATGATGTGGAAGAGTCTGTAACGTCTGTAACTGATCCGGAAAACAAAGAACAAGAGAGTGCATAATAAATAAAACCCTGTTAGTTAAACTAACAGGGTTTTATTTTATTTACATGTTTTTTATATTTAGTGAGATTAGTTTGCTGTCCAGCCACCATCAGCTACCAAAGTTATACCGTTTACAAAACTTGCATCATCAGAAGCAAGGAATAAAGCAGCTTGTGCTATTTCCTCTGGCTCACCACTAGGAGCGTTATCAGAAGCAGCACCTTTAGATAGTGCTTCAAGACCCAGCATATCTGGCGCAGTGATTGTTGCACCGATATTTGTGTTAACTGCACCTGGAGCAATTGCATTACAACGAATTCCAAATTGTCCATAGGTTGCAGCGATGTTCTTAGTTAGTCCAATCAAGCCATGCTTGGAAGCAACATAAGAAGCCCCGCCTCTTGTTCCAAAAAGTCCACCAACTGAGGCAGTATTAACGATTGATCCACCAGTTTCTTGTTCCTTCATAATGTTAAGTGCAAGACGTGATGCCATCATTGGTGCAGTCAGGTTGATTGCAATAACGCGATTCCATAGATCGTTTGAAAGGCTACCAACTGTTACAAAATTATCCATAATCCCTGCGTTATTTATCAATATATCGAGCTTACCATAGTGCTCTACTGCAGCATTTATCATCTTTTCAATTTCTTCTTCCTTCGTAACATTTGTTGGCACGGCGATTGCCGTTCCGCCACCAGCAACGATTGCGTCAACAACAGCCTGTAGCCCCTCTGCATTTAAATCGGCAGCAACAACTTTTGCACCTTCAGCTGCAAAGAGAGTCGCTATTGCTTTTCCCATACCTGATGCTGCCCCAGTAATAACTGCAACTTTGTTTTCTAATTTCATTCTTTCTCCTCCTCTTTTATCTAAAACTTCTATTAACATCTCGAGATTGCTCAAAATGAGCGATGTTGTTTTTCATTATAGTATATGTTCCAGTGATATTCAATACATTATTATATTTCTGCCGAATTTTTTAATTTTCTTAGCCACTATATAATTTGTCTCTCATTGGTTATAATAAAACATATAGTATATTAATTTTTAATAATATTGAACGGAGGGGTTTAGATGGGTTATTTTTTCGCTATTGTTATTGCGTTAATAGTCATTATTGTCTTGTGGGTTATTTCAGTACAGCGTTCACTGGTTAACTACGATGAGAATGTTAACAATGCAATGTCACAGATTGGCGTTCAGCTATCAACGCGTTGGGATGCTTTAACTGCTTTACTTGACCTTACAAAAGGTTACGCAGAGTATGAGTATAAGGCGATCACAGATACGATAAAACTGCGGAGAACGATTACGCGTGATTCTTCACCGCAAGAGGTTGTGGAACAGGAAACGATAATTACAGATGCTTTAAGCAGGATTATGGCGATTGCAGAGAGTTATCCAGAGTTAAAAGCAGATCAGACTTATATAACAACAATGGAGTCTGTAAATCTCTATGAAAATATGGTTAGAACTAGCAGGCAAATCTATAATGATTCTGTTACTAAACTAAACCGTGCGATTAGAATGTTCCCAACATCTTTAATTGCAGGACCACTTGGCTTTGCTCAACGTGTTTATCTTGAAGCTGTTGAGAGTAAGGCCGATATGCCAGACATGAGATAATTCTGGTTACTTACTGGAGGGGTTTGTTATTAAAAAAATCTCATTAGTTTTTTTAAGTATTTTTTTACTGCTGTGTGCTTTTGCACCAGCAGTTAGTGCTGTAAATAATGTAGAGAATATTGATATAGAGGTAGTTCTAAATAATGATGGCTCGGCGGATATCACACAGGTCTGGAAGGGTTATTTTGACCAAGGAACTGAGGGATACATCGTAATTAATAATCTTGATGGTATGCAAATCGAAAATTTTCATGTAGGAGATCTTAATGGGGCATTTACTTATAAAGAAAACTGGAACGTCAAAGGAAGCTTTGAAAGTAAATTCCGCCAATATGGGATTGTCGAGACTGCGGAGGGTTACGAGCTATGCTGGGGGCTCTCAGAGTATGGTGAACGCGAATATATTATCTCTTATAAAATTAGAGGTATGGTTGGTTCCTACATTGATAACGACGGCTTACACTTTCAGTTTGTAAATCCAGAGATGGATACGATTCCAACGGATGTTACAATTGATATTTATATGGAGAATGGTAGAGCGCTTAATCCAGATAGTGCCGGCATCTGGGCTTTTGGTTTTAATGGACAGATTGATTTTATGGAAAATGGACATGTTTATGCTTATACTAACTCGCCAATGTCGAGTAAGAGAGAACATGTAACAATAATGGTCCGTCTTGTTAAGGGCTTAATCAGCCCCGAAAGAGTAACAAATCAGTATTTCGCAGATGTAATAGAAGAAGCTTTTATTGGTAGTGATTATGAGCAGCCTGGTGAAGCTGTGCCGGGGGAGGTTGAAGAACCATCTTTTTTTGCAAAGGTCTTAATGGTACTTGCCATTGCGGTACCGATAGGGATTGTCGGATCGGTTGGTTATAAAGCTATTAAAAGACAAAGAAAACTTAGCCAATTATATAAAAACGCTAACTATTTTCGTGATATCCCCTTTAATGGAGATATCGAAGCGGCCTATATATTAGCTAAGGATTTTGGACAAGCAAAAGAGGACGGTAATTTGATTGGGGCAGCTTTTCTGAGGTTGATTAATGAAAACTGCTTAGAACAAATAGGCGAAAAGAGCGTAGGTTTCTTTGGACGGGTGAAGGAGAGTATTTCACTTAGATTGGTAAAACCCCCTGTAAATGCAGGATTTACAGCTGAGAAACTATATGAGCTACTGATATTAGCCAGCGGAGAGGACCAAGTTTTACAAGAAAATGAGTTAGAGAAATACTCGAAGAAAAATTACCAGGCATTGCTGGATATTGTTAATGATGCCAAGTCGGAGGGTGAAAGAACGCTTCGCGATCTAAAAATATATGAGAAAACTAAAGAGAGTAAGCCGCTAGGGCTATCGCGAGATGGTGAGCAGAAACTCGAGAATATTATGGGATTTAAAAAGTTTCTTTTAGACTTTTCGCTAATAGATGAGCGAGGGATTTCAGAGGCAGTTTTGTGGCAAGACTACTTAACGTTTGCGACACTATTTGGTATCGCTGACAAAACGATTGAACAGTTTGAGAAGGTTTATCCGGTTCCGACTGATTTTAGTGAGCAGGCACTGGTTTCATATAATCTATCAACAACCTATATGCAGGCTTCTTATTTTACTGCCTTTGCAGCTGGTCGTGCGGCTGCAAGTACTGCTCGCTCATCTGGCTTCGGTGGAGGAAGTTCTTTTGGCGGAGGTGGTGGTTTTAGTGGCGGTGGAATGGGTGGCGGCACCCGATAAATAATAGCAATATAAATCTTTTTAATGTATAAAAATTTGTATTAGAGGTGATTGAAATGCTTGAACAATTAATACAGCAGTTTTTGGATGGGAATGTACAGAAATCTCTTAGCAAAACAGTAGATGCGAAACCAGAGGAGGTTTCCAAGTTAACAGAACTGGCAATACCAACTTTATTGGCTGGTCTTGGTAAAAACGCTGCTACAGCCGATGGAGCGAAATCACTTTACGATGCGCTTAGTCAACATCAGGATAAAGATCTAAGCGATTTAGAGAAGGCTTTAAAATCAGTAGATACTGAAGATGGCTCGAAAATTATCGGGTATATTCTTGGTAGCGATAAGGAAAGGGTTCAGAATAATTTAGCTAAAGAATCTGGTCTAGATAATGACCAAGTATCAGGAATATTAAATCAGTTAGCGCCACTACTCATGGGCAGCGTAGGACAAGAGAAAAAAGCGGGTTCGCTGGATCTTGGCAACCTTTCGCAGGTGCTTATCGGATTAGTTGGCAGTGGGAGTAAGAGTGGGGTACTGGACGTCGTTCTTGATATGTTTAGTGGCGATGGAGATAACGTTCTGACGGACCTTTTTGGTAATCTGTTTGGTAGTAAAGAAGATAGTAAAAACAAGAAATCAAGCAAAAAGGACTCCAACAATCTCTTAGATGCAATTCTTAAACTCTTAAAGTAGATTATTCAACTTACAAAAAGAGACCTAGAGGTCTCTTTTTCTTTTATTTGCAATTAATTGGAGTTGTTCAACATGACTGCTGGGAACAGTGTAACTACCAATTCCGGCGTGAAAGGGTACGTTATCACGAAAGCCGTGATAGTCTGAACCAGCAGTAATGATTAAAGAGTTCTTTCTAGCTAAATTTTTCAACGTGCTAGTTGTTTGTGGGTTGTGATCTGGGTGATATACTTCAATACCATCTAACCCATAGTCAATCAGTCGTTGCAGCAAGAGGTCATCCTTATAAATCCCTGGGTGAGCAACAACAGCCGCACCTCCCGCGTTTTTTACTATGTCGACTCCTTGTTCAGGTGAAACCGACTCTGTTTTAACATAGGCTAAGCCACCCGTGGATAGATATTTACTAAATGCTTCACCAATACTTTTTACTACACCCTTTTCAGATAAAACTTGCGCAATATGTGGTCTGCCTACTCTGGTATCTGATGAAATTGCTTTAGCATTTACCTCATCGATGGTAATTTCGATGCCAAGCTGATTCAGTTTATCGATAATTAGTTGATTTCTTGCTGTTTTTGCTTTTCGCAACTCTTTTAACCGCTCAATCAGGTAGGGACTATTATAATCGATGAAATAGCCAAGTATGTGGACATCCTTTCCCTTATTAGTTGTGCTAAGCTCAATCCCCGGGATAATCTGTAGATTTTCTGAACTGCTCGCAGCAGCAATAGCTTCAGCAATACCCGATACAGAATCATGGTCAGTAATTGCAATTGCTGCAAGTTTCTGAGCAAGAGCTTTCTCGACAACTGTAGCTGGACCATCAAGTCCATCAGAATAGTGTGTATGAATATGTAAATCGGCAAACATCTTTATCACCTCACGATTTTTTAATTTATATGAATATATAAGTTTGACAAACCATACTTTAAATAGTACACTAGCAACTGTTGCAACTTAAACATATCACAATTTAATAAGATAAAAAGGTTGAGATAACCAAATTAATAAGGTATAATTGTAAAGCATTCAAATTTTTTTGTTAACGTCGCGGGGTGGAGCAGCTGGCAGCTCGTCGGGCTCATAACCCGGAGGTCGCAGGTT
>CAZKBI010000001.1:53795-82524 GCA_964551195.1 uncultured Caryophanales bacterium | reverse complement strand
AATATTATATAAAAAACCAATTATGACACCTATCAGATTGAGCAAATTAGGAATGCGACGTTCTTTTAAATCAAAAAATAGAGCAATAACGATAAATAACACTACTATTAACAATTTTACAGAGACTACCATTAATTACTTACCCGCCTTGTTTTTCCGCTCCAGGATATACCTATCCATGTTCGCTTTTGAAAGAACTTCAAAGTCAATGCTTGCTGCTAAATCATCGATAGATGCTGTTGCAACATAGTAGCCTTCATTTGAATTTCCGCCGATTATTATCTCTTTACTTAAGAACCCTTTTTTATCAAGTCTTCCTTTAACCTCTTTTATAAAACCACTATTGTAAGTTAACTTAATTCTGACCTCTTCGTTTGGCGTGCCTTCAATTAATATTTTTACTTTATGCCCTCTCTGTGTTGGTGAAGATATTGAATGGATTCTGATAAATTGATTTTCTTCATCACCTTCTTTATCTTCATCAATCCCTGTAATTGGGTCATTATTATTTTCAGGAATAACCGAGTGATCATACCAAATTCTTTCTTCGAATTCCTTTATTATTGTCAGGCTCTGGCTAAGAAAAGGAACCTTTAATGCTAGATCGTAACGCAATTCAATAGCGAAATTATCACCTCTACCCCCTAAGGCAGCTGGTAATCTTATATTTACTAGTTGGTAATCTTGAAATCTAATCAGCTTATCATTTGTGTTCGCATCAAGAATTGGTTGGAGTAGAGACTTTAGTAGGATTAACTCACCTTGAAAGGCAGCTGCAGAAAAGATATCAATTTTTTCTAACAATTCTGTTAAAGCAACATTATTGCCCTTTCCACTAGATAAATTTTCAGGCAGTGATTCCTGATCTGAATCTATATTTTTTTCTTTTAATTCATTGTAAAGAATAATCACAGGGTATATATGATGAGCTACTTGTTTAACAGTCTCGGAACCAGCATTTTCAAGTTCCATCTCTACTATCGATATTCTGATAAAACTAGTTAGTATTAAGATAAATATGATTATAAATGGGAGAATCAATGTCGCTTCAAGTACAATGCTGCCCTTCTCTTTTTTAAAAATCGACATAGTTTACTTTATTAGTTCCTATGATTTTAGTAACCATAAGCTGTTCTCCGTTTTATTATATAAGCTCTTCCATAATCTTTTTCAATTATCCCAGAATCTAACCCCACAACACCAGATAATTGTGGCAGAAACCATAAATCCATCGCGACCTCAACATCTACTACTCCATAAGTTGTAACCTTCTGTAAATCTTTCCCAGTTGCATATTCAATTAAAGCAAGTTGTCGTAGAAGTTGTTCATCCTCAGCGCCTCGACATAAATATAGTATTTTTAAATATTCTACATAGCCAAAGTTTGCGGCCGGTACCTTCTTCATCAATGGAATTCTATCTCCCTTAAGAATCAGAACAAGATCGCTAATTGATTCCTTAAAAGCGTAAGCACTTGCCTCTAACATGATTACGATGGGGTTAGCTGAAGAGTATATTGCCGGATTAAGGAGCGCATCGAAAGTGTTGAAGAGAAATCTTAATAAATAAATATCACCTATAGCAGAAGTAATGTTTGCACTCGAATTTGTATTTTTATAAATTATATATTCCAATTCTTGCCGAGAAATATGTATACTGCTTGCCAAATCCTCATTGAAATTTCCACTCATTAATACTTCAAAAGTATTTCCTGTTAAATTATCTGCAAAGCTATTAAATCGATCAAAAGCGTATTCTTCATAATAAATCGAATCTCTAATCTCAATTAGATAATTATCAGTTAATGATTTAACCCTTGCAAAAGCCCCTTGAGATTCATCGTTAATGTTTTCTATATTTATATTCATACCCACGCTCATTGTTTCAATAGCTTGATCATTAAATAAGAGAAATTCAAGATATTTACTATTGATAAACTCTGCAGCTTCGTCTGTTGAAACTAAAGTTTTCAGTGATTTGGTGAGTTCCTTGAGACTTAACAAACTATTCTCACTTTCTTCCACTAGCTCATCATAATAACGATTAACCGAAGCTATAGCTTTATTAAAGTTATTTATATTATGGCTGATCCAATTATCTGTATGTACTAAATTTCTAAACTGGTTATTATATTTATAATATAATCCTTGAAATGACTCTAATGATTGGAGAAATTTCCCCGAATTAATCAGCTCATTGTTGAATAAATTAGTAGCTATATTGAGTTGATTTAGTTCTTTAGATAAATCTCGAAACAATCTTTCTTGTAAACTTATTGATTCACTAACGTCTTCATATATTTTTCTAGAAAGGATTGTGTCCTTATAGTCAATAGATTCATCATATCGATTGAGTAAATTTGTTATTTCGTCATTCAGTTTCTCTGAACTTGCTAATTTATTTCTGGCCTCGTCAAGCGCTGTATTAAAAGTAGAATATCTTTGGTTGAAAGTAGCAGATAAGTGATTGATGCTTTGGGTAATTTCATTCTTGCTTACTTGAACTTCCTCTATCGATAACTCTTCACTTACAATGAGCTCTACTTGACCGATTGCACTAGAGATTACCTGACTACTATCTTCTGGTACCAGTTTGTTAGCATCTATTTGCGAATCAAAAGCCTCGCGCATCAAATCGTTTCTGTTCAAGAATTTATCTGTCATTTCTTGCAAGAGGTCATAATTTTCTAAGGAATCTGCTACGTGTTTCACAGGTTCTTCTAATTTGTTGAAAATTTTCTGCTGAAAGTTGATTGGTGCTTGATATTTCATCTCTTCTAATATTTGATTTTTTATAACTGGAAGTAGAATAATCTCCTGTTCAAAGTTTAATTCGTACTTAATATTCTCGATATCGAACTGAAGATAGTTAAATCCTTTGTTAACGTTACTAAGATTGTTTATCAAGATCTCCTCAAAAACATTATTATTTGATTCTAAGTAACCGAAAAGGCCATACTGTTTATATAATGCTTGGTCAAATCTTGATAACTCTGATCTAATTGCTGCTTTTACACTCTTCTCACTAGTAAATTTGCCCGTCATTATTCTAGAAAAATCTATTAACACAATGTTTAAAAAGAATAAAGCTGTTATTACAACAATCAAGAACAAAGAGATTGAGCCTTTTTCATTATTTATTAATTTAAGCAACATTTTTATTACTTCATTCTTCATAATCTATCTGACCTTTAAGTACATTAATTAACCTGATAAATTCGGCTGGTTCACTTACAAAAGAATAACTGCTAACAGTTATATTCATTTCTTCAACAATACCGCGAGGCAGCAAGTTTGCAGATTTCCCTATAGTTTTTATTTTAATATTTTTAAAGAACCTCGTATCAAGTTTTACTACCGAACTATAGTTTTCAGCTAGTAAATCGCTTGCTTGGTTAATTATCGGATTAGCGAAACCACGATTACTAACCTCATCTGCTGCTCTTAACAGTGCCTCTTTACCTTCAACTTCTCTTGCCATAATTATTCCTTGAAAAATATTTTCATCTGCTAACCGCCAATATAAATTACTTCGTTTTGCGTCAAGGGTATACTCACCCGTCGCCAGTACCCGATCGATAACCTCCCAATTGTGAGCTGTTCTATCAGCCATAGTACTCGTAGCATAGAACTGACCCGCTAGTTGAAATTGAATTAAAAAAAGTGTTATTAGTAACAATGTGAAAATAAAAATTAAAGGAAAAACCAAGGTCGTTTCCAAGGTAAAACTTCCACATTCGTTCAAATAATTTTTTATCTTATTACTTATGTTCTGCAGAATTTTATTCATATCTCAAGAATTAAAATTGATTAATTTGCGAGTCTGATTTTTCTAGTAAAGTGCTAACCCATTCAATAATCTTCCCGCGAAATAATAAGGCAATCGCAACCAGTACTGCAACAATCAACAGAACCTCTAAGGTACCCATCCCCCCTTCATCATAGATAAAACTCTTGATTTTCGCTGTTATTTTATACATCCAATCATCTCCATTCATATTTAAAAAATTAGTACTGCTGGTGTTGCTAGAACCAGAATAACAACAATCAATATTAACAACATTGGAAAAACCAACTTAGACGAAGCCTCCTCTCCAATAATGCGAGCCTCATTTATTCGGCGATTCCAGAAATCATTTGCTAAGTTATCGAGAATTAATACTAAGTCCTTGCCACCACGCCTGACATTTAATATCAAAGTTGTAGTGAAGACAGAAACTTCATGGACCGCAACTCTTTGATTTAACCTCTCTAAAACAACTGTAAATGAGTTGCCATTCTCTAATTCATACATCGCCTTCATAAGTTGCAATTTTAAGTGACTATCCGGGGGTGATGCGTAAGACCTAGTCACTTTAACAAAGGCACTTTGGATCGATTCTCCTGCATTAATTAATAAAATTAAAGAATGGATAAAAAAAGGCAACTCACTGATACACTCCCTTTTTCTCTTTAACAGTTCTTTATCAAGACTAAGAAAGCTATATGTAATAATGATTACGGTAAGGATTAATCCGACAAAAATCATCGGCGGATCATTATTTATCAAAGCCACTAGACTGAAAAAAATAATTATTAACTGACCGATTGCAATTGGTTGTGCAATAAATAGCTGTGTTTTTACTTGGCTATGTTTACTACTATTTAATTTATATAGTTTAAGGTGAATATGATTAATCAGATTAGAAAAATAGCGATTAAAATTAACACTGGCAACCAGAAATAAAACACCGGGGAGTATGAAACAGAGCCATTTTATTGATTCTTCACCGTCAATGTTTTGTTTCCCTTTGACATAAGCTAAGAAATTTAGAGCAAAAATAATAAAAATTTGTGCAATAAAAAATACTAATAAGAATAATTTCAAGATTACACCTTAATTTCCATAATAAATTTGGAGAGTAGATTTGAAACAAATAATAAAATTAATGAAATACTCATAACGATCCGCCCCACTAATGTTTCGTACAGGGGCTGCATATAGTCTGAGACTGTAAAGCTTATTAGCCCAATAATCACAAGAGGGGCAATGCCGAGTAATTGGGCCTCAAACTTCTTCTTAGCAATCAATATGTCAATTTCTTGTTGTGTTTCAATTTTCGTGTTGAGAATGTTTGCTGTCTTTTTAATCACCTCTACTAAGTCACCACCGGTCCGCTTGCAAGTCGAGAATACTATCGAAAAGTTTTTAATATCTTGACTAGATGTTCGATAACTAAAATCTATTAGTGCCTTTTCAATTGAATCACCATTTTTCAATCTTTCATTAATTGCCCTGATCTCTTTAATTATGAAGGTTGTCTCACTCGGATATAGCAAACGTAAGTCTTTTTCTAATTCAAAAAAAGCATTTTCTACTGACCTGCCAGCAACAAGTGCTGCTGATAATGAATAAAGAAATTGATTAAATTGTGCCAATATTTGCTGGTCCTCTTTCTGATCAAATTGTTTTATCTTATACTTACAGTAGAGAAAAGCAAGCGGCATTGAACATAAGGAAATAATTACATTATTATAGAATACATAGAAAAGAAGAAAAAGAAACAGGCTGCCTAACAGCAGGTGGAAGATCACTTGATGTTTCTCCATCAAAATTCCTCCTCTACACCATCGAGTAGTGGCCTGTTAAATTTATTTAATTTATTCAAATATAGTTCTAAACCAGTAAAATATTTATCGATATTTACCATATTTATCGCTTCTGTCCTGTTTTCACTCACTAGATAACCTACAAAAGAAAGCTCGCAAATATCCTCCAAGAGTTGCTGTTCAGGCGCATTATCTTTAACTAATATATAATCTAACTTGATTGTTTCCTCTAGTAACACGCTTGATAAATAATCCTCGATCAGCATCGACTTAGTCAGAGAATATTGATCATTTCCAACGAGTATTAGACGATAATCGGCCTCAATCATAGCCGTTAGATTTGGCTCTGCTATTGCGGAATCTAAGTCAACAATTAGATAATCATAGATTCCAAGATTCATAAAACCCTTAAATAGATTAACTAGATCAATTTGATTTAGTTCTAATAAATCATTAATATGCTGTACTCTTTCAAAATAATCAAAAGCTAGGTCATACTCTTCTTTTTTGTATTTTTCAATGTAGGCAACTACATTCCCCGGCTGCTTTTTTAGGTGATAAATTATTTTTGATAAATCATAATTTTGTGGCTTGTGCAGAAAATAATCCAACGCGCTGACTGTTTCTAAATTAAGGTAAAAGACCTTGTGTTGAGTGCTTGTTAAATATTTAGCTAGTAGTAGAGAGAACTTATTCTTGTCGTAATCACCACTAGCTGCAGTAATGGTAATAATCTTTGTGTCACTTTTATTGGGATAGATGAGGCGGGATTGATTATTTTCCAGATAGTAGGAATAAATTTCTGCTATTACTAAATTTAGAGGTTGAAGTTTATAGATTACCCTGTTTAAGCAATCTTCTGTGCCAGTTACTTCCCGGTTACTTAAAATGACTTTAGTCAAATACTTATCTTTAAGAGGAGCTATCTCTGTACCATCATCTACAAGGCATAATATAGAGGGTTCGCTAACTTGTTTGAGATACTGGTGCAATAAATCCAGATCTGTAAAAAGTTTCAGCGCAAAAATCCTTCCATACTTTGAGTCTCTGATATATCTTGAAAATCTATGTAAATAATCAAGATCTGAATCTACTAAAATTAAATTAATCTTATTCATAGGGCCTCTAAATTTTTATTTTTCCAACATTTGTAAATATTATACTCCATAATTTACATTTTGTCACTACATTTCCATTTATTTCTATATTTATTCATAAAAAAACTACCCCTAGCCTTAAGAGTAGTTGATTCTTCCCTAAACAAATACCTTATTTATAAACATCGCGCGCTATTCTTACTGCGTCTTGTGCATCCTTACCGTAATAGTCAGCACCAATCATCTCCGCATACTCAGTAGTCAGAACTGCACCGCCGACAATCACTTTACAGCTAAGTTCGCTTTCCTTAAGCGCCGTAATCGTCATTTCCATATTTTTCACTGTCGTCGTCATTAAAGCACTTAAACCAATTAGCTGCGCTCCACTATCCCTAGCAGTCTCGACAACCAACTCAATTGGAACATCTTTCCCCAGGTCAATTACCTCGTAACCGTAGTTTTCCAGTAGCACCTTCACAATATTTTTGCCAATATCATGCACGTCTCCCTTGACAGTAGCCAGTACAATTGTACCTTTGCTTGCCTGCCTCTCGCCTGTTGACGCCATCTTCTCTTTTACAACCACAAAAGACCGTTTTACCGTCTCCGCCGCCTGAATTAACTGTGGCAGAAATATTTCTTCCTTCTCATATCGGCTTCCAACTATATCAAGCGCCTTAATAATATGTTCATTTACTACTTCTAATGGTTCCAATTCCTGCAAAAGTTCCCGAGTTTTTTCCGCCGCTTCTTCCTTTAAACCTTTAACTATTACATCGATCAATGTGCGGTGCAGAGCTCCTTGCTCTCCAGTAGAAGTACCCTCATCAGACTTAGTTTGTGCCGCGATATATTCGACAGCGTCAGTATCGTAAGCAGTTAGAACATTATAGGCCTTAATTGTATCCATAATATTTTTATCTAAAGGATTAATAATTGGTAGATTTAGACCTTGATTAAGCGCCATGGTTAGAAATGTTTGATTTAAAAGGGCGCGATTGGGCAATCCGAAAGAAACATTGCTCACACCTAAAGTTGTTAATACCCCTAGCTCTTCACGAATTAACCCAATTGTTTTGATGGTCTCTAGCACTTCATTTTGTTGTGCTGAGGCTGTTAGAACAAGTGAATCGATAATTATCCGTTCCTTAGGTATGCCATAATCGCGAGCGCGTTCCACTATCCTTTTGGCAATCGCGAACCGTTCTTCTGCGCTATTGGGTATCCCTTTCTCGTCAAGTGTTAAGGCTATAACCGCAGCTCCATATTTTGCGACAATTGGGAAAAAATCAGTCATCGACTCCTCACTACCATTAATCGAATTAATTAGTGGAATTCCATTATAAACGCGTGCACCAGCCTCGATTACTGCAGGATCTGAACTATCAATCTGTAAAGGAATATTGCTGATCGCTTGAATCTCTCTTAAGACATCAACCATCATCTGCTGTTCATCAATCTCCGGTAAACCAAGATTAACATCAAGAACATCAGAACCTGCTTCTTGTTGCAGAATTACCTCATTCAAAATATAGTCCAGCTCTTTATTTTTAAGAGCCTCTTTAAAACGCCTTTTTCCGGTCGGGTTAATCCTTTCACCAATAACTCGTACACCTTCATCAAGAAAAACCGTTCTAGAGGCAGAACAGACTGTCGTGCGTGCCTCTGGTAACTCAAACACCTGCTTATATCCACTGAATTTACTAGCCATTTGTTCAATAAAAATTGCCGTCGTTCCGCAGCAGCCGCCTACCAACTTAACACCAGCTGCAACCATTCGCTCTAGAGCTGTAAGGTACTCGCTTGGTCTTATCTCGTAAACTGTTTGATCATTAATTATTTTAGGTAAGCCTGCATTTGCCTGCACCATTACTGGAAGCGGGGAGTACTTGAGTGTAGTTTCAACCAGAGGCAGTAACTCAACAGGCCCCAAGGAACAATTTATTCCTAAAGCATCCACACCTAAACCAGAAAGTAGAGTAACCATTGAAAGAACATCTGTCCCCGTATAGGTGCGTCCATCCAGCTCAAAAGTCATTGTACAGATTACAGGCAGTTGAGTATTCTCCTTCACCGCCAAAATTGCCGCCTTTGCTTCATATAAATCAGCAATTGTCTCGATTATAACCAAGTCGACACCTGCTTGCTCACCAATCATCGCCTGTTCCTTAAACAGTTCATACGCCCCCACAAAAGAAAGCGTACCCAAAGGTTCTAACAACTGCCCTAAAGGTCCAATATCTAGGGCTACAAGTTTTTCACCACTAGCAGCTTGGGCATTAGTTACAGCCGCTTTTACTATCTGTTCAACCGTATAGCCAGAATCCGCTAGCTTTAGACGATTAGCCCCAAAGGTATTGGTAGTTAGTATCTGCGCACCTGCATCAAGATATCGCTGATGTATAGCAGTAATCTTCTCCGGATAAGTTATATTATAAAGCTCCGGTAGCTCACCAGCTGCAAGTCCCATTTCCTGAAGCATTGTCCCCATGGCTCCATCCCAAACAATCACACCATCACTATTAAGAAGCTCTCTAAATTTATTATCTGCCACAATATCCACCCTCTTTAGCAAACTTGCAGAACTTTCGACTGCTACAACTATCACATTCTTGAATTTGATTAACAATCCCCTTGTTCTGATAACCAATAATTGCCGTCACTGATTTTCGCGGTAACAAAATATTATCCGCAGTCACTGTTAAACCGATTTTTTTCTCAGTCTCCAGCAGTCTAGCAACAGCCTGTTGACTAGTAATTGGCAGATCTCCATAGCCAGGACTATAACGATAAGTAATGCCATAGCCCAACTCATCCGCCTCTGCACTAATTAACTCTTGCACCTGATCAGTATAACTCTCAATAGCTACAGATCCACATGCATCTAACACTAATGATTTTGTTAGATCAAATTTATTATAATACTTAATTCTTTGCTCAATTGGATTGCCAATCGTTGTTGCAAGAATCACACAGTAATCAGAGTTTCTAAGGTGCTTAACAATATCCGATCCAAGAAGACAATAGCTGGTGGCTAGTAAATTAACCTTATTATCAGCTAGCTCGATTGTAAATTTTTTGTATGTATAATTTGGACGCACCAAGTCGCTCGTCTCCGCAATTACTGACAATATTAGAGCATTCAGTGAGTCGGATATGGGCTGGTCCCGGTAACCCAAATATCGTAGAACTTCATCCTTTCTGACAATCACAATACCACCTGCTTATAGCTAGTTTTCTCTTGTCTTTAAATACGGTTTAATTCGCTCCATAATCTGCTTGGCAACTTCTGGTTTATTCATGGTATAAATGTGAATACCATCAACACCATGAGTAACTAATTCAATAATTTGCTTAACAGCATAATCAATTCCGACTTGTGCCAGCAACTCAGGATCGTCCTCATATTGATTCATTGCGTCCTCAAGAACAATCGGAATCCGCGCACCGCACAGCTCAGTTATTCGCTTAATTTGCTTTTTGTTAAGTACAGGCATAATACCTGCTTGGATTGGCACTGAGATACCAGCAGCACGGACCTTAACTAGAAAATCAAAGAAATCATCGTTATCAAAAAATAACTGCGTAATCAGATAAGATGCGCCCGCGTCTACCTTTTGCCTTAAATGCTCTAGTTCCAGTTCAATATTGCGTGTTTCAATGTGTCCTTCAGGGTAACAGGCCCCGCTTATCGCAAAATCATGTTCACTCTGTAGATGTTTAATTAAATCTCTTGCATATGCAAAATCACGTCTATTAATGCTTTCTAACAACAGATCTTGCGGTATATCTCCGCGCAGGGCTAAAATATTTTCGACGTTTTCCGCCTTTAGTTCGGCTAATACCTTGTCGATTCTTTCTTTTGAAGAATTTATGCAGGTTAGATGCGCAACCGACTCCACTTTCCACTTATTCTTAATATATGAAGCTATTTCAATAGTTTTTGTATTGTTTGAACTTCCGGCTGCACCATAAGTGACACTGATATAATCAGGCTCTAATGGAATCAGCAGGTCAATCGTCTGATAAATAGTTTCTATACCTAAATCACTTTTTGGTGGAAAAACCTCAAATGAGATAACCGGATCATCCTTGCCAAATATTTCAGTAATTTTCATTATTCTCTCCTCTATTTCATCTCTATTTACAATTCAACAAATTCAATTTTGCCACCATTTCCGATACTCATTTCCTTACCTCTCTAATTATATCATTTCCAACATAATGCGTGATTGTACCTAAATTTAAAAACAAAAAAACCCTTGGATATCCTTAGGTCTTTTGCTCCTATCAATATCCTTATCTTCAAACCTACGATGTAGGAATTAGCATCTCATATAGCTATTTTTTAAGCTAGCTATGGCAGTTGCTCGATCTTCGTGTCCGAAAATATAGGAGCCAGCGACAAGTACATCGGCCCCCGCCGCTACAACCTGACTACCAGTAAATTCGTTTATACCACCATCAACCTGAATTAAGGTGGCAAGCCCGCGTTTCTCAATCATCTCTTTCAATTGTTTGATTTTGCGCAAGGAGCTTGGAATAAACTCCTGACCGCCAAAGCCAGGATTTACACTCATTATCAGAACCATATCAAGATCCTCTAAAACATTCTCAATTGCCGTTAGTGGTGTTGCTGGATTCAAAGCCACAGCAGCTTTTACCCCGAAACTCTTTATCATATAAATCGCACGATGTAAGTGATGCGTCGCTTCTGGATGGATGGAGATAATATCAGCACCTGACCTAGCAAACATCTTTATGTAACGCTCGGGATTTTCAATCATTAAGTGAACATCTAGGATAATACTGGTAATCGGACGAATTGCCTCAACAACTAATGGTCCAATCGTTATGTTGGGTACAAAATGTCCATCCATAACATCGATGTGCAGCATATCAGCTCCTGCAACCTCGATCGTTCGAATTTCATCCGATAATATAGAAAAATTCGCTGATAAAATTGATGGTGCTACCTTAACCATAACCTTACCTCCATTTCTGCTCATCTCGCTCAATAATTTCTTTAAGAAAACTTAAGTAATTCTCGTAGCGCCAAACTTGAATTTCCCCCGTCTTAACAGCTTCTTTAACGCCGCAGTCTGGTTCATTATAATGTTTACAGCCACGAAATCGACAATTCTCCGCATATGTTGCAAATTCAATAAATAAACTACTTAAATCATCTATTTCAATACCAGTAAAATCTAACTGACTAAAACCGGGCGTATCCGCAATCATTCCGCCAGACTGGATTGAATATAATTGGACTTCTCGCGTTGTCTGTTTGCCTCTTCCTAGGCGTTTACTAACATCGCCGACAGTTGCTTCGGCCTCTAGTATTAATCGATTCAGCAAGGTGGATTTTCCAACACCTGATTGACCTGCTAGGACAGTTATTTTGTCGGATAAGAGTTCTTTTAGTGGAACTAAATCTGTTTTAGAAAGATCACTTTTAATCGTCTGATAGCCAATATCATTATATGCATCGATTATATCATCAATTCTCCGCAGATTCTCTAATAAGTCCAATTTAGTAAAGCAGATGATAAGTGGAATTCCAGCTTGTTCGATATGGATAATGAACTTATCTAAGCCAAAAGTACTGATCGCAGGTTCCACAGCCGAAACAACTACAAGTACTTGATCGACGTTGCTAATTGGTGGTCGCTTAAGTTCATTCTTTCTCGGCAAAATTCCTGTAATCACACCAATATTGTTATCCGTTAAGACAAATTCAACGTAATCACCAACAAGTGGAGTCTGCTCTTTTAACTTAAAGAGACCTCTTGCCTTTGATTCGTACAACTCTTGTTCACACTGTATATAATAAAAGCTACTAAGCGCACGTACAATTTGTCCTGTTAACATCATACACTCCTATTAATTATAGTTGACAGTCCTTGTCAGATAAACTTTATCATTGACATAGACTGTTATCGTGCCAATATCATCTGGTAATAGAATAAGCTCGACTGAATAGTCTTGATTTCCTCTAACTCTTTCATTACTGAATTCAATGTTCCGATACCGGGAATCATATATTTCGATGCGTACCTGATGATACTTTGAGTCTTCTAATATAACAGTAACATCTTCACTAACCCTACTTACTTCATCTGGATAGCCCTCACTTACATAAAGAGTAACCTTATCATTTATAGAGATACCGTCGCCTGGTTTAAATGGTTCCTGCTTGTAAACTCTTCCCTTTTCCGCTGTAAGTGTCATTTCCCTAATTACTTTTTCAATAACAATATCCCTTTGTAAGAGAATCGCCTCAGCTTCAGATAGCAGAAGGTTACGCAAGTCAGGCATTACAGAACGGTCACTACCCTTACTGATATAGAGCGTAATCTTAGTCTTATTTATATCTAAATCCATCCCAATGTAGGGACTGTGATTGTAAATTAAACCTTTATTAACCGAGTCGTTATACTCTTCAATTATGCTGATATTTTCTTCCTTCACGCCTAGTTGCCTTAATGTAAAAAGTGCAATGTTTTCTTGTTTGTTAATTAAGTCCGGCATTTCCGGATGCTTAACACCAGTGCTCACATAAAGTTTAACCTCAGAAAACGGAGTGATTGTTCCATCGGCTACTGGCTCTTGTTTAATAATAATCCCCGAGTCAATCGTATTGCTAGATTCACCAATTACTACATAAGTAACATCTAGTGGTTGGAGCATTTCAAGTGCAGCATCCAATTCAAGATTTACTAGATCGGGCATTATAATTTCGTCATTATTACTAGCTGTTAAGAAATAGATGCTCCCAATAACTAGAGTGATGATGAGAATCGCTAACAAAATTGGTAGAACAAACTTGAGATTTCCTTTGTTTAAAAAAAATGAGTCAGCTTTATTTGATTCCGCCTGATTATTCGAATATGTTTGGTTATTAGTAGACGGAATTTTTATCGTATACTCACTTTCATCGATTAGGCCCGTCTCCGCATGATAGATTGGCTCGTTAAGCCGCTCTTGGTCCAAAACTGTTCCTAAATCCAATTTGATCTCAGCAGCTGAGCTGTAACGATTACGCGGATTTTTTACGAGCATCTTCCTAATAACATTCTCGACGCTCTGTTGAATTTCAGGTCGTAGTTCACGCGGATAAACATAGTCGTCCTCTAAATGTTTCAGAATTACAGAGATTGGCGTATCTCCAGAGAAAGGTAGCTCACCCGTTAACATCTCGTAAAAAACTATTCCCAGTGAATAGATGTCGGTCCTCTCATCTGTCCATCCACCACGAGCCTGCTCTGGTGAAAGGTAATGAATCGAGCCCAGAACTGAGCCGGTATGTGTAATCGTTGACTGTGAGATTGTCCGAGCTATTCCAAAATCCGTTATCTTTATCTCACCATCATTATATAAAATGTTATGTGGTTTAATATCACGATGAATTACTTTATTCTGATGAGCATGTATTAAGGCATCAGTAATTTGCATCACAATTGCAACCGCTTCCTCAACTGGCAAATAACCCTGACGGTTAAGGACACCTTTAAGGTTATCTCCCTTCACGTACTCCATCAGAATATAATATGTATTATCTTCTTCATTGATGCTATATATTTTTACTATGTTTTTATGGTTTAGGCGTGTCGCAGCCTCAGCCTCGCGGCGAAATCGTTTAACAAACTCAATATCGTCGGCCAACTGAGAGTGTAGAACTTTTATCGCAAGTTCAGTATTATCAACTAAATCAATCGCTAAGTAGACGTCAGCAGTACCGCCACTACCGATTTTTGCAATTAATTTATAGCGGTTCTCAAAAATTCTACCAACCATCAACTTCACCGCACTTTGTTTTTACTGATTTCTGATTTTTTACAAGGATTAAAGAGATATTATCTTCGCCGCCATTTTCTAAAGCGACAGCGATTAATTTATCAGCTAACTTCTCTAAGCAATCTTGATATTCACTGATGAAATATTCTAGATCCGAAAAAGTTAGATTGTTACTTAATCCATCGCTACAGAGCAAAATTATGTCTCCCTGTTTCCAGTTAACTTCGATAATATCAATTTTTACCTCAGCATCAGTGCCCAGTGCGCGGGTAAGAACATTTTTCTGAGGATGGTTTCGAGCTTCTTCGCGGGTAATTTTCTCATTAATAAATAGTTCATTAACTAGCGTGTGGTCACTTGTTTTAAGCTTAAGCTCATCTTCAGAAAATAGATAGGCTCTACTATCCCCAATATGACCAATAGTTGCTGCAGATTCAGCGACAAGTGCTAGTACAATTGTTGTACCCATGCCTTTTAATTTATCATCAGTATGTGATTGAGTGTAAATTTCTGAGTTTGCATTATTAATCGCAGCTTCCACTAAAGACGGATATTCTACAGCAGTTGTGGCTGCTCCTAGTCCGTTCATAATTGTAGTCGCAATCGAATTTACAGCATCGGCACTTGCTATCTCTCCAGCTAAGTGACCACCCATGCCGTCAGCCAAGATGACTAGCGAAAGATCATCTCCCGCAAATGGACTAATAAATACAAAATCCTCATTAATTTCTCTTACTTTTCCAATGTCTGTTCTCGAAGTAATATGCATCTTGTCACCCCGCTTCATCACGATAGATCACGAGCCCGCAACTGACCGCAGGCTGCAGCAATTTCCTTGCCCAATTCTTTTCTAATTGTTGTTGTAATGTTCTCTTTTTCTAAGATCTCTTTAAAAACTGATAATTGGCTACTATTGCTTTTGGTAAAACTTTTACCCTCCACTGGATTAACCGGTATCAGGTTCACATGTGCTTTGATATCTTTAAGAAGAAGTGCCAGCTCCTTCGCTTGCGCCGTTCCATCATTAACATCTTTAATTAGTGCATATTCAAAGGTAACCCTTCTACCAGTCGTCCTTACATAATATGAAAGGGCAACCATTAATTCCTCAATCGGATATTTATTATTAATCGGCATTAGCTCAGAACGTAATTTATTATTAGCAGCATGTAATGAAATAGCCAGAACCACTTGGTTTTTTAGATCAGCAAACCGATAAATTTCTGGCACAATACCACAAGTTGAGACTGTAATATGCCTTTGTCCAATATTGAAACCGTTATCTGAATTTGCGATCTTAATAAAATTCATTGTTTCCGAAAAATTATCAAAAGGCTCACCAATCCCCATAATAACGATGCTACTAATCCGCTCATCCTGCCGATTTAAGAAGCGTTCTACCTGTAAAAACTGTTGCACCATCTCTCCCGTGGTTAAATTGCGTCGCCAGCCGTTAATTGTTGAGGCGCAGAAGCTACAACCCATTTTGCAACCAACCTGGGTAGAAATGCAGACACTGTTGCCGTAAGATTGACGCATCAGCACCGTCTCTATACTCTCACCATCCTCTAATTTAAAGAGAAACTTTGTCGTTTTGGTCGAATCAAGTTGCTCCATAATAGAGATTCTGGAAAAACTAAAACCATTATCGAGTTCTTGCCGTAATTTATTAGACAGGTTGCTCATATCACGGAAGGATGTAACCTTCTTCTGGTAAAGCCATTCATAAATTTGTTGTGCCCGAAAAGCCGGCTCATTATTTTCTTCAGCCCATCTCAACCAAGCATCATATGTAAAGTCGTAAACATTAATTTTAGCCATTAAGCCACCAATCTTTCTTATTTCCTAAGATTTTACCATTCTCGAAATAAAAAATCCATCTGAGTTGAAATAGTGTGGTAATAATTGCAACATTCCTGGTTCAAGCTCTGCCTTTTCCACGATCTTTGCATTAATTAAGTCTGCAAGCTGACTATCAAGTTGATAATCAGTATTTTCAGCGAGAAAGGCCTTGATAACATCCTGGTTTTCTTCTTGCGCTAAGGTGCAGGTGCTGTAAACAAAGATGCCACCCTTTTTAAGTAATGGTGCAAGATTATTTAATAATTCCAATTGAATAGCTGCTAGTTCTAATATTTCTGCTTCCCTTAAACGCCATTTCAACTCTGGCTTGCGGCGTAGAACACCAAGTCCTGAACAAGGAGCGTCAAGTAGTATTCGATCGAAAATTGGCCCATAATTATCCTTCAGGTTATTTGCATCGCAAACATGAGTTTCAACTATAGTGATATCTAAACGCTCTGCCTGCTCTGTAATCAGCTTAAGCCGCTGTTCATATAGGTCTGTAGCAATAATTCGCCCCTTATTTTGCATTATCTCAGCTAGATAAAGTGTTTTGCCGCCAGGTGCAGCGGTTGCATCAAGTACTGTCATGCCAGGAGTCGGTTCAACAATCTCGGCAACTAACATTGAACTATCGTCCTGAATTGAGTAGTATCCCTCCTTATATAAATCTGTTGCTGTTAAATTGCCCGAGCCGATTATTCTAATAGCAGCACTACTAATCGGAGATTCAGTGATTAATGCATCTTCTCCAAATTCAGCTCTCAGACTTGTCAACAATTCATCGCGCGTTGTTTTTAGCAGATTAGCTCGAACAACGGCTATGGGACGCTCAAGATTGGCATAGCAGATTTCCTCTGCTTGTTCCTCACCAAATTGCATCTCCATTTTTTTAACAAACCATTTCGGATGTGAGGACTCAATCGACAATCTTTCCTTAGTAGTAAGGTTTGAAAAATCTAATAAAGAATCTTTGTTTCTGATTGCACTACGCAGGACACCATTGACGAAGCCGGAAATTCCTTTATGCCCATGTTTTTTTGCAAGCTCAACCGCCTCATTAACAATGGCATGCTCAGGAATTCTTTCCAAAAACAAAAGCTGATATAGACTTAAACGGATAAGATTTCTTACCCAGTCCTCCAGCTTCCGATCATCACGCACAAATTTATTAATTACCCAATCTAAAGTCCCTCTTCTTTGCAGGGTTCCATAAACTATTTCAGTCGCCAATCCAACTTCCAGCGCTGATAGATTGTTCTGATTGATTGCATGGTTCAACTGAATATTACTATAGGCTCGCTCCTGTTCAATCTTATTTAAGACGATTAGAGACAGCTCTCTCCCATTTTCTGCTTTACTATTTTCTCTCACCGAACATGTCTCCTTTAGCTAGATGTGACCCTTGTAAAAACGCAGCTATCGACATCGGTTTTCTGCCAGCCGGCTGCACCTCAAGTAAGTTAAGAGCTGAATCGCCTGTCGCAACAAGTAATTCCTCCTTATCTATTTGCAGAATTGTTCCCGGTTCTTCCGAATGCTTGACTGGCAAGACCGCTGCTCGCCATAACTTAAAAACTCTTTCGTTAAGATAGGTGAAGGCACCAGGTGACGGGTTTAAACCACGTATTAGGTTGTTAATCTCCCTGCTGGTCCGCGACCAATCAATCAGTTCGTCTTCACGTTTTAACATTGGTGCATAGCTTATAAGTGACTCGTCCTGCACTTTACGCATAACTCTTGCCTTAGCAATATCATCTACTGCTTCCAGTAAGAGCTCAGCACCAACCTCGCTTAAATTTAGTGTAAGTTCGCCGGCAGTCATCTCGTCGCTAATTTCAAACTCCTTTTGTAGAATTATATCGCCAGCGTCCATTCTTTCGGTCATATATATAATTGTTACGCCACTAACCTTTTCACCCTCGATTATTGCGCGATTTATTGGCGCCGCACCACGGTATTTCGGTAACAAAGAAGCGTGAACATTAATTGCCTTGTGCCGTGGCCTATCCAGTAATGGCAGAGGCAGAATCTGGCCATAGGCAGCAGTCACAATCAGATCGGGTTGCCAGCCAAGGATATAATCTACTGCGTCACGATCCTTAACATTGTAAGGTTGGTAGACCTCAAGACCTTGTTTTTCAGCGTAGACTTTCACTGGACCTGGCTGGATAATTTTTCTGCGCCCAACCGGCTTGTCAGGCTGTGTAACAACACCAATAACCTCATGCTCTGATAAGCATAAGGCTTCTAGGCTTTTAACTGCAAAATCCGGCGTTCCCATGAAAACGATTCTCATTAAATTACCTCCGAAAAATATTAGTGCTTGCTACTCGTTACTTTCAACCTGCTCTTCACTTTCAGCTTGCTTTTTATTTGCCGCCTCTACCGCACGTTCCTGCTCAACTTCTTCTTCAATCATCGCAGCGTCATAAGTCTCTTCAGCAATATCAGTAAATAGTTTGCCATCCATATGGTCCATCTCATGTTGAATTGCTCTTGCTAAGAAGCCCTCAGCTTCGATTTGAACTTCTTCGCCTGCGCGATTTAAGGTTTTTAGAATAATCTTATTGGATCGTGTAACCCTACCATAAAGTCCTGGCACGCTGAGACAGCCCTCTAAACCAGTCTGTTCGTCCATACACTCAACAAACTCCGGGTTGATTAATTCAACTAATCCTTCGCCAACATCAATTACCGCAACCCGCAATGGGTGAGAAATTTGAATGGCAGCAAGACCAACGCCTTCAGCATCGCGCATTGTCTCAACCAAATTATCTAATAATTTAATTGTGCGGTCAGTAATCTCTGCTACTTCTTTTGATTTCTGCCGAAGCATCGGATCGCCATCAGTTATAATTATTTTAATTGCCATCATTTAACCTCCTTACAACAACATATAGGGATCTATATCAATTGTGATCTGTAAATCACGGTCTTTTAATTCCTCTATCACTTCAATTAAAACTTCATTAATAATTTTAATTGTGGTTTCCCTCTCTTGATATTTAATCATAGTTTGCATCCGATTTCTATCTTTTATCCGCGAAATCGGCGAACTAACTGGATCAGGTACACTTGTCTCTAAAGAGACGCCCGCTCGTAAGCGTTTAACAAAATAGTTCCCCGCCAGAATCACCTGCTTTATGTTTGTGTGACTGAAACTGACCAGTACTAGCTTACTAAAGGGCGGATAATTCATCTGTTTTCGCAATTTAGACTCCTCGTGATAAAAGCCAATATAATCGTGCTTCTGAGCATAGCGAATACTGTAATGCTCTGGTGAATAGGTCTGCACGACTACGCGCCCAGCGACATGATGTCTGCCAGCACGACCACTTACCTGTGTCAACAATTGAAAGGTACGTTCAGCAGCGCGAAAATCGGGAAGCGCCAATATCGTATCTGCAGCAACTACGCCCACTAAACTTACATTTGCGAAATCCAGCCCTTTGGCCACCATCTGCGTTCCTAACAAGATGTCGGTTTCACCTACGCGAAAAGTCGATAGAATCTTCTCATGTGCTCCCTTGCGTGTAGTATTATCAGAATCCATTCGCGCAATCCGTGCTTTCGGCAAAAGTCGGCGCAGTTCATCTTCAACCTTTTGTGTGCCGGTACCGAAAAAGCGGATATAAGTACTCTTACATTCTGGACAAGTGGTTGGATTCTGAACGGTGTAGCCACAGTAATGACAACGAAGCACATTGTTTGTCCGATGATAGGTTAAAGAAATATCGCAATGCGGACACTTAACAACGTAACCACAGGAGCGACAGCTGACAAAAGTAGAATAACCACGCCGATTAAGAAAAATAATCGCCTGCTCACCTCTATCCAAACATCCCTCAAGTTCTTGCATTAAACTTCGACTAAACATCAGACGATTGCCAGCTTTCAGTTCATTGCTCATATCAACTACCTCAACTTCCGGTAATTTGCTTTTACCAATCCGTTGGGCAAGCTCTAGGAGTTGATATTCGCCACTAAGCGCTGCATGATAGGACTCTAGGGAAGGAGTTGCGCTTCCTAGAAGTAATAAGGCATTATTCTCTACGATGCGCCATTTGGCAATATCACGTGTGTGATAGCGTGGGTGCTCCTCCTGTTTATATGAGGTCTCATGTTCCTCATCAATGATAATCAAGCCTAGATTAAGAGCCGGTGCAAAAATTGCTGAGCGCGCACCAATCACAATCCGTGCCTCACCGCTACGAATGCGTAACCACTCCTGTAAACGCTCAGTTGGTGTCAGCCGTGAATGCAAAACAGCGACTAACTCGCGAAAACGGCCACGAAAACGAGCAATCATCTGAGTCGTCAGAGCAATTTCTGGCACTAAAAGGATTGCTGAGTGCCCATCTGTTAGCATTTTCTCAATTAATTCTATGTAAATTTCTGTTTTTCCACTTCCGGTAACTCCATGTAATAGCGCAGTTTGTGATTTTTCTGTCTTAGCCATGTCAAGCAACTGCTCTAGAACATTTTCTTGGCTACCAGTTAATGTGACACGTTTATCTCTAAGGTTCTCGGTAAGGATAAATTCTTGATCACGTTCGACAATTTGAAAAAGCCCTCGATTGACTAAGGCTTTAAGGCTAGTTGATGCAATATTTAGTTCTTTTAATAGAGTTGCCTGTTTAACTTCTCTAATCTCTTTAATCAGAAAATAGTCAATAACAGCATGTTGACGCACAGCATTGGACGGAAGTTCTGTACGAACGGTCAGTAATTCATTCCGGCTAACAAGTAATTCAATGAATTTAATTTGCTTGTGTTCAGCCTTCTGTTTCGCTTTCAGAGCAGTTGGTGCAAGCAGCTGTAGAACAGTATACAAGTGTGATGAATAAAAACTTCCCATCCAGAGTGCCAGCTTTACCATCTCTTCGTTAAGAGTTGGTTCTAGATCTAAACACGAAGCAATCGGCTTTACATTCGAAATTTCTGTCTCAGCCTTTAATGCAATTACATAGCCTAGAACCTCGCGGTTAGCCAAGGGCACCATGACACGTGAACCGATAGAAACAATCGACAATAAACTTTCTGGTATTAAATAGTCAAAACCTTGATGTCTAATGTCTGGGATATTCACAACAACCTGTGCATACACTACTTAATTTCACCTAACAATCTTGTCTTAATCTCACTCAGAATTATCCCAGCAAGCTCCTTTTTGCTGAGCTTGGGCAGAGAAATTTCCTCACCACTTTTTGTGATAAGAGTGACAATATTCGTATCAGAACCAAAACCCGCTCCTTCTTCTAATATATTATTTGCAACAATCAGATCCATGTTCTTCGCTCTTAGCTTGTGTTGAGCATTTTCGATTAAATTGCTACTTTCCGCAGCAAAACCAACTAAAATCTGATTATCTCTTTTCCTTTTTCCAATTTCAGCAGCAATATCCTGCGTTCGTTCTAGCGTAAGTTGCAGCTCAGCATCGCCCTTCTTGATCTTCTCTGACTCAAAATTTTTCGGTCTGTAGTCGGAAACAGCAGCTGTTTTTATAATCAGATCAGCCCAGCTCAGATTATTAATAACTGCCTCATACATCTCTGCTGCTGATTCTACATTGATCAATTCCACACCAGCAGGTGCCTTAAGCTTGCTTGGTCCGGAAATTAGTAGTACTTCAGCACCACGACTTGCAGCATTTTCAGCAAGTGCATAGCCCATTTTACCCGTAGAATGGTTACTTATATAACGAACAGGGTCAATCGCCTCGCGCGTCGCCCCAGCTGTTATTAGAACTTTCTGTCCCTGATAATCCTTGCTTTGCTTAAAATAAGAATCGATTAAGGCTACAATCTCCTCCGGTTCGGGTAGACGCCCTTTGCCAGAATAGCCCTCAGCAAGATAGCCATAAGCAGGTTCAATAAGCATAACCCCGCGTTCCGCTAGTACTTGTAAATTATTCTGTACAGTCGGATGGTTATACATATCCTCATTCATCGATGGCGCAAGCATAATTGGTGCTGTAACAGCAAGCAAAGTTGTTGATAGCATGTCATCAGCAATGCCATAGCTCATTTTTGCGATTACATTAGCCGTTGCTGGTGCAATAAGAAACAAATCAGCAGATTGCGCAATATTAATATGAGCAACATTTGCTGGATCATGCGAATCAAAGGTGTCGGTATATACATGTTTTTTCGACAAAACTTGCATCGTTAAGGGAGTTATAATCTCCCTAGCCGCAGCGGTCATAATCACCTGAACATCAGCGCCCTTTTTGTGAAGAGCACTAACAACTGATGCCATTTTATATGCTGCTATTCCGCCTGTAATGCCAACAACTATTTTTTTACCATTCATCTTACTCACCTTCTATTATTAGTTCACCTTGCTCGATCTCTTCAAGAGCCATACCAACATATTTTTTTGATTTAGAATTCTCAATCATTGAGCAGCCTTCTTCTTTTATAATTCTAGCCCTTTTTGCTGATGCAATCACTAGTGTATACCTGCTGTTTACTCTTTCTAATAATTTATCAATTGACGGATAAATCATTCAATCTCCTCCTCTAACAAACTTTCTAAATATTTAACAACTCGATGTTTTCTGAATCTTTCGGCCTCTGTAATTGTTATTACGGCATTTACTGCTTTTTCTAGTTCATCATTGATTACAATATAGTCGTAATTAGTAGCCATCTTTAGTTCCTTAATAGCCATACTCATTCGGCCTTTAATTATATCTTCTTGTTCGGTGCCCCGATAAGTTAATCTATTACGTAATTCGGAAAATGAAGGTGGTATTAAAAATATAAAAACTCCATCAGGGTAGATTGAGCGAACACTAAGTGCTCCCTCGACCTCAATCTCTAATAGAACATCGTTTCCTAGAGATAAATTCTCTTCAACATAATCTAGTGGAGTTCCATAATAATTACCACAATACTCGGTCCATTCCAATAATGAACTATGCCTTATCATCTGTTCAAACTCAGCCCTGCTTTTGAAAAAATATTCTAAGCCATCCGTCTCATCAGGTCGTGCCTTTCTTGAGGTTACTGAAATCGAGAAAATTAAATCTTCATGTTTCTCTCTAAACCTCGTGCAGACTGCTCCCTTACCAACGCCTGACGGCCCGGAAATTACAATTAATAAACCTCTTTTAATTGACATGCCTCTTCTCTCAACTCCTACTCGTCCTTACCATTGTCCTGATTAATTAAGCGATTAGCCATCGTCTCTGGCTGAACAGCAGAAAGTATAATATGATCACTATCTGTTACAATAACGGCTCGAGTCCGGCGCCCATAGGTAGCATCAATTAATGTGTTCTGATCTCGTGCCTCGGTAATAACTCTTTTAATTGGAGCTGATTCCGGGCTAACAATTGCGATAATTCGATTTGCAACCACAACATTTCCGAAACCAATATTTATCAACTTAATCATAATTCTAAGCCCCCTTAGTTCGCAGAATGCTAGTCTACTCGATATTCTGCACCTGTTCACGCATTTTTTCTAAGACGCTTTTCAACTCAACCACTAACTGGCTAAGCCTTATGTCATTTGCCTTAGATCCAATTGTATTAACTTCGCGATTCATCTCCTGAATCAGAAAATCGAGCTTTCTACCAACAGGTTCCGTCTCCTCAATAAACTGCGCGAATTGCTGAAAGTGACTTTTTAAGCGATTAATCTCTTCATCAATACTCGCTTTATCAGCAAAAAAAGCGACCTCAGTTATTAAGCGGGTCTCATCAAGCTCAACCTGACCATTAGTCAATTCCTTGATCCGCTGACTCAGTCTCTCTTGGTAATCGGCAACAACCAGTGGAGCACACTCCTCTACATCTTCCAAAAGTCTAGTCGACTCCACAATTTTTTCACTTAAATCCTTATATAAATTCTTGCCCTCAGCTAAGCGCATTTGCAGTAATTGTTGACAGGCTCTATCGACAATGGCAAGAAGCTGATCACCGCTATTTTCCAACTCTATTTGATTATAACCGAGTTTAACTGTATTTGGGAACCTAATAATCTCCCTAGCCTCTAAATTGCCATTCAGCCCGAAACGCTGATTAATCTCTGCAGCAACTTCAACATACTGTTCAATTAAAGGCCAGTCGACTTGTAAACTCTCAGTAGCAGCTTCCTCGCGGTCAAAAGACAAGTATAAATCTAGTCGCCCTCGAGTAGTATACTCCTTAAGTTTCCGTCGTAATTTCTCCTCCAGTTCGAAGAAATCCTTGGGCATTTTGAAAGAAAACTCATGAAATTTATGGTTCACACTTCTAATCTCGATCGTAATCTTTAAATTATCTAACATTCCTTCTGCACGCCCAAAGCCAGTCATACTTTTTATCATCTTATTATAACCTCGTCTCTCGCCTAAAACTCAAAATTATGTTTAGACATCCTTTCACGGATCTCCTCGATCACACGCTTCTCATCCGCCTCGTCCTTCGCAACAAAAGTAACAGAGAAACGCACATAGTTCCCAGCATCATCCCATGGTACAGTGGATATCAGCGACTCTTTAATTAAAAATTGAGAAAATTCTTCGCCGTTAGTAAAGCGAATGCCCCCCTTGATACCTTTTGGTATTTTCACATAAAGAAAGAATGAACCCTTTGGTTTCTTCGCATTAAATCCTAAATCAACAAGTACTTCCACCAGCTGATCGTGTCGGCGGGAATATTTTGCAGCAGTCTTCTCCGTAATTTGCGGATTAGCTAAAGCGTAAACTCCAGCCTCTTGAATTGCTAAGAATTGGCCAGAGTCTGAGTTGTCCTTAATATTAGCAAAAGCTTTTACAACCAGCTCATTACCGGCAATAAAGCCTAAACGCCAGCCAGTCATATTATATGATTTCGATAGTGAGTGGAGCTCAACCCCAACTTCTTTCGCTCCCGGAACTGATAGAAAACTTAGCGGCTTAACTCCATCAAAGGTCAGCGCAGCATAGGCCGCATCATGCACAACAATAATTTTGTTTTTGCGAGCAAATTCAATCACTTCTTCGAAAAATTCAACGCTTGCGCTGGCCCCGGTAGGGTTGTTCGGGTAATTAATGTAAAGTAGCTTCGTTTTTGCAAGCACATCTGCAGGAATTCCCTGCAAATCTGGCAAGAAATTGTTTTCCTCAATGATTGGCAAGTTATAAATCTTGCCACCCAAATATTTAGTATGCGTCGCCAGCACCGGATATCCAGGTACGGTTATTAGCATATAATCTCCATCATTAATAAAAGCTTTTGGTAGCATTGCTAGACCTGATTTTGCACCGATAACGTGAATAATCTCGGAGTTGGGGTCAACGTCCTTAACTCCAAAAACCTGATCCAGATAAAGTGCAGCCGCATCCTTAAAATCTTGACCACCGTTATCTGCGTAACCACGATTTTCTGGTTTCTTCGCAGCTGTATATAATTCTTCAATTACACCGGCATCTGCCATCTGGTCCGGCTCGCCAACTCCCATATCAATTAACTCCGTGTTGGGATTTTCCTTAATTGCTGTAGCCTTTGCTCTCTTAATTTTCTCAAACTTATAAATTGCAGTATCTTTGCCAAAGTTACTTCCACCAATTCGCTCGGCAAATAGATCCTGAATATAATGTTCCCTCACTGAAACTCCCCCTCTTGGTTTTTTTATGTTTTACAAGTTTATATCGTAAATTCTATTCTACCATTATTGTACCATGAAAGACCTCGGTAGCTTCGCCTGACATATAGACATGGTTATCTTCTTCATTCCATTCAATATATAAGTCGCCACCCTTTAGGCTAACGGTTACTGCGCGCTTAGTTTTTTCGTTCAAAACAGAAGCGACTGCAGTCGCACAAGCTCCTGTACCACAGGCAAGTGTTTCTCCTACCCCACGTTCCCAGACGCGCATTTTAACATGTCCATCAGACAAAACAGTGACAAATTCGACATTCGTCTTTTTCGGAAATAGTGGATCGACTTCGATCTGTGGTCCCCACTCTTCAACAGGGAAGCTGCTAGTATCTTCAACATATATAATCGCATGCGGATTGCCCATTGATACAGCTGTGTACTTAAAAATCTTATCGCCAACTGTAATCGCTTGATCGATTATAAGAGACTGGTCAAGCGCTGACGGAATCAGCTTACCTTCCAGTATCGGCTCACCCATATCAACAGTTACCGAACTAACTCGTTCACCTTTCTCATCCAGATGCAGCTCCACCCTTTGTATTCCGGCCTCAGTTTGAATCGTGAGAAAATTGTTTTTTACGAGTTGATAGTCATAGACATATTTTGCTACGCAACGGATAGCATTACCACACTGCTCGGCTTCTGTACCATCAGCATTCATAATTCGCATCCGTACATCAGCACTGTTTGATGGCAGAATAAAAACTAGACCATCAGCGCCTACACCGAATTTACGATTACATATTTGAATTGCTAATTGTTCTGCATTTTGGGGTAGCTCGGTAAATTGCGCCAAAACCACGAAATCATTACCTAAACCATGCATTTTTAGAAAATCCATGATAACACTCCATTCTAAGCCGATATATATGTGATTTCCTTTAGATATCACTGTAAACATTATATTAATCAGCTCTATTTATTGTCAAACTTATCCTAACATAATTTAATAACATTTATAAGCCTAATTAGTGCTTCTTGCACAAATTACCAAAAAGTATCATAATTGAGTTCACGACTAGAAAGGGGTGGAAAAATGCCTTTAGATGGCTTTGTAATTCATGCACTAGTTGATGAACTGTCTGTAGAACTTTCGGGTGCACGCATCAATAAAATTTACCAGCCTGACAAATATGAACTAGTTTTTGTTGTGCGACAAAGTGGAAAGACCCATAATTTACTTATTTCGGCGCACCCCACCTATCCGCGGCTGCATTTGACCGAACATAGCTATGTAAATCCTCAACAGCCGCCGCTTTTTTGCATGCTATTACGTAAGCATATTGAAGGTGGCATTATCAGTTCAGTCAAGCAGGTTGACAATGAAAGAATCATTCATATCGATATAGCAACGAGAGATGAGATAGGTGATCCACAATCCTTTCGCCTAGTGATTGAAATTATGGGGCGTCATAGTAATATTATGCTTTTAAACGACCATAATACCGTTTTAGACTCCATAACCCGGGTAACCCAGAGCATAAGTCGTTTCCGTCAGGTACTGCCGGGAAAAGAGTATATTTCGCCGCCAGCGCAAGGTAAGCTTAATCCCTTTACTTTAGACGAACAAAGTTTTAACCAATTAGTAGAGGATAATGAAAGTAATTATGCGCGGGAATTAGTAAACAAGCTGATGGGACTGAGTCTTCCACTTGCTAATGAATTAATTAGCCAAACAGAAAAGCCTCTTACTAAGCAGAAAGTCTGGACTGAAGTGTCGAAACTTCTGGAATTGACGAAGAAACGTGAGTACCATCCAACTATCGTTCAATATAATTCTAAAGAGGATTTCTCTTTAATACCCCTTACCTATCTTAATGGTAATGAAGAGCACTTTGATAGTATGAATAGCTGTCTTGATAATTTTTATCGCAATAAAGCCGAGCATGACACCGTCAAACAACGGGCTGCCGACTTGCTGAAATTTATCAATAATGAACGGCAGAAAAACGAGAAAAAACTAAAATATCTCAATTCCGATTTAATAAAGGCTGACTCGGCTGATAAATATCGCCTCTATGGTGAACTCTTAACCGCTAGTCTACACTCCGTTCCTCTTGGAGCTTCCACAGTACTTGTAACCAATTACTATGGGGCGGAGGGGGAACAGATCGAGATTCCTTTGAATAATCTGCTGAGTCCAAACGCCAACGCTCAGGCTTACTTTAAAAGGTACAGCAAACTTAAGAAGAGTCGCGAACATCTTGAGGAACAGATTAAATTAACGATTGCTGAAAACGAATATCTGGACCTACTGTTAACACAGATTGAGAATGCCGGCGTTTCCGACATCTTAGAAATACGTGAGGAGTTAATAGCAGGTGGCTATATTAAAAAAAATAAAACTAAACAAAAACACAGAAGAAAAACTGTAAAACCGCAACTATTGGAATTCACATCGAGCGAGGGAATACCAATTTTAGTTGGGCGCAACAATACTCAGAACGACTATCTAACAACGAAGTTAGGCAATGCAAACGATACCTGGTTGCACACTAAGAATATTCCTGGTTCGCATGTTGTAATTCGGTCCAACAATTTTAATGAGAAGACGCTAACTGAAGCCGCAGTAATTGCAGCCTATTACAGTAAGGCTAAGTTTTCCAGTAATGTTCCCGTTGATTATACGCTGCTTCGAAATGTTAGAAAACCCAGCGGTGTAAAGCCTGGTTACGTCACCTATGATCAACAAAACACAGTTTTTGTTACACCCGACCAGACAATAATCGATAAATTAATATCAAAAAAATAAGCCAGCTTAGCTGGCTTA
>CAZKBI010000001.1:16979-53695 GCA_964551195.1 uncultured Caryophanales bacterium | reverse complement strand
CCTAGATAGAGTGCCATCATCAGATCACCGATAATTAATGAATATATAATCCAGGGTATGAAAATTGTTGAGACACCAAGAACCGGAAGTAAATCAAGTAGACCAGCAGCGAAAGCAATCATTAAAGCGCCATCAACACGGAGAAGCAATAAACCGATTAAAACCAGAACAAAGGTGATGGTCATTAATTTAAATTGAGCTTTCAGCCAAGCCATTATTCCTTTAATGACATTATCTTTAAGGAATTGATATCCGTTTTTGAAAGTTTTGGGTATACTTTTCTTAGCAAAGCGTTCCCAGCTTTCTATCTCAAGACTAAGGAAGAAAGCAAGAACAATCCCCAGTACAATTGTAATCATCCAACCAGATATAGAGCTTAGTGAATTAACAAATGAAAAGAATAGGCCCTCGAAAAAGTTGACAATTGATCCTGATATAGATGCAAAATACTTTGTAATGTTTTCAACTAAATTTGGAGAAATATTATCTAGAATATGACTATATTTATCAAACAGTGAAGTAAATTCAGTCTGTATATAATCTAAATAACCAGGCAGTTTTGTTGAAAAATCACGAATCTGCGTAAATATTAAGATACCGATTGTTACGATAATGCCAAAAAAGATTAATACCAGTAGAAAAAGTGACAGTGTAGCTGCTATCGGCTTCTTAATTCGTAGTTTCTTATTGAAAAATTTAACAACAGGTTCAATGAAAAGATAAATTAGCAAAGCGACAAAAACTGGCTTAGCAACATTAAATATAAGTGTAAATAAATACATAAATAGAAATATTGTAACAGCAAGTAGTGCAATATCAAAAATAGTCTTGCCGTATTTACGATAAAATTCAACCAATCATCTCACCTCGCTGAAAAGTTCTTCCATAAAATTTGACATATCAAATATAATAAATCGGATAAGAGCCCAAAATCTTTAAGAAAGAGGTCTTTCGCCTAACCATTGACAATGCATCGCGAATATCATCTTCGTCCTGATTTCCAACAATATCCACATAAAAAATATATTTGCCCAACTGATCTTTTGAAGGGCGTGATTCAATCCGTGTCATGTTAACATCCCAGATGTTTAGAATATCAAGTATACGATACAAGCTGCCTGGTTCATTATCTGTCGAGAAGACAATCGCTGTTTTGTCGTGTGTGGTTGGTTTAGCCTTTTCCCGTGAAATAATCACAAAACGAGTGAAGTTATTCTTCCCATCTTGGATATCGCTAGCCAGCACAGTAAGTCTATATAACTCTCCCGCTAGCTGCGACCCAATCGCTGCAAGCCCACCATCTGACTTGGCGACCTCTTCTGCAGCAGCTGCCGTGCTAGCAACTGGCCGCAAATTCGCATTGGAAAAGTTTTCTGTCAAATATTTGCGGCACTGACCAAAAGGCTGAGGGTGCGATAAAATCTCTGTGATGTTTGCGGCAGTTTTTTCTCCCTTGGTCAGTAGATTTAAACTAATCGGAATAATAATTTCCGCTTTAATTAATATATCCAAATCTGCAACGAGCATATCTAAAGTAGAGGTAACAGCCCCCTCTAAAGAATTCTCAATTGGCACTATTGCTTCATCGATCTGGCCCGCGTTAACCGCCAACATCAACTCCGGTATCGTATTAAACTCTAGCAGTTTATACTCTCGCTCTGCTCTAGTATATTCAACTGCCGCATTATGAGAAAATGTACCCTGCGGACCAAGAAAACCAAGCTTCATCATCTAATCACCTGTTTTATTCAGGATTATATCATTAATTCATATTTTATAACATCTTCCCATAATTAAAATAATCTCTTGCTACCTCCTGGTTTAACTGCTGGTAGCTCGCCCTCAAGGCATAGCGGACATTCGTCTGGCTCATAGGAAATAATTTCTAAGGATAATAAAGCAGCAAAAGGATAGCCGAAATCAATTTTGCCATTGCTGCGGTCAACAAGAACTGCGACACCAACAACCACTCCACCAGCTTCTTCAACTACCTTGATAACCTCTTTAACTGATCCGCCCGTAGTCACAACGTCTTCAACAACAAGCACACGCTCTCCCTCTTTTATTGAGAACCCACGGCGCAGGAACATCTCGCCGTTCTCACGTTCAGTAAAAAGGTTACGTGTTCCTAAAATGCGCGACATCTCGTATCCAACAATTAAGCCACCTACTGCTGGTGATACAACCAAATCTATCTCCTCACCCTTGAAACGCTCCGCTAAATCCTGGCAGAGTAGCTCTGTTATTTTGGCATCCTGGGTCGCCTGTGCCATTTGCATATACTGGCTAGCATGTCTTCCTGATGCAAGGATAAAATGTCCTCTCTTTAGGACACCACTTTCTTTAAATATTTTTAGAATTTCACTTTTACTAAGCACTCTAATCTCCTCCTAATGATTCGCTAATTTATTTATAATTTGGTTAAAAGCTTCTGCTGGATTATCAGCAGCTGTAATAGAACGACCAATAACTAGGTAATCACTACCAAGCTTGATTGCATGCTCTGGCGTTGCAATTCTTTTCTGATCATCTGCTGAGTCATTCACCAATCGAATTCCCGGAGTTACTGTTAGAAATTCTTTGCCACAATGTTCTTTAATCAACTCTACTTCGTGAACAGATGAGACAACACCTGCAAGATCCGCTTCTTTTGCTAGTTTCGCATAATGAAGAACACTGTCTTCTACAGTCGTTGGTATGCCAAGTTCTTCATTTAGAATCTGTTGATTAGTACTAGTTAACTGCGTAACTCCGATTATATAAGGCTGCCGCTGACCACTCGTTAGACTTTTTTCCATACTCTCTCGCGCTGCGACCATCATATTCAGACCACCAGCTACATGTAGATTAAACATCTCAACTCCTAATTTAGTAATCTGCGCTGATGCTTTGCCAACAGTGTTCGGGATGTCATGCAGTTTCAGATCGAGAAAGACTTTTAAACCACGGGCCTTCAGTTCCTCAACAATTGCAGGACCTACACCGTAATATAGTTCCATACCAACCTTTACAAAACGTACCTCTTGCTCAAAACTAGCTACTAACTCCAGAGCCTGTTCCTTACTAGCAACGTCTAGTGCAACAATTATCTGTTCGCGATAATCTCGCCCTTGTTTAACGACCATCTATCTGCTCCCTTCTCCGATTAAATCTGAGATTTTATCTATACTTAAAGTATCTAACAATAGTGGCAATTCTTCAATCAATTTCGGTAATACATATGGGTCAACAAAATTAGCTGTGCCCACCTGAACAGCGGAGGCACCTGCAAGTAAAAATTCAACAACATCCTCTGCACGACTGATCCCGCCGATCCCGATGATTGGAAGAGAAACTTCTTGATATACCTGATAAATCATCCGTAAGGCAACAGGCATAATTGCGGGACCTGATAAACCACCGACGCGATTAGCAAGAAGTGGTTTGCGTGTATTCAAGTCAAAACGCATCCCAACTAAAGTATTAATCATGCTTAGACCATCTGCGCCAGCTGCCTCGACAGCTTTTGCAATTGTGACAATATCCGTTACGTTCGGCGAAAGCTTAACATACAAGGGATGCTTGCTAACCGCTTTAACTGCACTAGTAAGCTCAGCTGCAACCTTAGCATCTGAACCAAAGGCAATACCTCCACTTTTAACATTTGGGCAGGAAATATTTAACTCAATTATTGCAATATCCAACTCATTTAAGCGTCTTGCTACCTCTACATAATCTTCCTTTGTTGAACCAGCAACATTTACCACTAACGGTGTTTCAAATTGTTGTAGCCAGCTTAGTTCATGTTCAATCACGTAATCTACTCCGGGGTTTTGTAGCCCGATAGAGTTTAACATACCCGCAGGAGTCTCCGCGATTCGTGGTGTTGGATTACCACTTCGCTCCTCAACTGTTGTTGCCGTAACTACAATCGCGCCCAGTTGATTTAGATTATACAATTTCGCAAACTCACGACCGAAACCAAAGCATCCAGAGGCAGGCATAATCGGATTTTTCAAGATTAATTCACCAAGTTGAGTTGCTAATCGATTACTCATAGGATCACCTCACGAAATGAAAAGACTGGTCCATCGGAACAGACTTTCTGATAGCCACCCGGGTACTTTTCCCGGTCGACTTTTATAATGCAGCCATAGCAGGCGCCGATTCCGCATGCCATTCGTTCTTCAAGTGACATAAAGCCCTCAATATTTTTATCCATCCATAATTCTTGCAATGTGCGTAGCATCCCCGTCGGTCCACATGAATAGAAACGGTCCCAATTATCATCAGCACTGAGGGCATCAAGTACGGTTCCCTGCATACCACAGCTACCGTCCACCGTCGCCAATCGAACATCACCCAGTTCCTTAAATTCATCATATAAAATCCGATCAACCTGCGATAGACAACCGATTACTGTGGTTAGTTGCATACCATTCTCTTTAAGCTTTCTCCCAAGGTAATATAGCGGAGGTAAACCAATGCCGCCGCCAACCAGTAGAATTCTTTTGTTAGGGCCGATATCTTGATAAGGAAATCCCCTTCCCAAGGGACCAAAAACATCGATTGGATCGCCGGCTTTTTTCTTACTAAGTAGCTCAGTACCGCGCCCAGAACTACGATAGACTAGTGTTACTAATTTGCTCACACTATCGTAATCGCAGATGCTAATTGGTCGACGTAGCAGCGGATCATAACCCTCGCTAACGCGCAGCTGGAAAAATTGCCCAGGTTCCGGCTCACTAGCTAAACTATCAGTAATAAAGCTCATCCGATAGATATTACGGGCAATCATTTTGTTTTCCACAAGTGGGTAGTTATCTTGCATCATTTTCTAATCACACCGCCTTGTTCTTTTGTACTTGGTTGTAAACGAAAGGAAATCGACTCTAGAGCGTGAAGTAAGGCATAGGCGGTATCAAGTGAAGTAATGCATGGAATGCCAAACTCAACAGATTCACGCCTTATTTTGTAGCCGTCAGTTGCGATGTCCTTTCCTTTGGTTAAGGTATTAATCACAATATTTATCTGGTTGTTACGTATCTCATCGATAATGTTAGGTGAACCCTCCTGTAATTTATAGACCTGTTTTACGGGGATGCCCTGAGCATTTAAATAATCTGCTGTGCCTTTTGTTCCCTTAATTCGATAGCCTAAGCGCTCAAAACGGCGGAAAAGATCAATTGCTTCTTCCTTGCCTTTATCGTCAATTGTTGCAAGAATCGTTCCATGCTCTTGTATTTTTATGCCCGAAGCAACCAAGCCTTTATAAAGCGCTTTCTCAAATTGGCTATCGATACCAATAACCTCGCCAGTCGATTTCATCTCTGGCCCTAGCGTTACATCAACACTTCTAAGTTTGGAGAAAGAGAATACGGGAACCTTAACCGCGTAGTAATCAGGAAGCGGCTGGTAGTAGCCTGACTGGTAACCCTGCTCAATAATCGATTGACCCAGGATTACTTTGGTCGCAATATTCCCCATCGGAATCCTCGTTACCTTGCTGATAAAAGGCACTGTGCGCGATGAGCGTGGATTAACCTCAATTACGTATGGCTCACCTTTAAAGATTACAAATTGAATATTAAGTAGTCCAATTATATTAAGACCCAATGCAAGTTTTTTGGTCATATCAATAATCTGCGCGAGCATCTCATCTGATAAAGATATTGTAGGATAGACAGCGATAGAGTCACCAGAGTGAACACCGGCTTTCTCAATATGCTCCATAATCCCTGGTATTAGAACGCTTGTTCCATCACAGATTGCATCAACCTCAATCTCCTTACCAGTTAGATAACGGTCGATCAGTACAGGATGCTCAGTTGATACATTAACTGCATGAACCATATATTTCTTCAGGTCCTCCAGATTGTAAATTATTTCCATTGCGCGTCCACCAAGCACATATGATGGGCGAACAAGTACCGGATAGCCAATTCGCTCAGCAATAACTACCGCTTCATCGACTGACATCGCGGTGCTTCCTAAAGGTTGTTTAATTCCCAACTTTTTGGCTATGGCTTCGAATTTCTTCCTGTCCTCAGCGTTGGCAATGTTATCTAATGAGGTGCCAAGAATATTAATCCCCTCTTCAACTAATCGGGCAGCAAGATTGATTGCAGTCTGTCCGCCGAATTGTACAACTACACCAATCGGCTTCTCTTTATGAACAATATTTAGAACATCCTCTGCCGTCAGTGGTTCAAAATAGAGACGGTCGGAAATATTATAGTCTGTCGAGACAGTTTCCGGGTTATTGTTAATAATAATTGCCTCATAGCCAGCCTCTTGGATAGCCCAGACCGCATGAACTGTTGAGTAGTCAAACTCAATTCCCTGCCCAATTCTGATTGGTCCCGAACCAAGTACAATAACTGATTCTTTTTCTGTAACCTTAGCTTGATCTTGACCGCGATAACTTGAATAATAGTATGGTGTCGAAAGCTCTGCCTTACCAGCAAAAGTATCCACCATTAAGAATCCGGGGTTGAGTCCATAGTTCTGGCGTAGCCGGTAAATTTCCCTTTCATTCGCTTCACGCAATATTGCAATCTGCCGGTCAGCGAATCCGAGTTCTTTCCAGGCAAGTAGTTTTTCCCTAGTAATCTCAGTCGTAGCTATCTCTTCTTCTAAATCAACTAGTTCTTTTATTTTCTCAAGAAAATAGCTTTCCATTCCTGTTAATTCAATCACTCGCTCAATCGATCCTCCGCGCCGGAACCACTCAGCTATTACAAAGAGGCGCTCATCATCCGGATGAGAAATTCTCTCTAGTAGTGTCTCCTCATTACTTTTCGCTAATTCTAAGGAAGGTACATAAAGACCATAGGCCTTAATTTCTAATGAACGAATCGCTTTCTGCAAGGATTCTTTAAAGCTTTGACCAATTGCCATAATTTCACCAGTTGCCTTCATTTGCGTTCCCAAAAAACGGTTCGCCGTTATAAACTTATCAAATGGCCAGCGCGGGATTTTTGTAACAATATAATTCAACTGTGGTTCGACGTCGGCTGGTGTATCCTTGGTCATTTGGTTAATAATCTCTGGTAGCTCATAGCCGACCGCTATTTTAGTTGCGACCTTAGCAATCGGATAACCAGTCGCTTTTGAAGCAAGTGCACTTGAGCGACTTACTCGTGGATTAACCTCAATTACAAAGTACTCTTCCGTTGCTGGATCATAGGCATATTGCACATTACACGAACCTTGAATACCAACTGCATCTACAATTCTAAATGCTGATGCACGGAACATCTCTTTTGCCTCTTCTGATAAGGTCAGACTGGGGGCTACAACGATGCTATCTCCAGTATGTACGCCGACTGGGTCAATGTTTTCCATGTTGCAGACAACTATTTTATTTCCAGCCGCGTCACGAATAATTTCATACTCAATCTCAATTAGACCTAAAAGGCTCCGCTCGATTAGAACTTGCTTAATTGGACTTGCGTCAACACCATTACGAATGATTGACCTAAGTTGGTCGTGATCGTAAGCGATACCTCCACCGGTTCCACCAAGAGTGTAGGCTGGACGGACAATAATTGGAAAACCAATCTCTTCAACAAAAGGCAGCGCCTCTTCATATTTGTAAATAATTTCACTTTCAGGAACTGCTTCGCCAATTTCATTCATCGTTATCCGGAATATCTCCCGATCCTCGGCCTTTTCAATAGCTGTAATATCAGTACCTAATAATCGAACGTTATAATCAGCTAGAACTCCCTCGCTTTCTAACTCCATTGCTAGGTTTAGTGCTGTTTGCCCACCAAGTGTTGCCAAGAGCCCATCCGGTCTTTCAGCAATAATTATTGATGTAATAAAATCGACTGTCAAAGGCTCCATATAGACGCGATCAGCAATCTTTGTGTCTGTCATAATCGTTGCTGGATTACTATTTACTAGGATTACCTCAATACCCTCTTCCTTCAACGCTTGACACGCCTGCGTTCCTGCGTAATCAAATTCAGCCGCCTGTCCTATCACAATGGGACCAGAGCCTATAACCATAACCTTCTTAATCTGATCTATTCTTGCCATCTACTTAACACCCTCGCCTTCTCTTCTATTGTCAATTGATGACCACTTTACCTTCCCTGCAACTAAGGTTAAAACCGGCCAGCCTTGAAAATGCTGTCCTGTAAAGGGCGTGTTTTTTCCTTTAGAAGCAAGCTTCTCTGGGCGAACTTCACGCGACATCTCTAAATCTATAACAGTAATATCAGCCGGTTTTCCAACAGCTATCTCGCCGCCAGTAAGATTAAATATTTGTGCTGGTGCTAGTGACATTTTATTAATTAAATCTTCCAGTGTTAGAAGGCCTTCCTTAACCAATCTCGTGTAAAGAGCTGGAAAAGCTAGTTCCAGACCAGTAAAGCCAAATGGTGCGGTTAGAAAATCTTTTGCCTTCTCTGCTATCGTATGTGGTGCGTGATCAGTTGCAATAATATCGATCGTACCATCTCTTAGTCCCTCTAGGAGCGCTATTTGGTCCTCTCTAGCTCTTAATGGTGGGTTCACCTTGTAATATGAGTATGGTTTTATAATATCGCTTACATTCAAAATTAGGTGGTGTGGCGTAACCTCAGCAGTTACCTTATTACCCTTGCTTTTCGCCTTGCGAACCAGCGCTACCGACTCCTTGGTAGAAATATGACAAACGTGATAATGCACACCTGTTTCATTTGCCAGTTGAATATCCCTTTCAATCTGTTTGTATTCAGACTCTGAATTATTAATCGGTAGCTGAAATTGTTCTGCTATTGCACCCGCTTGAATCATGCCACCTGCAAGCAACTCTTCGTCTTCGCAGTGTGCCATGATCGGCATTCCTAATGTTGCTGCTTCACGCATTGCCGAACGCATTACCTCTGTTGATTGCACTCCCCGACCATCGTCAGAAAAGCCAACCACTCCTGCTTTTTTTAAGGCTGAAAAATCGGTTAAATGCTCTCCGGCTTCTGCACAGGTGATGGCAGCTATTGGCCGGACCCGAGCCTGGTCAGCAGCTCTGGCCTGTTTTTGTATGTATTCAATTACTTCAACGGTGTCAGCTACAGGGTAAGTGTTAGGCATTGCTGCGATGCTTGTAAAGCCTCCTTTGACTGCTGCCTTACTGCCAGTAAGTATCGTCTCTTTATGTTCACCGCCGGGTTCGCGTAGATGTACGTGCATATCAATAAAGCCTGGAACAATAATCGCTCCTGCAACATCATAGACATGAATATTTGCTTGACTGTATTCCGAATTATTTGGTTCAAAAAATTCTTTAATGATGCCATCAGCGATTAATAAATCTTGATTGCACCATTCACTGCCAGTCCAAACCCGTCCATTTTTTATAATAATTTTCATTTTATACCTCCTTAAATGCCCGCTCAATGATTGCCATACGGATCCAGACACCATTCTCCATCTGTTTGAAAATTTTCGACTGTGGGTGCTCGACTACACTACCAGCGATTTCGACACCACGATTAATCGGAGCCGGGTGTAAGATAATAGCTTGTGGATTAAGAAGTCTGGCTCTTTCTTCAGTTAAGCCATAGTGGCGGTTATAATCTTCTTTTGATGCTAGATAAGAAAGTTCCTGTCTTTCAAACTGTATTCTAAGCATCATCACAACATCTGCAGCTTTGATCGCTTCATCGATAGGAAGGTACTCGCCAGCAAGACGGCTATCCATAAATTCTTCTGGTCCAGAGAAAATCAACTTCACACCAAGTCGAGTAAGCAGCTGGTAATTAGAATGTGCAACACGGCTATGTCGAATATCTCCTATAATTGCCATTGTTAAACCCTTTACCTCGCCAAAATGTTGCTTAATTGTATATAGATCTAGCAGAGCCTGCGTAGGATGCTCGATCGTACCTTCACCTGCATTTATAAGTGTTAACGAGAGTTTATCAGCATATTGTGAGAGAATTCCTTCTTCACAAAGACGTACAACAGCAATCTCAACACCCTGGACTTCAAGCGTTTTTAGTGTGTCGTAAAGTGTTTCTCCCTTTTTTATGCTAGAATCATTCGATTGGAAGTTGATAACATTACAGCCTAGGCGCTTCTGTGCAATCTCAAAAGAAAAACGAGTTCGTGTACTCGGTTCTAAGAAGAAATTAGTTACAAAACAATTTTTGCCAAGCTCTTTAATTGCTGGAGAATTCCTGTTTTCCGAAAAAAATTCTGCACGTTTGAGCAGCCGTTCAATCTCCGAAAGCTCAAGATCCCTAGTACTCAAGAGATGTTTTTTCATCATTCTCGCCCCTTTTGCCTAATTATTGCGCTGAATTACGACTTGGTCTTGACGGTCCAGTTCACGTAACTGTACTAGTATATTCTCTCCCAGTGACGTGGGAATATTTTTGCCGATATAATCAGCCTTGATCGGGAACTCCCGATGCCCCCGGTCAATTAAAACTGCCAGCTGAATTAATCTTGGACGCCCCATATCGATTAAGGCATCTAAAGCTGCTCTTACAGTTCTACCGGTAAACAAAACATCATCGACTAGCACGACGATTTTGTCCGTTACGTCAAAATCAATCGCACTTCCCTGAATAAGTGCTTCATCGCCCTTTTCACTTAAATCATCGCGGTAGAGGGTAATATCAAGGTCACCTACAGGGACCCTTTGATCTTCAATTTCAATAATATTCTGGTAAATTCGCCGTGCTAAATAGCTACCACGCGTCTTAATGCCCACCAGAACTAGGTCTTCAGTTCCCTTGTTCTTCTCTAAAATTTCATGTGTGATTCGTGTTAGGGCTCGACTTATAGCTTGTTCGTCAATTAGTACTCGCTGATTCAAGAGATTCACCTCACATAAAAATAAAAACTTTTGCCTCGGGGACAAAAGTTAAAGTAACTTATCAAATATATCGCATAACTAGATGCTACTATTACCTTGTCAACCTCGCAGGATTGATTTAAAGGAGTATTTAATTAAAATAATTATCTCTTAGTTAAGACAACTTGTCAACAACTATTCTTGATTATCCTTACTTCTTATATAATTGAGTAAATCTAACATATCTTGTGGTAATTCTGATGTAAATTGCAACTTCTCTCCAGTTCGTGGGTGAACAAAGCCCAGCGTTTTAGCATGGAGTGCCTGTCCTTTAATCTCCGGCATCTTTTTAGTTGAATACTTAGGGTCGCCTACAACTGGGTGTCCGATATATTTCAAGTGTGCCCTTATCTGGTGGGTTCGCCCAGTCACCAATGCACAATCAACAAGTGTATACTCTTTAAAACGTTCGCTAACAACAAAATGTGTAACCGCCTCTTTACTATTTTGCGCGGTAACAGTCATGCGTTTACGATCAGCTGGGTCTCGTCCAATCGGCGCGTCGATGCTACCTCGTTCGTGGGGAATAACACCATGCACTACTGCACTATAGATACGTTCTACTGTCTGCTTTTTGAGTTGGTCAGCTAAATTGTGATGTGTAAAGTCATTTTTGGCAACCATTATCAGTCCAGAGGTGTCTCGGTCTAAACGGTGAACAATACCCGGCCTGAGCACACCATTAACGCTTGATAATTGATCACTATAATGTAAAAGAGCGTTCACTAAAGTACCTTCATAATTTCCTGGCGCTGGATGCACTGTCATACCGCGATCCTTATTAACTATTAGTAAATCACTGTCCTCATATACGATTGTGAGTGGTAAATCCTCAGCTTTAATTTTAAATTCTTTTACAGGCGGCATTCGCATCTGAATCTCGTCGGCTAGCGAAAGTCGATAATTTGCTTTAACGACTTTTTCATTGACAGTGATTAACCCCTCTTGTATCCACTCTTGAACCTGGGAGCGTGACCATTCCGCAGACTGTGTTGGCAAGAATTTATCAATCCGAATACCAACAGCATCCTCATCTACTTCCCAAACATATGTTTCAACGTAGTCCACTTCTACACCTCTAATTCAGAAATTTATTGTTCTTACTAAAAATCACGTAGATGACCAGCAGTGCTGTACCTACAGTTATGGCAATATCAGCAACATTAAAAATTGCAAAATTAATAATCTGCACATCAATAAAATCAACAACTGAACCATACATTATGCGATCGATTAAATTGCCAAGTGCACCACCAAGAATCAGCGCCATAAGTAAGGCTAATATTCGATACTCACGATAGACACGATAGATTAAGTAGACTAAAACAAGGCTAATGATAATCGCAGTAATTATAAAAAACCAGGTCTGATTTTCCAATATACTAAAGGCTGCTCCCGTATTTCTTACAGACGTAATATGAAACCAACCCTCAATAATTGGGATACTCTCATATAAATCCATAGTAGAAACGACTGCAAATTTAGTTAATTGATCAATTATGATAATTAAAATTGCAATAAGATAAAAAAACACTAGTTTACCTCCAGCATTAACTTATTCTAAAATATCTGAGTGATACTGGGAAACAATGTTTGCACAACGATTACATAATCCTTCTCTTGTTGACCCAACATCGGTTAACGTGTTCCAGCAGCGTTCACACTTCTCACCTGGTGCTTGTTCGATTAAAATGCTAAATCCAGGAACAATAGTCGCTGCTGCCGGGATAGGACCATTCTTTATTACCACTTGTGAGACAATAAATAACTTCTCTAAATTATCGAATTCTTCAAGAAACTTAGCTGTCTCTGGTTCTGGATAGATTATGACAGCAGCAGCTAATGAGTTACCAATTAGTTTATCCTTACGAGCTAACTCTAGCGCCTTTAGGACCTCATCACGAATTTCAAGAAGCTGATCACCTTTCTTAAGTAGCTCTTGGTCAATAACAATATCATCCCAATCTGGCATTTCCGTTAATTGTACGCTCAGTTCCTCAACGTTCGGAATATAGCGCCAGATTTCGTCTGCAGTATGTGGCAGGATTGGTGCAATAAGTTTAACTGTAGCAAGTAGTATTTCATAGAGAACAGTCTGTATAGCCTTGCGTTCAACTGAATTTATCGGTTCTATATATAGCGTGTCCTTTACGATATCAAGGTAAAATGAACTCAAATCGATTGTAAAGAAATTATGAATTGACTGATAGACCGTATTAAATTCATACTCGTCGTATGCTTTGATTGATTTATCAATTAGCATTCGTGCCTTCATCATCGTGAAGCGGTCCAGTTCACTCATTTCTGCAAGTGGAACTAGATCGGTAGCAGGATCAAAACCCTCAAGATTGCCAACTAAAAAACGTAGAGTATTGCGAATCTTACGGTAGACCTCAGTAGTCTGCTTAAGTATTTCTTGTGATATCCGCATATCTGATTGATAATCTACAGAAGCAACCCATAGTCGAAGAATATCTGATCCAAGTTGTTTCATAATCTTGGCTGGGTCAAGTACATTACCCATCGATTTAGACATCTTACGACCCTCGCCATCAAGTGTAAAACCATGACTCAATACACCACGATAGGGTGCTGCGCCACGTACTGCTATGCTTGTTGTTATCGAGGAGTTAAACCATCCACGATATTGGTCAGATCCTTCTAGATATAAATCAGCAGGCCAGCTTAGTTCTGGTCGTGCTTCAAGTACAGCTATATGGCTTGTACCAGAATCGAACCAAACGTCCATTGTATCCTTCTCTTTAAGAAAAGTGTCACACTTACATTTAGGGCAAGAATAGCCACTTGGTAAAAGCTCGCTTGCACTACGTGCATACCAAACATTTGTGCCTTCCTTAGCTACCAAATCGACTAAATAATCAATGGTAGCATCCTCGATGATTGCTTCGCCACAGCCTTCACAGTAGAAAATTGGGATAGGAACTCCCCAGATTCTCTGACGTGAAATACACCAATCACCACGATCAGCAATCATATTATTTAAACGCTGCTCACCCCATGATGGAACCCACTTCACTCCTTTAATTGCTGCAAGGATATCCGCGCGAATTGCCTCAATTGAAGCAAACCATTGTTCAGTAGCACGATAAATTACTGGCTTTCTTGTCCGCCAATCATGTGCGTATTGATGTTTAATAAAGCTAAGCTTTAACAGTTTGCCCTTCTCTTCTAAAATACGTGTTACTTCCTTGTTTGCATCGTCGTAGAAAAGACCAGTAAAGCCAGGAGCATCCTCTGTAAACTTACCTTGATTATCTACAGGGCTCAGTATTTCAAGATTATATTTCTGACCCACATAAAAGTCATCTTCCCCGTGACCTGGTGCTGTATGGACAAAACCAGTTCCAGCTTCCAAGGTAACGTGCTCGCCTAAAATCAAAGGAGATGGTCGATCATAAAACGGGTGCTGGGTAATCACTCCTTCTAACTCAACCCCCTTGATATCTTTTATAAATTCTATCTCAGTAAAACCAAGTTCATTTTGTACAAACTCAAGTAGATCCTTCGCTACAATATATTCCTTGCCGTCAAAATTAAATAATGTATACTCAAATTCTCCGTTTAAAGCGATAGCTAAGTTTGCCGGAATTGTCCACGGCGTTGTCGTCCAAATAATAACATTAGTCGCCTCAGCTAGAATGCCTTTGCCATCAATTACCTCAAAAGCAACGTAAATAGATGCCGATGTTTTCTCGAGGTACTCAATTTCCGCTTCTGCAAGTGCAGATTCAGACGATGGAGACCAATAAACTGGTCGAAAACCTTTATAAATCAATCCTTTTTTTGCCATATCACCAAAAACCTTAATTTGACGCGCTTCATATTCAGGATTCAAAGTAATGTATGGATTATCAAAATCTCCACGCACTCCCAATTGCTTGAACTGTACTCGTTGTCGATCAACATAGCTTAATGCATACTCCTTACAAAGATCACGAAATTCAATCGGATCAAAATTACGTCGATCTATCTTTTTGCTCTGCACAACGGCGTGCTCAATTGGTAGTCCATGTGTATCCCAGCCTGGTACATAAGGTGCATCATATCCCTGCATTGTTTTGAAACGCACAATAAAATCTTTTAATATTTTATTTAAGGCATGACCGATATGAATGTCACCGTTGGCATAGGGCGGTCCATCATGTAATATAAATTTTTTCTTGCCCTTCTGATTCTCCTGTACAAGTGAGTAGATATCTATCTCATCCCACCAAGCCTGCATATCGGGCTCCATGTTTGGTAGATTACCACGCATGGGGAAATCTGTCTTTGGCAAATTTAATGTCTTACTATAATCAATTGTCTCTTTTGACACTACAACTTCACTCCTTAAATTAAAATAAAAAACCTCCTACGTCCACAAGGGACGAGAAGGATAACCCGCGGTACCACCCTAATAGCATCAGATTTAATGCCACTTAACAAGTTAACGGTTTGAACCGGCTTACCCTACTGAACATTTCGAATAAGCAACTCTTAGGTGATATTTATTAAAGTAATTATTAGGCTCACACCCTCCCTAACTCGCTATAAATTACGACTTAATAAACCTGTCCTATTCATCGTTTTTATATATTTCATTAAATTGGTATGACTAAAATATACTCTTGTTCCAATTATTCTGTTTCAGAATCCTCGCAAAAGTATCTCTCTAAAATATCCAATTCCGCTTCTAATAATGCGCGGAACCTCGTATGAAAAGCTGATGCACTTCTTTTCATATCCTCTATTTCATAATGAATGTTCTTCTGTTTTAGTAAAGCTTCATTAATAATGCGGTCAGCATTCTTTTGCGACTCTTTAATAATTAATTCATATTCCTTCTCTGCCTGCAAGCGAAGTCTTTTGGCTTCATCTTGAAGATCAACAGTAGAATTATCAATCTTATCCTCAATCTCCGTATATCTCTCAAGTGACTGCGCTAATTCGTAGTTTTTGTCCTCTAATTCTCTAATCTTACTCGCAAAATACTGGTAATCCTGTTCAATTAAATCAAGAAAATCATTTACCTCGTCTTCATCATAGCCTCTAAATTTAATGCTGAATTCTTTGTTATGAATCTCTGCTTCTGTTAAAGCCATCAAAAACACCCCCTATAAAAATTTATACTTATAATTTCTACAAAAATAGCCCTAGAATAATCATTACACCATATTTTATAAAGACTAGCGCAATTAGTGCAATAATTGGTGAGAAATCTACCATTCCCACTTGTGGTATTAGCCTTCTAAAAGGTGCTAGATATGGCTCAACCAACTTTCCAACAATTTCACCAAGCTTGCTCTCCGCAAGTTTGGGAAACCAGGAAAATATTATATATGCAATTATTAACCATTGATAAACGAAAAATAAAATATCTACAAAACCTATTATCTGTAGAACCAACATATATCACCCTCTACTTTTTTTATTATATGAGATCATAAGTTATTTGAAAAGAGAGGATCCTATACGAATGTAGGTTGACCCTTCTTCTATTGCAACTTCAAAATCATTTGACATTCCCATTGAAAGCTCTTTTAACTCATACTCTAATATTCCTGATTTATTTATCTCATCTCTTAGTTCTCTTAGCTTGCTGAAAATCGGTCTTGTAAGTTCCTGGTCTGAAAAGTGTGGTGCCATCGTCATCAAACCGACAATTTCAACATTATCTAAGCAGACCATCTCTTCAATAAAGGGAAATATTTGTTCAACTTCGATGCCACTTTTTGTTGTCTCTTTAGAGATGTTTACTTGAATAAAGCACTTGATTTTTAATTCTCTCAACGCTGCACGTCTGTTAAGTTGTTGCACAATTGAAAGACGATCTATCGAATGAATATAAGAAAAAGTTTCCAGTGCCTTGTTTACTTTATTTGACTGTAGGTTACCGATAAGGTGCCAATGAAGATTATTATCAGGGATAGAAGCTTTTTTAGCGACGCCCGCTTGCACTCGGCTTTCACCAATTTCGCTGAGTCCAAGCCTGAGAATTTCTTCTGTTTCAGCCAAACTTGCATATTTTGTTACTGCGATAATTTTAACATCATCGGGCACTCTACCTGCCTTTTCACACGCGGCAGCAATTCGTAAACGAACATTGCTAAGATTTTCTGCAATATTAACCAATTAAGTCACCTCAGCAAGTTATAATTTCCATCCCTCATCGTCATCATCGCGTGAATAGCTATCTAGGTTTCTCATGAAGGTAGGTATATCAAATGTGTCAATTTCTTCGCCACTAAAAGGCTTAATACCTGGATTTTCATTTGAAAATCTAGGTCTTTCTACTTTATCACCAAATCCAGTTGCTATGATTGTAATATAAACTTCATCTTGGAGGCTATCGTCGATAACCGCACCAAAAATTAAATTGACGTCAGGTCCTGCGGCTTCAATAACCGCGTTAGCAGCAAGATTAGCCTCAAATAAACTTAAATCAGAGCCACCCTTTATATTCATTAGAACGCCCTTAGCGCCGCTTATTGTCTGTTCAAGGATTGGACTGTAGATAGCCTTTTTAGCAGCCTCTACGGCACGGGTTTCGCCTGCTGTTCGAGTAGCACGACCAATTCCCATCATTGCGGCACCTTTTTCAGTCATAATTGTTTTAACATCAGAGAAATCAAGATTAATTAACCCTGGTGAAGAAATTAATTCAGAAATACCCTGCACTCCTTGGCGAAGAATACTATCAGCAGCACGGAATGCATCCAGAATCGGCGTATCCTGTTCCACTAACTCTAATAATCGATCATTTGGTATAACAATTAAAGTGTCAACCACTTCCTTTATCTCAGAAATGCCTTGATCAGCTTGCTGAGCTCTTTTCTTTCCCTCAAAAGTAAATGGTCTTGTAACAACACCTATCGTTAGAACTCCTAGCCCTTTTGCTATCTCTGCAATAACTGGGGCAGCACCCGTTCCCGTCCCGCCGCCCATGCCGGCTGTAACGAATAACATATCAGCACCAATTATAAAGTCCTCTAATTCCTTGCGGCTCTCTTCAGCAGCTTTTTTGCCAATGGTTGGGTCGGCGCCTGCACCTAATCCTCTGGTTAGCTTATTACCAATTTGAATTTTTACTTCTGCCCGAGAACGATGGAGGGCCTGCGCATCAGTATTGACCGCAAGAAAATCAACTCCCCTGACCCCATCTTCAATCATACGGTCAACAGCGTTGCTTCCACCACCACCTACGCCAATAACTTTTATCTTCGCGTACTGTGAGTCAATATGGTCCATTTCATACATGCTAATCCTCCCTTAGACATCCCATTTATCATGACAATCCTTATTAAACAAAATCTTTAAACCAACCTCTAATCTTCTTTGTTACCGAACTATTGCTGCGTTTAGTCTTAGAAGTTGAACCCTTTAAAGGCTTCTTTAGTATTTTTTTCAGAGTGTAAACAAGAATCCCTACACCATTAGTAAATGAAGGATCTTTAGCCCCAATATATGTAGGTGCTGCAACTCTTACTGATGTTTCAAACATTTCTTCAGCAACTTTTAAGATATTGTTTGTTGCTGCTACACCGCCAGATAGAACTATCCCTCCTGGAAAATCGGTGTTATAACCTAAACGGTTAATCTCGCTGATAACAACCGAGAAAATTTCTCTTATTCTTGGTTCAATAATCCGCGCAAGGTCAACCTGCGTAAATTCCTCATCATAATTGCTGCCAATCCTTGGTACCCTGAACTTAATATCTTCAAAGGCTGATTCTACACTTGCCGTTCCATAGCGTACCTTAACGTGCTCTGCAGCATCTGCAGGTGTTTTTAAACCAATCGAGATATCGTTTGTAATATATTCGCCACCGACTGGCAATACTATAGCGTCTACCAATTCTTCCTGTTGGTAGATTGAGATATCCGTCGTTCCTTTTCCAATATCAACATAAGCTATGCCAAGGTTCTTTTCATCCTTTGTTAAAGCAACCTCGCCAGCTGCAAGTGATAATAAGACAAAGCCCGCGATGTTTAACCCGGTCTTTTCAATAGTTCTAAATAGATTATGCATTACAGTCATTGATCCAGTAATCACTGTAGAGATAACCTCTAATCTTCCGCCAATCATACCAATCGGATCCTTAATCCCTCCCAAACCATCTACAACAAATTCCTTAGGAATAACTTCTATGATCTCCTTATTTGGCGGTAGAACAATGACTTTCGAAGCATCAACGGCTCTTTCAACGTCATTTTTGTCAATCTCTTTATTATCACTTAAAACAGCAACAACACCTTGACTCAATTGTATATTTATATGGTTTCCTGAGACTCCAATAAAAACATCGCGAATTTCGAAATCAACCATTCGCTCTGCCTCTGAAACTGCTTCAAGTATCGACTGTGCCGTTAAGTCAATGTCAACAATAGCACCCTTGTTTATTCCTTCAGATTCGGCCGTTCCAATTCCAACGACGTTAAGCAGGCCATTTTTAATTTCGCCGACAATCACTTTAACAGTGGCCGTACCGATGTCTAAACTAACTACATAGTCACTAAAATGCATCTATTGCTCGCCTCCTCACCTAATATATATATTCAGTATATTCAAAAAAGGTTGTTAAGTATAGCATAAAAACTGTATAATTTAAAATTCATGCTTATTCGCCTGCAAATTTCTCAAAACGGATCGAATCAAACAGGTAAATATTACCTAGTCCACTCTCTTTGGATTTCAACGTCTCTACAATATCTAAATAAATATTCATTTTCTTGCTGAAATCCTTTAATTCTAAGTGAACTTTATAGCCCTCGCGGGTAAAGATCAGAACTTGTTCTAGACCTTCGTCCGTATTAAATAATTGAATTTCAGATAATTCAGCAATTGTAGAATTTTTGGTCTTACTGATTTCTCTAGCTAAGTCCGTAATTAAATCTCTCTTCCCCCAATCGGTTATTAATGGTAATTTACCAAAATCAAGCTCTATAATTCGCTCAGTAATATAGCCATTTTCTAAGACAGCATACCAGAGGTCATTATCAAAAAGATAGGCTACCTCAACATTCTCAACAATTTTTATCGCTAGCTCGCCCGGAAAAGTCTTTTCAACAGTAGCTTCCTTACACATATGTAGCTTTTCCAGTTCTTCTTCTACCTTCTCAGTATTAACCAAGAAGTAACTAATTCCTTCGTAAACCTTTGCCTGCTTTATAACCTCTTCCTCTGTCAGTAAATCCAACCCAGTGATTGAAATGTCGTATATTTTACTAATCGGCAGGAAAAAGAATGATACAAATAGAACGAATGATAAAATTATTAAAAACAAGATTATGCTCTTTGTTTTTTTCTTTTTCTTACCGCGATTGCTACGACTCGCGTATTGTTGACTGCTATAAGTTGATTCCATCTGTATCCATCCCTACGGAACATGTAATTGTCATAATTATAACATCCATAAAATTAATTGCAAAATTCGCATTCTCCAACTATTTCAACCTCGTTCTCTAACTTAATACCATATTCCCTTAAGACCTCAGCCTTAATATAACTCATCAAACAGCAAATGTCTTTAGCTGTTGCTGTACCAGTGTTAATAATAAAGTTGGCATGCTTCGTAGAAATTTCAGCACCTCCGCAAGTCTTGCCCTTAAGACCCAGTTCCTCCACTAGTTTCCCAACAAAAGCATTCTCCGGATTCTTAAAAACACTACCTGCAGTGCTTAGTCCGATTGGCTGAGATTTCCTCCGGCCTTCATTATAGTTTGCCATCCTCGCCTTGATTTGCTCTTCCGCTTCAGGTGTAAGTACAAATCTAGCCGACAAAAGGATTCCCTTCTCTCTGTTTAGCCTCGACTCGCGATAGGCAAATTGAAAGTCCTGATTATTCCATACTTCTATCTCACCAGCCGCCGTAAGCACCTTTGCGTCTATTAGAATGCTCGAAATTTCCACGCCATGCGCACCAATGTTCATCGCTACCGCTCCACCAACTGTTCCAGGGATACCACAAGCAAACTCTAAACCAGCTAAACCATTTTGTGATGCAAATCGAGCTAGTTTTGTGAGAGAATAATTGGCCTCGACTGTAATTATACTGTCCTCGATACTTATCTCAACAAAATCTCTGTTTAGAGCTATAATCGCACCGCGATAACCCGAGTCGCTTACTAATAGGTTGGAACCCTTTCCAATTACCTTCCAGTCAACTTGATATAAATTCAGGATTTCTAAAGTGGTGACTAGCTCCTCAAGATTAGCTGGCAGCACCATAGCATCAGCTGGCCCGCCAACGCGCCAGGACGTGTGCCTCGCCATCGTTTCGTCTCTACAAATTTCAATTTTATTAGTCTCTAGTGCTTCCATCCATTTACACATAATCTCACCTATTTCTTAAGCAGACTTTCTAACTCACGATAAATTCGACAAGCAGCATCAGGGATTCCCAGTTCCCTAGCATGATTACTATAGCTATCATGGTTTACTAACAGATAATCGATCGATTTCTCTAGTAATTCAGCTGTCAAATCCTTTTCCCTCACAATCAGTGCAGCGGATTCTTTTTCTAACCACTGTGCATTTTTCTCCTGGTGATTATTCGTCACATAGGGGGATGGGATTAAAATCGTAGGCAAACCTAAAGCCGTAATTTCCGCCAAAGTTGATGCACCAGCACGACTAATTAGGATAGTGGTGGCTTTTAGAACATCTGACATATTATATAAATAAGGATATACCGCCAGATTGCTTGGTAATTTAGTATGACTCTCCTTTAATCGGGTTAATACATCCTCATGATTTACTGCTCCAGTAACAAGGACATAAAGCTCAGATACGCGTTTTTCAATCTGAGGGATTAAGTCGATAATTGCCTGATTAATCGGCATCGCACCTCTGCTGCCCCCAAAAATCAGAATGACCTTCTTATCTTGATTAATTTTCAAAAATTCATATCCACTCGCAGCATCCGCAAGAATAACTTCTGATGATATGGGATTTCCAGTTAGAACAACCTTTCTGCCTTTTTTAAAATGCTCGCGAGCTCCTTCTAAGCTAATACCGATTGTATCAACATATCTCGACAAGAAGTTGTTAGTTATGCCAGGAACAATATTCTGTTCATGTAAAAAAGTTGGCAGTTTAAGTTTAGCTGCTGCATAGAGAACAGGTGCACAGACATAACCACCTGTCCCAATCACCAGATCAGGTTTGAAATTCTTAATATATTCTTTCGAACGAGCGGTAGCCTTAATGAACTTTTTGATTGTTCGATAGTTATAAATAGTTAATTTACGTTTAAAACCTTGGATTTCGATCTCTTTAAAAGGAATCCCTTCACGTTTAACTAAATCACTTTCTAAGCCCAGAGCCGTCCCAATATAGAGAAATTCTGAATTGGGATCTTGCCGTTTAATTTCAGCTATTATTGCAAGAGCTGGATAGATGTGTCCACCTGTTCCACCGCCTGAAATTATCACACGCATCTAATCATCTCCTGAGTTAACTTAATTATAGTGCTTTCTAACTAGCTCCTTGAATAGATTACCTCGTTCTTCAAAAGAACTAAACATATCCCAACTCGCTGCTGCTGGAGATAGCAAAACATTATCTCCTGCTTGGGCTAACTTAACCGTTGCATCTACCGCAGCTTCCAGCGAGTCAACAAGATGAATATCCTGAATTCCCGCAGCTCGTCCAATCTGGGCAAGCTCTTCTGCAGTTTCACCATAAAGCACAAGTACTTTGACGGAATTACGGAAATATTCAGTTAAGTCGCTTAAACTAATCCCGCGATCTAAACCACCGGCAATTAGAATTACTGGTTCCGTAAAGGAATCTAAGGCGGTGATCGTTGCTTGTACATTGGTAGATTTAGAATCATTGTAGAAGGATATATTTTCTTCCGTACTTAACACATATTCAATACGGTGCTCAACACCTTTGAAACTACGTAAAACAGCTCGAATTGCTTCGAAATCAGCACCTGCTAAGCGTGTTGCAATTATTGCTGCCAAAAGGTTTTCTAAATGTGCACCACGCATTCTAGTCTCATTTAAATCGATAAGCTTGACCGGAGTATCCAAATCAATATAGTATGCCGATCCGTGCTCGATATAGGCTCCTTGAGTTATTGAGTTGCGACCTATGGTCGAGAAATAATATTTTTGTGCTTTAATATTTTTGCTAAGATCAATACAAAGCTGACAATTAATGTTAAAAATTGCATAATCATCCTCTGTCTGATTAGCAAATAATTTACTTTTAGATACTATGTAATCCTCAATACCCTGATGATAATCTAGATGTGCCGGATAAATATTTAAGAGAATGGCAATGTGCGGGTGAAAGCTAGTTGTACCTTTCAATTGAAAAGAGCTAAGTTCAGCAACAAGGATCTTATCAGCTGAAATCTTGCGTGCCTCACCGGCTAGGACAGTCCCAATATTGCCAGCAACCACCGCATTTTTTTTCGAATAATTCAGAATTTCACCTATCAATGTTGTTGTGGTTGTCTTCCCGTTCGTACCGGTAATGCCAATAATCGGTGCTGCCGACAATTCACCGGCCAATTCTATCTCAGTAATAACAGGAACTCCTAGTTCTAAAGCTCGCTCGACTAAGGGATTATCGTAGGGTACTCCTGGATTTTTAACTAAGCAAAAATAACTCGAATCTAAGAGTTGAAGAGGCACTTCTCCAGTGTGTACAGTTATATCAAGCCTTTCTAGCTCCTGCTGCTCAATCGTTGACTCCAATGCATCGTAAACTATCAGTTTGGCACCTGCATCTGCGAGGATTTTGGCAATTGCCGTGCCACTTTTGGCAAGACCTAGCACCATTATTTTTTTTCCGGAATATTTAGCAACAAACTCGTCCCACATCATAATAACACTCCAATACCTAGACCGATTAATGCAAAAATAAGGCTCAGGCTCCAAAATACTAAAACTACCTTCCACTCTGACCAACCTGATAATTCAAAGTGGTGGTGAATTGGGCTCATCTTAAAAATTCTTCTCCCTCTTGTTTTAAAGAAGAACACCTGCAGAATAACTGATAACGTTTCGATTACATATAGGCCACCGATAATGATTAGGAGCAACTCTGTTTTGGTTAAGATTGCAACCATTACTAGTGCACCACCGATTGCTAAGGATCCTGTATCACCCATAAATATTTTAGCTGGGTGCCGATTAAAGATTAGAAAACCAATCAAAGCACCAATCATCGCAGCTGTAAATATGGTAATATCAAATTGTGTGGTAAAGAGACTGATTACAAGATAAGCGAGAAAGGAAATTATTGCGCTACCCGCCAGCAGCCCATCAAGACCATCAGTTAAATTTACGGCATTAACAAACCCAACTACCCAGAAAATAATAAAGGGCCAATAGAACCAGCCTAATTCAAGGCTTAATGAAGTTCCCGGCAAGTAGATACTCTGGTCGAAACCTTGAAAATATAAAAATATACATAGTATAATTGCTATTACGATTTGTCCACCAAACTTCTGCTTAGCGCTTATCCCCTTGTTGTCTTTTCTCGCAATAATAAGAGCATCGTCTAGAAATCCTAATAAAGCAAAACTAAATGTTGCAATTAGTAGTAGTTTAATATTAAAAGAAAGCGGCGCAAAAGCTACAACTGTAGCTAAAAGCGAAGCCAGTATCATTAATCCACCCAGAGTTAGGGTTCCCTCTTTCTTGAGATGCTCCTGTGGTCCATCATCACGGATTAATTGACCAATGTTATATTTGCGAAATAGAGGAATAATGATTAGTCCCACAACAAAAGAAATTGCTGTTGCGGTAAGTATCATTATTAAAATTACTTTTAAATCCATCTTGTCTTATCTCCCTGACTTTTATTTTTGTAATAGCAACTCTACAACCCTTTCCAATCTATTACCGCGTGAACCTTTAATCAGTATCGCTCGTTTCCCGATTTTCTTCCTCTGTAGTATATCAACAATCTCTTCAACTGAATCAGCCTTCTGCACATTACGCATACCCATACGATTTTGCAAGGCACCAACAATTACCTCTTCTGCAAAATCACCTATCACGATAAGGTAGTCGATTTTTAGCTCTGCAACTAAACGCCCAATCTCGTAGTGATACTTTTCCGCAGCTATGCCCAATTCTAACATATCTCCGAGCACTGCGATTTTATATTTATAGCCAACCAAGGAAGCGAGCAATTCAAGACTGCAGCGCATTGAAGTTGGACTAGCATTATATGCATCATTTAAAATTATCGAATCCGCATCTAGTCTAACAAGTTCCAGTCGCATCCCACTTAGCTGAACTTTTGCTAGGCCTGCTTTTATCTTGTCCACATTAATATTCAAAAGTTTTGTCAGTTCAATCGCCATCAGTGCGTTAATTGCGTTATGCGCGCCGAGCATGGGTAGCTGAAATTTGTCTCCATTGCTATCAGTAAAAGTTAGTTGTTCATGTTCTTTTTCATCTACTTCCGCCAAATAATTATCATTAATTTTCGAGCTACCTACCCAGATAATGTTTTTTATATTATGTTTTGCGATTTCCTTTCGTACTAGTTCCTGATCTCCTGGTAAAATCGCATATCCATCCTTAGCAAGGCCTTGAAGAATCTCCAGTTTGGCTTCCGCTATTCGTTCCTCAGTCTGCAGAAACTCAATGTGTGACTCACCAACATTGGTTACAATCACATGATCAGGCAGAGCAATCTTTGTCAACTCTGCAATCTCACCAACTTGATTCATACCCATCTCAACAACTAGTACCTCTGTCTCAGCAGGCATCGATAGTATCGTTAGGGGAAGACCGATATGATTATTCAAATTGCCTTTTGTTTTATGTACTTTATATTGTTCAGCAAGAATTGATGTCAGAATATCCTTGGTTGTTGTTTTACCATTGCTACCAGTTATACCGATCACAATTGGGTTAATCTCTTTTCGATAATATTTCGCAAGTTTCTGCATTGCCGCAAGTGGGTCACAGACAATGATTAGCGGGATTGTTTCATCGGGTAGAGCTAGTTCATTACTCCAGAAAGAAGCAGTGGCACCTGCTGATGTCACATCCGAAATAAAATCATGCCCATCGTAGTTTTCCCCTTCTAATGGTATGAACAAATCTCCCTCGCAAATGCTGCGTGAATCTGTGCTAACACCAGTGATAATGAAGTTTTCCTCTGCCTTAAGCAGTTGTCCATCAACTACTCTTGCTATCTCATTAAGTGATAATCTCATTTAAATCTTCTCCTTAAAGCTGCGAGCGCAACCTCACGATCGTCAAAATCTATAACTTGGTCCGCAAGTATTTGGTAATCCTCATGACCTTTGCCAGCAATCAGAATTAGATCTCCGCTATTTGCTTTATTAATTGCATATTCAATTGCAGCTTTACGATCTATAATCGCTATATACCTGTCCTTATCGTTAGTAACCTCTTTGATACCAGCAACAATTTCCGAGATGATCTGTTCTGGGTCTTCTGTTCGTGGATTATCTGAGGTAACCACAGCAATATCGCTTTCTGCAATCACCGTTTTGCCCATCAGTGGCCGTTTCGACTTATCTCGGTCACCGCCAGCGCCAAACACACAGTAGAGTGTGCCCTTTGTAATCTCCCTTGCTGTACCCAGGACATTCTTTAGTCCGTCCGGAGTATGTGCATAATCAACTATTACACTGAAGTCGTGATCTCCTTCAACAAGTTCGAAGCGACCACGAACGTTAACGATCTGCTCGATGCTACTAATTATAGATGCTAGGGGAATCTGCTCAATTAACCCGACTGAGATAGCTGCAAGTGTATTATAGACACTGAATTTACCAATCATTTTTAAGTTAACTTTCTGCGAACCGGCATAACTATCTAGTTGGAATGATGTTCCACTAGCTGTTACCTTAAGTTTTGTCGCACGTACATCAGCAGCCTGATCAATGCCATAAGTTATTGTTTCGGCCGAAGTACTCTTTAGCAAATGTTCGCTAATTGGATCATCAGCATTAATAACTGCAAATTTATGGTCTCTTAAATAGCTATTTCCAAGCTGTGCAAAAAGTAAGGTTTTCGCCTCCAAATATTTATCCATCGTACCGTGAAAATCTAAATGGTCTTGGGTAAAATTGGTAAAGACAGCCACATCATAATCTATCCCCCGAACTCTGCCAAGTTCTAGTGCATGCGATGAAACCTCCATCGTCACATACTCAACTCCGGCAGCAACCATCCGAACTAAACTTTCATTCATTTGAAGAATATCGGGTGTCGTATTCTTCAGTTGCTCCGACTCCCTAGCTATAATCATCTGGATGGTACCAATTAAACCGGTCACTTTATCACGGTCCTTTAATATTTGGTCGATAAGGTAGCTAGTCGTTGTTTTACCATTTGTTCCCGTAATCCCGATTAAACGAAGTTTCTCTGAAGGATAGTTATAAAATTTAGCTGCAATGATTGCTAATGCTCTCCGAGCACTAGGAACAATGATCTGCGGAATTTCGATTGGTAGTTCTCTTTCGCAGAGAAGCGCACCTGCACCTCGCCCGACAGCATTAAGCGCATAGTCATGTCCATCAACGACAAAGCCTGGTAAGCAGACAAACAGATCTCCCAGTTTTGCTTCGCGCGAATCAACACAAATATTGTTTATTTCAACATCTATCTTTCCCTTGACTTTATAAATATTAAGAGCTTCGAGTAACTCGGTTAACCTCATGCTTCTTCACCCCAGTAATTATAAGTTATTATTATATCCTTAATCCTCATCACTTTCATTTAGACTATCCTCTGCGGCGGGTTTCCTCTCTATGTCTTCTAAAAACAGTACCATTTTTCCACCGTCATAGACACTTCCGTGAGGTATGCTCTGGCTCACAACATAACCCGATCCTAAAAAAGCGCAATCAATATTAAGGACCATACAATATTCTAATGCTTCACGCAGTGACATGCCAGTTAAATCTGAAACAACATACTGATAATCAGCTACTGTAATCAAATATACATTAGACCCCTTAGCAGCTTTTGAATCGACTAATGGATATTGTTTAATAATTTTATCACCATTGCCAATAACGATTGGTTTCAGACCAGCCTCCCTAATCTCTCTTGAAACGCGAGTAACAGATTGTTCGCTATAATCCTTCATCACAAAATCATTTTCATTCTTGGTGACCGAATTACTGTTTCCCTTATTTACAGGAACCTTCAGATAACGTAAACTTTTCTGCATTATCTCGGTGAAAATGGGTGCTGCAATCGTACTGCCATAATAAGCTGTCCCAACTTGTGGTTCATCAACAATGACATAAACTAATAATTCAGGCGCATAGGATGGCGCATAGCCGATAAATGAGGCGATATAAGCACCAGATAAATATTTCCCGTCTCTACCAACCTTCTGCGCTGTTCCTGTCTTACCTGCCACGTTATAACCCTCGATATACCCAGCCTTATTACCGAAATTAACAGACCCTTCCAGAATTGAACTTACCTCTCTTGCAGTCTTTTCCGATATTACACGCTCATGTGAGTCGTACTTGAAGCTTTTAATTACTTCTCCACTGCTAGCATCTTTAATTTCTTTGGTAAGATGCGGCGTTACTGAATATCCGCCATTCGCTATTATCGAGGTAGCCTTAACCATCTGCATCGGCGTTACTGCTATCCCTTGCCCGAAGGTGGTTGTCGCAACATCTAGGGGGTATCTTTGGTTTTCACCCTTGACGACACCTGTTGCTTCATTCTTTAAGTCAATCCCTGTTTTATGACCAAAACCAAAATCATTAATATAGGAAAATAGGCGTTCTTTTCCTAACATTTCATAGCCAATTTTGACAAAAGCGACGTTGCTTGAACGGTGTACACCCTCAAGATAAGTTATATCGCCCCAACCAACTCCGTTATTTGGGTCCTGAATCACCCCACCTGGCACCTCAATTTTGCCAGATTTATATGTATCATTAGCTCTAAACAGGCTTTCTTCAATCGCCGCCGCAAGGGTAAATATCTTAAAGGTGGAGCCCGGTTCAAAACTGTAATTTATTGTCATATCATTATAGTCGGTAATATCCCAATACTCATTCAAATCAAAATTCGGCCGAGTTGCCTGGCCCAGTATCTCACCAGTGTTAGGATCTGCCACAATTGCAATCATGTTTTTGGGATTATACAATTCTTGAGCATTATCTAAGGCTTGTTCAATATATTGTTGAATCTTATTATCAAATGTTGTTACTAGATGGAGACCATCTACTGCGGGCTCGTAAAGAATCTCGCCCCCTGGTAAACGGTAACCTTTTAGGTCCTCCTGCACATTTAACTGGCCAGGCGAACCCCTTAAGTACTCATCATAGTAGCTCTCTAAACCCATTACAGCTTGATTATCATAATTAACAAAGCCTAGTGTATGTGAAGCATAGTTACCAAATGGATAATAACGTTTGTTCTCCTCACGCAGAACTATCCCAGGTATCTTCATTTCCTTAATCTGGTCAGCCACTTCCTTGGAGATTTTCCAACCGCCTGGTCGGAGTTCTACCTGATAGGCATTTCTCGTTAATAAGGCAATAATTGAGCCCTCTGTCATATCAAGAATTGGAGAAAGTTGTTGCGCTACAGCCACGGGATCTGTTATCCGAGCGGGGTTATTTTTAGCAAGTATCGCAATCACTGTATAGGCAGAAGTATTATGTGCCATCCTTTCACCATTTCGGTCGTAAATGCTCCCGCGCTCCGACTCTAATACATAGCTATTATTCCAGTTGCTAGCAGCCTGCTCGCGATACTTTGTTGCATTAATTGTCTGTATCATAAATGTATTAACCAACAATAAAAAAAAGAAAATAGAAATTATTATTCCTATTAATAATGAACGTAGTCTTATTCGCTTAGCGCTATCCATTATTATCACCTCTTAATAATCTCTATTATCTCTATTCATATATTATAAATCAATAATTGGAAAGTACAATTATTCTATCGTTATCTAAAGTCATTCCAAGCTCTTGCTGGGCAATTCCCATAATCCGCTCAGGCGAACGTAATTTGGTAATCTCCATATCTAAATATGTGTTTTCTTGTGCTAGCACTTCAATACTTTGACTTAGTTGTTGTAGTTGATAATTACTCTCTGCTATTACTGCAAAACCAGTGATAATCGTTACAGAAAGTGCAACAAAAATTATTACCACCACAAAATATAAGAGTTTTTCTCGCGATGTATTAGAGATCGCACGCGCATTGGTATTAGCTTTTTGCTTTTTCCAGCCCTTTGCTTTAGTAACTTGGTAACCGCTACTCTGATTTCGCAGGGCCATCGTACTGTTGTAATTAATCATTTTGCTTACCACCCTCATCTATCTCTTTTTGCTTAGATATTCCTTCTACTATCCTTAACTTCGCTGATCTAGCTCTTGGATTTTCGCTCACTTCCAACTCGCCTGGTATCATTGGTTTTTTCGTGATCATTCGGAGAGTCGCTACCTTATCGCAGCCACAGATTGGTAAATCTGGTGGGCAAATACAGCCTCTTGTATGTTCCTTAAAAATTTCCTTGCAAATCCGATCCTCAAGTGAATGAAAAGTTATTACACTGATTCTTCCCCTATAATTAAGTAGACTGATTGCATCTTGGAGCGACTGTTCTAAACTGTTTAATTCGTCATTTACAGCTATCCTAATTGCCTGAAAAGTCTGGCGCGCCGGGTGTCCACCTACTCTTCTTGTAGCTGCGGGAATACTGTTCTTCACTATTTCCGCTAACTCTGTCGTAAACTCGATCGGTTTGTTTTGTCGTTCGCGAATAATTGATTGCACAATCCTTTTAGCAAAACGTTCCTCGCCATACTGATAAAGTATGCGAATCAATTCACTAGCATCCCACTCGTTGATAACTTCATAAGCAGTCAGTTTGCTCTCTTTATCCATTCGCATATCAAGCCTTGCGCTTTGTCTGTAACTGAAACCACGCTCACTATCATCAAACTGTGGTGAAGAAACTCCTAGGTCGTAGATGAAGCCGTCAACTTTTTCTATTTGCAATTGCTCTAAGCAGTTCTTTATGTATCTAAAATTGCTTTTCACAAAAATCACTTGATCACCGTATGCCGCCAGTTTAATTCGGGCATTATCTATTGCTTTCATATCCTGGTCAATAGCGATTAATTTACCATTGGGACCGAGATTTTCTAAAATCAGTTCTGAATGTCCTGCGCCGCCAAGCGTACAGTCAACATAGATTCCATCCGCTCTAATATTTAGACCTAAAATAGCCTCATCCAATAAAACAGTTTTGTGTTTAAACATATGCTCCTCCATTAACCGTTTTTGTAGTTAAAAATCAATTAGTGTCTCGGCAATTTCATTGAAATCTTCTTCAGCTTCTTTAGCATATTTATCCCAGTATTCCTTACTCCAAATTTCGATTCTTGTAGATACGCCAATCACAACACATTCCTTAGTTAGAAACGCATAATTTCTCAGATTACTAGGAATGATCGCTCTTCCCTGTTTATCTATTTCCGATTCGATGGCACCAGAGAAAAACAAACGGTTGAATTGGCGAGCAACTGCCTTGGTGAAAGGTAAACTCGATAGTTTCTTCTCCAGAACCTCCCACTCACTCATTGGATATACAAATAGAGCCTTATCTAGACCGCGTGTCACTATAAACATTTCCCCAAGCTCCGCTCGAAACTTAGCCGGTATTATGATCCGTCCCTTATCGTCGATATTATGTTGGTATTCTCCCAAGAACATAGCGGAACACTCCTAATTGATAATATCTCCACTTTCCACCACATCATACCACATAGCCCCATTTTTGACAACAAAATAAATAAAAATACTGACAAAGATCAGTATTTATTTTCGAACTGTATTTAAACGACAAAAACCACGCCCGCAGGCATGGTTTTTAAAGTTGTTTATTTAAGTTGTTTGTTTAATCTATGATGCGAAATATTCTTCCAAAGCACTCTTATCGTAGCCGACTACTAAGTTATCACCACTAGTTAATATAGGCCTTTTCAGAAGTTTGGGTTCTTTGGCAAGAAAATCTACAAAATCATTAAACTTCATTTCCTCTAAGTCCATATCTAGGCTTTTATAATAATGGCTTCTAGTTGATAAAATTTCCTCAGTACCATTATTAGTCATTGTAATAATATTCTTCAGCTCCTCTGGGGTTGGCGGATTTTTATATAGGTGTCTTTCCTCGTAGGAAACACCTCGCTCTGCTAACCAGGCCTTCGCCTTTCTACATGAGGTGCAGCTTGGATAAGTGTAAAATACAACTTTGTTATCCATTGAAATCCCTCCTTTATTATTAAAACTCAATAGCATTTTCTGCTACTACTTATTAATACGTTTTCCATGATAAAATGTTGCAGAATTTCACATAATCGTATAAATATATTATATACCGCTTTTTCACTATGTCAATAGTGTTTAGTCGTTGCTTTTTTACAAAACCTTGCTATAATTATGTTTGTACCATTAATATTGAATTAATCGAAGGAGAGTTCTCACTATGGATGGTAATACATTAAAGGTTGCTGGAGTTCTAGCAGATTCAACTCGTTTTTCAATTTATCGTTATATAACTGAGCTGAACCAACCAGTAAATGTGGTAGAGATTGCAGATGAATTTTCAATTCATCCTAATGTGGCGCGTCTACATTTAAATAAACTAGAAGAGGTCAAATTACTCGATTCCTGTTCAGATAAGAGCGGGCGTAACGGAAGACCCTGTCGAATTTACTCACCCTCATCTGAGGAAGTAACACTTCAATTTCCCGCCAAAAACTATCGGATCTTCGGAATGATCGCACTAGATGCGCTTCAAACCTTTGGGAAGGATGGCAGGGAAGTTTTCTATAATATGGGTCGGATTTATGGTAGAGAATCTGCCTTACAGAAGTTGACTAGTGAGGGAGTTAGTTTTGTTGATGAACTTTCATTAGAACAGAAGATCAGGAGTATTACAGATATTTTAAAAAAAGATGGTATCAGCCCGCAAATTGAAATACGCGATGAGAATTCCGTTTCTTTCTCCTTAAATAGTTGCTTGTTTATCCGTAGCAACGACCAAGAAAAGAATGCCATGATCTGTGAAATGCATAATAATATTTTTAGGGGTATTTTCGAAATATTCTTTAGTGAAATCGATCTGTTGCGTGATGTAGATGATACCGGTAAAAGCTGCTGTCAATTCTTTGTTGTATTATTACCAATAAAATAAAAAATTCTGACTAATCCCAGAAGTTTTTCTGAAAGTTATATCTTTTATCCTCCATGTTTTTCTGAAAAATAATTACTTTAAAAGTTTCTCCCATCTCGTTTGGGGAAATTAACTGCCTGATTGCTCGGTTAGTCTTTATGGCGCTTGCGTCAAGTTCACCCGCTTGTTGATCGACCAAGTTGGTATGTTCGGTGAAGTATTTCAATATTTGATTACTTAAAAGAAAATTACTCTGAAAATTATAATAGATCTCTTTAAAACCCCGCTTCCTTGCTTCATTACTAATCGTTGAGAAATTCACGTGTGACGTGAGATCTTTCTCCCCAACTAAGAGATAGGGATTATCACTAATCTGATGTTTGTGGTAACACAGTAAACTCCCTGCATGACGATTACTATCATATAGTGTATCAGCAAGGTGTCCGTAATCAATTAAGACTAAATAGCCCTCTATTAAAGATTGAGCCAACTCTTCTAGCCAGTCGATGACATCAAGATTTGCTTCCGCCACTTGCCCTTCACGTAAGTCGATCGCAATATCTGAGAAATAGTCAACTATTCTATCGTCACTTAATAATCCAATTTTTTCAACGAACTCCTGCCCCTCTTCATCCCAGCTAACATATATCTCTTGTAACTTACCGTTTATTTTTGTAATTCGATGAACAGGAAAGGCATCAATCAATTCATTACCGAAAATAATTCCACGAAAATCGTGCGGCAGTTCGGTCAAATTTCTGATAAATATTAGCTTGTCGCGATGTTCAGCCAGCTTTGTTTTTTGTAACTTTTCATTATAACTACTTGCCTCTAGGAGATAATACCTGAAACTACGATAGATAGCAGGATACTCACGCTTCAGTTCATCTAGGAGGTCATCAGCAAATTGTCCATTGCCGCCACCAATTTCCAGCAATGCATACTCATCATATTTAGTAAAGTTCAAATACATATCCATAAAACTATTTAATAGCGTTTTCGCAAAAACTGGATTAACAGTTGAACTAGTATAGTAATCCTCCGCCTTACCAATTTTCTCCCGCTCTCTAGTGTAGTAGCCTTCCTTATCCGCATAAAGGGCAAGTTGCATAAATCTATAAAAGGTGACCCTCTCTTCAGGGGCACCCTTTATTTCTTCAATTATTCTTTTTTCTAAGGAGTTAAGCTGCTTGCTCAATTACAATTTCCCCCTCGCCGCCAAAAAGATGTCGCAAAAGTTCCTGCCCCCTCCGCAAGATGCTGCTATCAACCTTGTCGTAATCTTCTGTTAGCGGATGAATTAGATAGTCACTCCGACCAATTCTGGGCGTGCGTTCTACATAGGTTGGTATCGCATCCACTTTTGTAAGAGTTGTTTCTCCCGTTTTAAAGTCTTTCTTTAAACGTAGATCAAGGATAACTCCATAATCACGCCAGTCGCCACTCTGGTTGCTGAGAAAATTACCTAAAGAGTAAATTACACCCTTCCCATCATCCTTAATTTCTATTGGTTGAACTACGTGCGGATGGCTTCCCAGCACAAAATCAACACCACTATCAAGAATTTGATTAGTCCATTCGATTTGTTGAGCGTTCGGTAAACGAACGTATTCAACACCATAATGAATCATTGCAACTATATAATCGGCTTTCTTATTCTTTAAAGTCTGGACCTCTTTAGTAATCTGATTCATATCTAGCATGTTTACCAAATAATCTTTCCCACTTGGTATCGGAATACCGTTAGTTCCATATGTATAAGAAATAATTCCAATGCGAATTCCCGAAACCTCAACAACCAGACCCTCTGCTTGCTCTTTGGCACTCCTCGCGCTCCCAGTGTGGTAAATTTCATACTCATCAAGAATATCAAGAGTATTTAACAGACCAGCTTCATATTTATCCATGGTATGATTATTCGCTGTCGTTAGCACATCAAAACCGACATTTTTTAAATTTGGCGCCATTGATACGGGCGCATTAAATTGAGGATATCCTAGAAAAGGCAGATGATCACCAGCGATTGGGGACTCTAAATTGCCGATTAATAAATCAGCTTCAGCAAAAATAGGCTTAACCTCATCAAACATTGGCTCAAAATTATACTTCCCACTTCCCTGATTATAAGCAGAATGAACAACCGGCGAGTGCGTCATAATGTCACCGACAACCATCACACTAATCTCTTGTGGAGTAACTTGAAATAAAAACCCTTGAAAAATCAAGCTTAGAAAGAGAAAGAATTTAACAATTAACAACCGAATCACGCCCTATAATCTATTTAAATTAATCACGTAAGGATTGTTTCTTTTCTCATAGCCGAGCAGGCTCTCTTCACCGTGCCCTGGCAGAACAATCATCTCATCATTTAAATTAAAAAGTTTCTCATTAATTGACGTAATAAGATCTTGGTAATTACCAGCACCAAGGTCTGTTCGTCCAATTGATCCCTTAAATAAAGTATCACCCGTAAATAGCCAATTACTAATACTATACGTTAAGCCGCCAGGCGAATGCCCCGGTGTATGAATAACATTAAAAATAAAATCTTCGATTTTTAACTTACTGTCTCCCAACAGAAGTGTTGGCTCAGCTGAGCAGCGTATATCTCTAAAAAAAGAAAAACTACTAGAACCATTTAGCGCTGGATCATTTAGCCAAGCCCTCTCCAACTCATGAATATAAACTGGTACTTCAAATGCATCGGTAACTTCATCAACCCCACCAATATGATCGAAGTGTCCATGAGTTAGCAAAATGGCTTCTAATGTTATCTCTCGGCCCATCAGGTAGTCAATAACGACTTGGGGTTCTAATCCAACATCAATTAAAATAGCTGCCTGCTTATCTATCACAAGATATGAGTTCACTCCCATTGAACTGAGGACAAATCTTTTAACTTCCACCTTTACATCCATCCCTATTATATTTATTTACTGTATTCTTCTGAAAGTTTGAGCCTTTCCTTTAATTCAAGTTGTATACGCGCTACCTCCGCATCAGGAATATAAACAAATGGTGTTGACCAGTAGGCACCCTCAAATTTTAATGATTCTATGTCAGATGACTTTAAGCTGCGATACTTAAGAATTAAGGGTAATATCTCATTTTTGCTAAGACTAACCTTAACATGATCTCCAGCCGCATTTAAAACTCCAAACATATTACTTAAACCATTAAGCGAGGTTAATTCATCAACAAAACTTCTGATTATTTCTTGATGTCGTCTATTTCTCGCAAAATCACTTGAATCATTACCATCAGAAGACTTCCGGAAACGTGCAAAATCTAGTGCTTGTTTACCTGACAATTTTTGTTCGCCCGGTTGAAGGTTAATATGGGTTCCATCAGATTTGCCAACATAGTACATATAGCGGTCAACATTGATAGTAATACCACCAAGTTGGTCGACCATTGCCACAAATCCTTCAAAATCTAAGAAGGCATATTGAGTTACTGGTATATCAAGGTAGTCCGACACCACCTGCAAGAGAAGATTAATCCCATTAATTGTTGGTGTTTCTCCGTTCTGCTGCTGTTTTCTCATTTCCTGTTCACCAATTGCATAGACTGCATTAATTTTTCGATCGCCATGCCCGGGGACATTAACTTTGGTATCACGGGGTATTGAAAGCAATGTTGTCTTTTTAGTCTCTGGATTTAAGGTTGCTACAATCAGAACATCTGTATTGTAATCTCTTACCCCTTCCC
>CAZKBI010000001.1:0-16879 GCA_964551195.1 uncultured Caryophanales bacterium | reverse complement strand
GCGTTATTCTTCTTGATTCTTCTAAAGTACAACAATATTTTATCAACATATTCAATTATATAACTGCACTATTGGATAAACAAGTTATTTAGAAGTTTGCACTTGAAATTATAATATAAATAAATAAACTAAAATAATACTATGGAAAATCATAAATAAATGGTATACTCATTTGAATTTATTATTAAGAGAGAGTGATGTTACTATATCTAGACAATCTGAAACACCATTATTTACTGCATTAAAAAAATATGCTGCCAACAAGCCAATCCAATTTCACATACCTGGTCACAAAAAAGGAACTGGTATTGATCCTGAGTTTAGAGCTTATATTGGAGATAACGCCTTAGCAATTGACCTGATCAACATTTCACCACTAGACGACCTCCACTCGCCGCAGGGTATTATTAAGGATGCCCAAGAGTTGGCGGCAGAGGCTTTTGGTTCTGACTATACTTTTTTCTCCGTTCAAGGAACAAGTACTGCAATAATTGCCATGATAATGGCGGTCTGTATGCCGGGGGATAAAATTATTGTCCCACGAAATGTGCATAAATCCATTCTATCAGGGATTATTTTTGCTGGTGCAAACCCAATCTTTATTCATCCTGAAATGGATGAGAAGTTAGGAATTGCACATGGAATGACACCAGATTCAGTTAGCCACGCCTTGGCCAAGCATCCCGATGCGAAGGCTGTGTTGGTTATAAACCCAACCTATTATGGTGTAGCCGCTAATCTTCAAGAAATTGTTGATATTGCTCACTCCTATCAGATACCTGTATTAGTTGATGAGGCACATGGTGCTCATTTAAATTTCAACTCCCGTTTACCACTATCAGCAATGGAAGCTGGAGCAGATTTAGCGGCAACTAGCTTGCACAAACTTGGTGGCTCTCTAACGCAGAGTTCTATTTTAAATATGAAAACCGGACTAGTAAATCCCAAACGAGTGCAGGCGGTGATGAGTATGTTAACTACAACTTCAACCTCCTATATTTTGTTAGCATCGCTTGATGTTGCGCGCAAAAATCTTGCAACCAAGGGGGAGAAACTACTTGATAAAACGATTGACCTGAGCGAGTATCTACGTAGTCAAATTAATCAAATCAAAGGACTGTACTGCCCTGGTAGAGAAATTCTTGGTAGTGAAGCAACTTATGATTTAGACCCGACGAAAATAGTTATAAATATCACTAACCTCGGTATTTCCGGCCAGCAAGCGGAAGATTGGTTGCGTGATAACTATCGAATTCAGGTTGAGCTTAGTGATCTATATAATCTATTATGTATCGTAACAAATGGTGATTCGGAGAATAGTATCGAGCAATTACTAACAGCTCTCAGGGACCTCTCAGCAGAACATGGACAAAATGGTCGCGTCAACCAAATTACCGTTAAACTTCCAGAAATACCAGCGATGGCGCTATCACCGCGTGACGCTTTTTATAGCGAAACAGATATAATTCCCTTTACTGAGTCCGCGGGACATATAATTGCTGAATTTATCACTATCTACCCACCAGGAATTCCTGTTTTATTACCGGGCGAAGTGATTACACAAGAAAACATTGATTATATATTAAAAAATAAAGCAGCGGGCCTACCAGTCCAAGGTTCAGAGGATATCAATCTAAAGACAATTAAAGTAGTTAAAGAACGTAAAGCAATCTCTCTCTATTAAATAAAAGCCGTTAGTCTCTTCTGACTAACGGCTTGCTCATTTTATTCTACTCTTTCTAAAATCCAATCTGAAAATAGTTTAAGATAAATATCTCTTTCAGGTTCATTAAATATTTCATGGTAGAGTGATGGTATATTTATATAGTTAATTAACTCGCGGTCAACTAATTTAGCGAACTCATCTGCCTGATCAGCATCTACAAGTTGGTCATTGCCCGCTTGCAGAAATAGTAATGGTATTCCAGCACGGTTGATCTCTTCTACATCCTCCCACGCCTCGTTAATCGCTAATTGCATCTCATAGAAAAGTCCAGCGCTAACCTTACCATAATTCAGGGGGTCAGTACTATATGTTTCTCTAATCTCTGGGTGACGGCTAACGTCCTCTGCTTTAATGCCACTAGGAAATTTAATTTTTGGGGCGAATTTTCTTAAAATATTAGCTAGAAATAATAGCCCACCCGATGTCTCTAATTTAACACTAATAGAGGGTGAGGTAACGGCAACGCCTGTTAGAATGCCAGCTGTTTCGCGTTTTTCTAAATAACGTAAGGCGATCAAACCACCTAAACTATGTCCAAATAGAATTATTGGTAGTTCCGGCCATTTGTCTTTAGTGTAAGTTACCCACTTCCCAACCTGGTTCAAATAATCGTTAAAACTATCAATATGCCCGAGCGGTTCTTTAGAGGTACCAAAACCCGGCAAATCGCCCCCAACCATATTAATTTGTTGACTATTTAGCCATTCGCCAACATGTTTGTACCTGCCAAAATGCTCGCCTAAGCCATGAATTGTTAGCACAACAGCTTTTGGATTGTCGACAATATGTTCTATAAAACTTGCCATTATTATTCCTCCAAATCCTGAATTATTCTTATTCGATCATCAAATCTGCTATCTCACTTATTATAACCTTATTTCTAATTCCTTGCGAATCAATTATACGAATAAACCCCTCTTCGTTGCTCCAATCATTAATTCTACCGACCAAAGCTTCTCGCTTACTCCCCCTTAGTTTAATACAAATTTCTAAATCATTAACCAAGGCCCTCTCCCAAGTACGCTGCCACTCTTCCAAATTTATCTGCTCTCTAGCTACCTCTTCTTCATAATCGTCTCGCCTAACTTGATTGCAACTATTCAATAATTGACGATGCTCAGCAAGCATCATGCGGCTACCTTCCCATAATAAATTTCCACGTTTCATTTCTGGTGTCCTCCAATTTTATTGGCGCGATCAAAAAATAGACCCTTAGGTAGCAAAGATGATGCACGAAAAATCGAGGTTTTACCATACTTGCTTCTAATCTCGTCCATCACGATACCAATCCTTTCATTCTTCTCAATGTCGCAGAACAAATCCAACTGCACCTCGTAGCAATCCTCTAATTGCGTTAGGTTTACTCCGATACTACGAACTGGCGTTCCATTCCAATGTGTGTCAAAGATTGTTCTACAAGACTCATAAATTTCTAATGTATCATCTGAGGGCGAAGGCAGTGTTAACTGGCGGTTAAAACCATTATGACTCTCCAGATCCGCGCCTCTGATATGTACATTAATAGTTCTCGCTTTAAGCCCAATCCCGCGAACTCTACGCGCAACCTCTTCGGCTAGTTCAAGAAGGATAATTTCTATATCCTCTTTCTCCTCATAATCTCGAGGCAAGGTTATACTGTTACCTACACTTTTATGTGTTTCCGTTGAATTATTTGTTACTGGTGAATGATCAATCCCTTGTGCGCTCATCCAGAGAACATGTCCATTAATTCCCCAGCGTTTTACTAAGTCACTTAATGGTCTTCTTGCAAGATCACCGATTGTGTACACTCCGATTCTTTCAAAATTGCGGCGCATCCTAAGACCTACTCCAAAAAGTTTATTTACTGGCAAATCAGCAGTTAATTGCTGATAATTACTAGAATTTAGTCTGAAAATTCCCTTTTTATTTTTCTTAGCGAAATTATCACAGGCCATCTTAGCTTGAATTTTATTTTCACCAATTCCGACCTTTGCAAGAACGCCAACTTCATTATAAATTCGTTCTTGAATTTTAACAGCAATCTGCTCTGGTGAGCCAAACAATGATATTACATTTGTAATATCAAGAAATTGCTCATCAATCGAGAAGGCCTCAACCTCATCGGTAAATTGATTTAAAATATCAGTTATTTTAATCGATGCTTCAACATATTTACTCATACGCGGCCGCACAAAAGTAGCATCTGGACAGAGATTTAGAACCTCCCAAATGGGCATTGCCGTTTTTACGCCGCACTTTTTAGCTGCAGGATTAGCGGCTAAGGTAATACCATGTCGTTTTTCTGGATCACCGCAAACAACTACTTTTTTACCTTTTAACGCGGGATTGTCCGCCTCCTCAACTGCAGCAAAAAAGCTTTGAATATCCACTAGAAATATTGTTCTTGTCTTTTTTCCCATCCTACTCACTCATTGCCTATTTGATAACCTTATTATACACTATATCAGGAACATTTGTTCTATTTTGTAGAAAAAAAAGAGATTGCACTGAGCAATCTCCTGATATACTACTATTTAATTATTCAACTAAATCTTCGTAAAATGCAACAACCTTTTCCCATTCTTCATCATCTTCGATGTCAACGAGATACTCGCCGTCTTCTTCTTCTTCAAGACGTAGAATTACGCCCTCTTCATTCTCTTCATCGCAAGCAACTAATACTGCATATTCTTGCTCTTCTAGCTCAAAAACCGTAATTATTGCGAACTCTTTTTCATCGCCGTTCTCATCAACTAATTGTACCGTCTCAACATATTCTTCCTCACTGCCGCATCCACAATTTCCATTAGCATCACACATTGTATTGCCTCCATTCTTCTATATAATTAGACTATGTTTCAATTGATAACTCAATGTTGATTATACACAATGCTAAATCAACTTGTCTACCCATTTTACACACTACTTCTACAGTGCCAATAAATATTTATCGGAACCGCTTGCTTATTATTATCAATTTACTGGATTTCACTTGTAGGCAAATAAAAAAGTCATCCCGTTTAAGAATGACTTCTGAGTAAATATTTTCTTCATTTGTAAACCATTATCTAACAGAGATTAATTTTCCGCCAATTTTTTCAAATTTATAACTAGTTGATGGGCCGCTAATAAATGCCTCTACCTGATAATTTCCTGAAGATAAAAAGTTAATATTTTCAAAAAGATTTATATATTGTAGACTATTCTCTCTTGACGCGTCATAACTCTGCTTAGTGCTCTCACTAACCACTCGACCCGCAGGATCAATTAATCGAACCATAATCTGAACTTCTTCGTAAGGTAGACTATCTATCTCACAAAAAACATGGAAACTAAAATTATAGCGTTGTGTTTTGTTGATTTTACCAAACGGCGAATAAACTACATATGACTTGTTAGCACTATCATAAACTGGATTAGCAGTAAAGAGCATGTTAACTTTAGGTTTGGTTAACTCAACAGTCCTCTCCGAACCGTTCCAGCCAACTAGAACATCAAGGTTCTCACCCACCTCACGTAAAGGAATCATCGTAGTTCCATCCATAATCATAGCCGGCACTGGTAGATTTAGTTCTTTACCATCTAGTTTAATCTTAACTATCTCATTACCTTTATAATAGCCATGTATTGCATTTGACCCATAAACAGTTGCAACACCTAAAACCAAGAATAATATAACTAAAATTATTAGTTTCTTTTTCATTTTTTGCATCACCACCACCAGAAATTAGACATAATATAGAAATTAATCCATAGAAGTCGTTTTAAATTACTTAATATATTATACTCATAAAATCGGGAAAAGTTTCGTTTACCTCTAATAAGAGCTAATCTATCGCTTTTTTAGATTTTGATATTCGCTATAGCCCTGAGCTCGAAGTTTGCAGGCGATGCATTCTCCACAACCGCTGCCAATAAGACCATTATAGCAAGTTACCGTCTCATTGATTATCAAGTCTATAATACCCAACTGATCGGCCAACTGCCACACCTCTGCCTTAGTCAACTCCATCAAGGGAGTATTGAGCACAAAATCATATTCCATTCCCAATCTTAATGTCTGCTGTAAAGAACTAATAAAATCAGCACGACAATCTGGATAGCCACTGTAATCGGTTTCCGAAACCCCGATGATAATATTCCTAATCGACCGTTCTTTCGCGAAAATCGCCGCGTAACTGATAAATAGCAGATTGCGCCCCTCCACAAAAGAGTTTGGCAGCTCCTCACCAGTTACAGCTGCTTCGTCACTTCTTACAGTCTCCACAACATCAATTTCTGCTCGCGTTAAAGAGTTTGCAGTAAGCTCGTTTAATAGTGGCAAACTAAAAATATGGTGCTCTATACCAGCTGCTTCGCAAATTTTGTGAGCTTGTGTCAACTCAGAGCCATGTTTCTGACCATAATCAAAGGAGAGCGCTACTACATCCTTAAAGCGCTCCATAGACCAGAATAAACAGGTAGTACTATCCTGTCCGCCACTTAAAATTACTAGTGCACTTGTCTGCATCTATCTCACCTATCCTCGATTGATTAACAGCATCAATTCATTATTTAAGGCTGCATTTGTCACAAATTCACCACGTAGCGTCGATGTTATCGTTACAGTGTTTGGGTTTTTGATGCCTCTTGTTGTGATGCAGGCGTGCTCACCCTCAATAATAACTGCAACATTCTCTGATTCAGTAATCAATTGCATTATTTCAGCAATGTCCGAGCCAATCCGCTCCTGTAGCTGCAGACGACGCCCAACCATGTCGACAACGCGCACGATTTTGCTAAGACCAATCACCTTTTCCTTTGGAATATAGGCGACAGTTGCCTTCATGTTATACATTAAAGCAATATGGTGCTCGCAATGACTGAAAAACTCAATGTCCTTAAGGATCACAATATCCTTCTCATGCCCAACGATTAAATCATCCTCAAAAGTAACATTAAACATATCTGCAATCTCTTGATTGCTATAGCCAGTGCCCTCAAAACGCTCTTCATACATTGCCGCCACTCGCTTCGGTGTCTCTTTTAATCCCTCGCGATCCGGATTCTCGCCCATCGCAATAAGAATTCCGCGCACATGCTCCTCAATTGCTTTTTTGTCGACTGCCATGCTTATACCCCCCTACTATCTTGTCCCCAGATAATTTTGTGTAACTGTACTTGTAAATTTACATCATTCCAGCCTTGAGCCAGCATATACTCCACAATTGTTTCTGGGTCAATTGCCCCGTATACTGGACTGATAAATAGATTTGTCTTCCCTTGCAAGTTGTAAGCTGTAATAAGATCCTTAACAAATTTAAGTTCCTCTACATCCTGTACAACAAACTTTAGTATGTCTTTCTCACCTAAATATTTTAGATTGCTGATTAACATTTGTCTTTCCATGCCACTAAAGGGCAACTTATAGTCCATAGTAAAAGCGACATTTTTATTGTCCAACTGCAAAAATGGCCCTAAATCGATGCTTCCATTAGTTTCAACTTCAATCCGCAGATTTTCATTTCTCCCCAGTAATAAAAGTAATTCGCTAATATTTTCTTGTAGTAAGGGTTCGCCTCCAGTTAGAGTAACATTTCTCAACCCGCTATTTATAATATAATTATAAATTTGCTCTGCCGTCATTGATTCATAAGCAACGCCCGGTTCATTAGCCCAGCTAGTATCGCAGTAATTACAGTCTAGGTTGCAAGAGGAAAAGCGAATAAATACGGCTAGCTGCCCAGCACGCAACCCTTCTCCATTGATACTTGTAAACTTTTCAACAACTTTATACAGCATTGATAATCACAACCTATTCTTCATATATGGCACTGTTCGTTGGTGTTTCGTAGACAGTAACTCTTTTTACAGTAAATTCTGCCGACTGCAGTTGACGATAAAAATGCTCTGCGAAGTTCTCCGCTGTTGGCCGGAAATTCACTGTCTTTATCGTAAAATTATCAGCAAGCAAGTGATCCAGTGTTGCTTGTCGCATGGTACCCTCTTCAATAATTAGCACATGGTCATAGGGAGCAATTAACCGACCTAGTGCGCTTTTCAATATCGAAAAATCTGCCACCATTCCTGCATATTCACCAGATTCAATCAGCTTATCAGCCTCCACCTCTACCTCAATACGCCAACGATGTCCATGAATATTGCTACATTTTCCATCGTAGTCTGCTAGAAAATGGGCGCTATCAAAACTTTGCTCAACTCTCAGTCTATACACTTAAATCACACCCTTATTTAAATATTTCAATCCATAATAGCAGCAACCGATCACTCCATTGTATTGAGGGTTGGGAACCGTTAGAACCTCATTATAATCAGCTTGCAAAAAATGAATGATCGCCGGATTCAAAGCAACCCCACCCGTTACCACTATACGCTGCCCTGGTAATTTGCTAAGCAAAGGCTTAAGTCGACGATAAAGCGAATAGTTAACACTCGCACATAGACGTTCAAGTGGTATGCCTTCAGAGATTTTGCCAATCAATTCTGATTCAGAAAAAACTGAGCAGGTCGAATTTAACAAAAATGGGCTTTCCCAATGATGAGTGACTTCCTCTAGCGGTATTTCCAGCAAGAGTGCCATATTCTCAATATAGCGACCTGAAGAAGCTGCACATTTATCATTTAGTTCCATATCCGTAATTATGCCCCTTTCAACCTTGATAACCTTAACATCCTGTCCACCAATATCAAGCAGGATAAAATCCTTAATTTCTAACTGGTAAAAAACTCCATAGACATGCGCCTTTAGTTCATTTATCGGTTTAAACTCTGCAAATTCATAGTTGTTCCTACCATAACCAGTTGATATTGCATGATCCACCGTCCCAATATCGAGCTTAGCAAAATCGATCACTAAACCGTCATCCTGTTTACAGTACTCACGATAAAATTGCATGGTGCTTACTTTAAATTTCTTTGCAATCTGCCCATCAACCATTAGCGCTAGCTTAACCTCTCTACTACCGAGGTCAATCCCGAGAATCCGCATCTAATTAGCCCCCTTTAAGTCAAGCAACATGTCTAGAAATGCATCTACTCTAAGCTTAGTGCGCGCATCTAAATGGTTTAATTTGTCCCCCTCAATAGTTAGAACGGGAATATCTAATACTTCCTTAATAATTATATCGTCAATTGCTCTGTAGCAAGAAGCCTGCGTGTAGTGAATAATACCATCTAACTGGCGTAGCTGAACCTGTTTCACAATCTCCCCTAACCTAAATTCTAAGCTGTAAGGATAGGTATAATCGAGATACTGCTCATAAATTGAATTGGCTTCTGCCGCTCGCGGAAAAGCAAATTCGCGTTGTACTTCATTATATACAAAACGCGCCGAAAATTTTTCTACATAGTCAAATAGGTCAATCATCATTGGTGGAACGCCGATAAATCCTAAACGCAATTTTTCTCTATAGGGCTCACGCTGCTCCGCCCTGCTTTTGAGCTCAGTTAAAGATCGCTCATACTCGGCCACATCACCATTGAAATCACTCATGCAGAGCTGTAACAAGTGATTTTCACTACCACTCAGTCGATTCTCTGCATAGGTCATCTGATCGAGCACTTTTGCCAAACGGCGAACGGGTAGTAGCGATAAACGCACTTTTTCCGTCGCTTCAATCGTTGTGTTGAATTTAGAGATAAAGCTATTTACAGATTCCTCTACATCGGCCAGCTGATGAGAATAGGGATAAGCAAAAGTATGGATTTTCACACCGTGATGATTTAAGACCGTTAGTAGGGCATTGGTATTCGAACAATCTCCAGCAACAATACCAACTATCTCCTTTATGTCATGAGCAATGCAAGCACCATAAATTCCTTTGATCCAGGCGCAGGAATTTTTCGGAAAACCGGCTTGTTCCGCAAACTCAATATATTCATCATATTTATCGGAACCAATAAACAAATTGTTTATATCAATGGGCTGATAACCTGCAGCAATCAGTACTTCAATCGGTGCGGTTGTTGTTAAACCAATTTTTTTCACTACATTCACCTTGCTTCCTAAATAAAAAAGGGCGTCACTCCGCCCAAAACAAAGACCACCACAAAATAGGTAGTCTAATACCTAGTTTTGTTTAAAGACAGGAGGGTTGCGAACTGTCATTAATATTTTCTGTTTACACTGGCAGAATACCATATTAAGGCTTAATAGTAAAGAATCGAAAGCGCACGTTCCAAGGTGATCTTATTAAATTCGTTAATCTCCGCCCGTCGTGGAACTTTCGGAATTAACTCCTTATTGTCCTCCCAGTTCTCCGGCAGAATAAGCGGTGAGAAATCTTGCCACTTATTAATCCAGTCCTTAGGCAATTTCCCATGCGCTAGATGAGTAAGGCCATTCATCTCTAACCAGATTAATGCCCAAGCTCGTGGAACAACCCGCCAAATATCATAGCCTCCACCACCGACCGCAATCCACCTTCCTTCGCAGTACTTTTTCGCAAGTTCATGGGCAACGCGCGGGATAGTTCTAAAACTTTCGATCGAGGTATTCAAATGTGTTAACGGATCCAGAAAGTGCGAATCAGCACCATTCTGCGTCACTATAATATCTGGTTTAAAATATTCAGCTACTTCAGTTACTGCTTTTTCGTAAATACTAATAAAGGATTCGTCCTCAGTGAATGCATCAATCGGAATATTAAAAGTGTATCCGTAACCAGCGCCTGTACCTCGTTCATTCACATGTCCTGTCCCCGGGAATAGATATCTTCCTGTTTCATGAATCGAAAGTGTACATACTTGTTTATTATCATAGAAAGCATCTTGAACTCCATCGCCGTGGTGTCCGTCCGTGTCTATATATAATACTCGCATATTATATTTGCTAACTAAATACTGAATCGCAACAGCTGAATCATTATAAATGCAGAATCCCGAGGCTTTGTTTGAAAAGCCATGGTGCAGGCCTCCTCCAATATTAAGTGATTGGCAATATCCACCCTCCATAACACTTTCAACCGCCGTCAAGGTACCCCCAACTACTAAGGCACTAATTTCGTGCATATTTTCAAAAATTGGTGTATCTTCACTCCCAACACCATAGGGCATTGTTTCCTCAACACCAATTTCTCCCGCACCAGCTCGTTTTACAATTTCAATATATTCTGGCGTATGAATCAGCGCAATCTCTTCGTCTGTAGCAATTCTTGGTTCGATAATCTGCTCAGCGCTTATTACGTTCATTTGTTGAAGTAAATCCAATGTTATTTGAATTCGTACCTGGTTAAATGGATGATCTTCACGAAATTTATAGGATAAAAACTTATCTGAGAAAATAAATGATGCGCCTTCACACATTGTCACGAATTCCCGGGAAATTAGGCCACAGAACCTCATGTCCATTACTTTTTAATTTATTAACAATGTCAAAGGGATTCATTGTCTGCACCCTTAGAACAACAGTCTTAAAATTATCATCCATTTGATCAGGGTAAACCAACACATTGTTAATCTGTAAACGTTCCGCCGAAATCAAGTTAACAATACCGGCTAATGCACCTGGTATATTGGGAACCCTGATTTCAATCTGTGAACTAGGAGTAAGCGCACCAGTTAAGTTAATTAAAGTATTAAGCATATCTTTATCAGTAACGATCCCAACAAGATTGCCCTCGCTTATTACTGGCAGACAGGAGATTTCTTTTTCGTAAAAAATTGCTGCAATTTCCTCTACAAATTCGAAGGGATGAACAACCTTTACATCCTCTTCCATAATTTCTGAGACTGGGCGTTGTAGAACTTCTTCCTTCCATTCATCTTCGAAAATGGATGGCAAAGCATCTCGGATATCCCGATCGGAAATAATTCCTATTACAACATTGTCTTCATCGATTATTGGAATATGATGAAATTTATTCTCCTGCAAGATAGTATAGGCTTTTCTTATAGTGTCCTCCTTTTTCAAAGTTACTACATTTTTCGTCATGATTTCTTCAACTAGCATATCAACACCCCTTCCGATAATAATTGTAAATTAATACATATATTGATTTTTTAAACGAATTGCATCGAAATGACGAACACTGTCATCATCCACCCTACTGCCAATTCGCACCGTCAGACAATTTGCAGAATGCGTGCAGATATCAGGATCATCAGTTGGCATATATTCAAGGTCACCAGCCAACATTACCTTATTAATTATCTTACGGTAATCAGTAGCCGTAAGTCCGGTTCCATATAAATCCCAATGCCAGTAATAGTTAGTCGCAATGATAATATAATCCTCCATTGCATCATCTAACATAGTAACCTTTAATAAGTTCTGCGCAATACCTGAACCACGAAAGTCGGCAATAACCTCGATTGCCCCTAGTTCTAAAAGATTATCTATATTACTTTCTGACCACCGCTCTAGTTCGTCTGGATAGTGATAAGTTACATAGCCAATTATCCGTTTATCTACACGCGCCACTATAACTCGACCTTCAGGACTAGCAACTATCTCTTTAAGCGCTTCATATTGTTGCAGAGCCGGCCTAAAGGTAGTCAATTCCTCATCCATATAATTATCTGCCAGCTGTTCAGCTGAAACCGGTCCCTCGACGATCACTTGCTCACCATTGGCATTAATCTCTATTTTGTTAAATCTCTTAATATGTTCCATCTATTATCATCCTCTATAATCTCACCATACTCTAAAATGCTCATTCTTACTCTATACTGTAATTTTATCACAAAACCATTTAGATAGCAGTTAGGAATGATTATAATTAAACAATAATTTGAATTTTCTAACTTATTAGTTAGTTCACGGTGCTAAGTAGTATATTTCTAAAAAAATATGTTGACATTATGTTTGACACTTGTTAAACTACGAATAATCCTTTGTCGCGTTAAAGCGACAAGGTGCAAGGGTGGAGGAGAAAAGATGAAAAAGAGTATACTATTTGTTTTAATTCTATTAATAGCTGCAGGAATGCTTGTCGGCTGTGGCGACACAACAAACGAAGAACCTGATAACAGCTCTGGAGAGATCCAAGAGATTGGCATTATTCAAATAATTGAGCATGACGCACTTGATGCGGCTCGATTAGGATTTATTGCTGCTTTGAAAGAAAATGGCTACGAAGATGGCAAAAACATTAAAATAGATTATCAGAATGCACAAAATAGCCGTGATACACTAACAACCATTTCACAGAAATTTGTTAACGACAAAAAGGATTTAGTGTTAGCTGTTGCAACGCTATCTGCACAATCAATTGCGCAACAGACAAGTACGATCCCAATTGTTGTAACTGCAGTAACTGACCTTATAGAAGCAGGTTTGGTTGATTCCTACGAACATCCAGGTGGAAATATTACTGGCACGACAGATATGAACCCAATTAAAGAGCAGCTTTCCTTAATCAAGGAAATCGACCCACCAGTCAAAGTAGTTGGTATTATCTATAATACTGGTGAGCCAAACTCTGAGGTACAAGTGAAAATCGCACAATCCTACGCTGCTGAGCTTGGGTTCAGATTTGAACTTGCTGGAATAACGAATACATCTGAGGTTAAACAGGCTGCTGATTCCCTAGCGACGAAAATTGATGCCTTCTATATTCCAACTGATAACACTGTAGTAGCTAGTTTAGGTGCTATTCTAACTGTCGCTGAAGCTAATAAAATTCCAGTGATAGCTGGCGAAAGTGATACTGTGAGAAATGGTGCAATTGCTACTTTCGGACTTGATTACTATAAGCTTGGTTTCCAAACAGGTGAAATGGCTGTTAAAATTCTAAAAGGTGAAGCTAAAACAGCTGAAATGCCAGTTGAGTCGCAGAAAAATATGACGCTAACTATTAATAAATCTGCTGCTGCAAGAATGGGTGTAACAATCCCTTTAAGCTTATTGGAGCGTGCTGACGAAATAATCGAATAAATATATACATCATAGGAGTGTTTAGATGGGTATTGTAATTGGCTCACTGGAGCAGGGTTTAATTTATGCAATAATGGCCTTAGGAGTATTTATTTCTTTTAAGATATTAAATTTTCCTGACTTATCAGTAGATGGTAGCTTCCCAATGGGAGCTGCTATCTCTGCTTTGTTGATAATAAATGGCGTTGATCCATTTCTGTCGTTGATTTTCGCTTTTCTTGGTGGCGCGCTCGCTGGATTGGTAACTGCCCTGCTTAACACTAAAGGTAAAATTGACGGACTCTTAGCCGGTATCTTGACGATGACCGCGCTTTATTCGATAAACTTAAAAATTATGGGGACAGCCAACATTTCAATCTATCGCAAAGAATCAATCTTCACACCAATACACGAGCTTCGAGAAAAATTAGTCACCAGCTTTGGTGAAACTAAACTTATTTTAAACTTAAACCAATGGCTTTTTGTTATCGCTTTAATAATAACGATCATTATTATAAAGAAAATTATCGATTGGTTTTTACGAACTGATTTCGGTTTAGCTGTCTGTGCAACCGGCGACAACCCGAAGATGATCAGAAGCTTCGGCGTAAATACCAATTTTACAATTATAATTGGTTTAATGTTGTCCAACGGGCTAGTCGGGCTAGCTGGTGGTATGCTTGCACAGTACCAAGGCTATGCCGACGTCCAGATGGGCGTAGGAATGATCGTAATCGGTTTAGCATCTGTTATCATCGGTTACGTGATTTTTGGCTCTAAAAGCATTAAAAGAGCATCCTTTGCTGTCATCATCGGTGCCATAATCTATCGGTTCGTAATTGCCTTAGCAATCTATCTACCTTTTATTGGACCAACTGATATGAAACTAATTACTGCCATCATTGTCGTAATAGCTTTAGTCTTTCCGCAGATTTCCAAAAGTTATAAAATGAAGTATGGTAGAAACAAGTTTTCTAATAATGTAATTAGCGATGATTTAAAGGAGAGTGATTAAATGCTTAAGGTAAACAATATTTACAAAACCTTTAACATCGGAACCGTAAATGAAAAAACAGCCTTGCTTAATATTAGCCTGCACCTAGCTCCTGGTGACTTCGTAACAGTGATCGGCTCAAATGGTGCCGGCAAATCAACTTTATTAAATGCAATTGCTGGTGTTTATGGTATTAATAGCGGAAGCATCTTTATCGATGGGCAAGATATCACTAAGCTGATGGAATATCAACGCGCTGAATATATCGGTCGCGTTTTTCAGGATCCAATGGCGGGGACTGCACCTAATATGACCATCGAGGAAAACCTGACAATGGCTTTTAAACGTGGTGAACCACGTAGGCTAAACAAGGCGATTAACCATAAGAAACAAGAGATTTTTAAAAAATCGCTAGAGGTTCTTGGCTTAAACTTAGAAAATCGTTTAGAACAGAAGGTAGGCGTTCTATCTGGTGGAGAAAGACAGGCGCTTAGTCTTCTTATGTCAACCTTTACTAAACCGAAAATACTGTTACTGGACGAGCACACAGCAGCGCTTGACCCGAAACGGGCTGAGTTGATCAATAACTTAACTCACCAAATTATCTCAGAAAATAATTTAACAACCTTAATGATTACACATAATATGCAGCAAGCCTTAAGGTTTGGTAATCGTCTAATTATGATGCACCAAGGTGAAATAATTATTCAGTTAGATGCAGACCAGAAAGCGCAAATGAAAATTCCTGATTTAATTAAGGCTTTTGAGGAAGTTAGGGGCGAAAGCTTCGCAATTGACCGAGCTATTTTAAATTAAAAAATCCCCATCTACTGAGTTATAGTAGATAGGGATTTTTTTATACGGTAACTAGACGGCCACTCTTCTGTTAATTTCAACTGCTATCCGCTGCGCATACTCTTCATTAAAGTTAGAGTGTAACATCACTGAACGCGGTGCGTTATCTTCATTGCGATATTCAATTCGGATGTAACTCTTGTTTTTGCCATCCTCATCAATCTTCACTACAGAGCTATTAGTAATATTCTTGATAATAATCGTAAACAGATTTTTCTTGCCATCATCAAATACGATTAACTCTTGAGAAATATGGAGTGTTCCTACCACATTGATTTCCTTGATTGTTGTAGTACCACCAGCATAAGTAATCTGATCAAATGACTTAGTTGCTTCCCGAGTTAGCTCGTGCTCTCTCATTGTAGGAGTATCAGATGTAAACAGATTCTTTATGATATATATAATAACAAGAAATAATAATACATAAATAATTACTCTAAGAGCGATTGCAACCATTCTACTAATCTCCTTTACTCTATACTAAGTTAAGATAATGGTGACTCGGACTGGGCTCGAACCAGCGACCCCCACCCTGTCAAGGTGGTGCTCTCCCAACTGAGCTACCGAGTCAAAACGTACTTTAAATAGTAGCAATCCTAAAGTTGAATGTCAATCTTTACACATAAAAAAGAGATTACCTGTATAAGGTAATCTCTTTCATTAATTCGGGTTTCTAGTTTCCCTTCATTCCGAAACCGTTACCACCCATACCCATGCCATTTCCTACACCTAACTGGCCTTGGGAGTTCTGCTTCATTTGCATTTTGTTACCTTTGTTACCAGCATTCTGTTGTCCCATTTCAGTTCTTGTAATTTTCTGTGCAATGTTTGCTTCAACTTTTGATAACATAAACTCCTGACGTTCTTGTGTTATAACACCATCAGCGTAGAGTCCGTTAATTTGATCAATTTTGGCAGCAACTAAGGCAGCAGTTAACTCTGTTTCAGATACTCCTTTAGCAGTTGCAATTTCAAGAATTGATTTTCCAGCAACACGTTCCGTATATAATTCTTCCTCAGATAGTCCTAGTTGCTTCGCAGTAAGGGCATGTTGTTTACCAGCAAAATATTTACCCATACCGTTACCATTAGCGACTCGCTCTTGTTGTGACGCTTGAAAATCTGCGAAACTTACTGATGCAAGTACCGGTGTTATAGCTAGTGCCAAACCAATAATCAGAACCAAAGCAATAATTAATGTTTTCTTCTTCATTTGTTCTTCCCTCCTTTTTTATCTGTATTACTGTATGTATCAACATAGTAGCAGTTGAATATTTAGAGAGTATGATGAAAATATTAAGATATCTTATGATTCTATCTAGGAAATATTAAGAAAAAACATGCCACTGCATGTTTTTATCACTGATTATTTTAGACAAAATGGTGCCGAGAACCGGAATCGAACCGGTACGATAGTCACCTACCGCAGGATTTTAAGTCCTGTGCGTCTGCCAATTCCGCCACCCCG